>CAITJF010000061.1 GCA_903892645.1 uncultured Nitrosomonadales bacterium | reverse complement strand
CTTGATGGTGATGCCGCGCTCGCGCTCCAGATCCATGGAGTCGAGCACCTGCGCTTCCATTTCGCGATCAGACAAACCGCCGCATAACTGGATGATACGGTCAGCCAAAGTGGACTTGCCGTGGTCGATGTGGGCGATGATGGAAAAATTACGGGTATGTTGCATTTGGGCGCGGATTATACGCAAGATATTGGCATTGCCACCAAAATTTAGCTTGCTTTCCCTATTTGCTTGCCTATAATGCGCCCCTCGCTGCGATGTACGTGCAGCGTTGGTTCATCGTTTCCTGACCTCCAGCGTCCCCATGTAAGGCATCAATACTGGGCGCACTCTTGCTGTTCACCGGTTAGCGACGATGTATTTGCGCCGGTAGAGGTCATATCCCCTGCTGAATTTTATTGTGTGGCTTTAAAGCCACGCATGCGCCTTGCTTTAAATTATTTAAGGAATAAACGTGTCCATTGAAAACACAGTAATCGGCAAAAACACAACTATTGAAAACACCACGACTGAGGCAACTGCAACCGGTGCAACCTTTGCAACCCTCGGCCTGAACCCGGCCATTCTCAAAGCTGTGGAAGAAGCCGGCTATACCGTACCCACGCCGATTCAGGCACAGGCAATTCCGGAAGCGCTGGCCGGGCACGACCTGATGGCCTCCGCCCAGACCGGCACAGGCAAGACCGCTGCTTTCATTTTGCCCGCGCTGCACCGCATCGCAGAACCTTCCGCAGTGCGCAGCAAAGGCCCGCGCGTGCTGGTGCTGACCCCGACGCGCGAACTGGCACAACAGGTTTCCGACGCCGCCACCAAGTATGGCAAGAACATGCGCCTGAAAGTGGTAAGCATCCTGGGCGGCATGCCCTACCCGCTGCAAAACAAGCTGCTGTCCAACCCGGTGGACATCCTGGTGGCCACTCCTGGCCGTTTGATTGACCACATCGAGCGCGGTCGCATTGATTTCTCGCGCCTGGAAATGCTGGTGCTGGACGAGGCCGACCGCATGCTGGACATGGGCTTTATTGACGACGTGGAGCGCATCGCCGCCGCCACACCAGCCACGCGCCAGACGTTACTATTCTCGGCCACGCTGGATGGTGTCATCGGCAACCTGGCAAAACGCCTGCTCAAGAATCCAAAGCGCATCACCGTTGCAGCTGCCCAAGCACGCCACGAGAATATCGAACAACGCCTGATGTATGTAGACGACATGGCGCACAAGAACCGCCTGCTGGATCACCTGTTGCGCGACGCGGGATTGAACCAGGCTCTGGTATTCACCGCCACCAAACGCGATGCTGACACTCTGGCGGATAGCCTGCTGGCACAAGGCCATTCCGCAGCGGCACTGCATGGTGACATGAACCAGCGTGAACGCATCAGGACGCTGAACAACCTGCGCCGTGGGCAGGTTCGTATTCTGGTAGCCACCGATGTGGCCGCGCGCGGCATCGACGTCGCCGGCATCTCGCACGTGATCAATTTCGACCTGCCCAAATTCGCCGAGGACTACGTGCACCGCATCGGGCGCACCGGCCGTGCTGGCGCTTCCGGCATCGCCGTGTCATTTGCCTCCAACCGCGATGCAGTGAACCTGCATAAAATTGAACGCTACACCGGCCAGAGCATAATCGCCCATACCATCGCCGGATTGGAGCCTAAATTCAAGCCGCGCTCGCAACCTTCCGGCCCGCGCGGCAAGCCCGGCGGTTTCGGACGCCACACCGCCCCCGACAGTCGCCATGGTTTCCCACCACGTGATGACCGCAGTGGCAACGGCGCACGCCGCGAGGGACAAACGCACAATCGTTTCGGCGACAATGCCCAGCGCCGTAGTCCAAACCCCCGCACAGGTGCCGCTCCCGGCAATACGGCAGGTGCAGGCGCGGGTGGCCAACGCCGTCCGAGCAACAGCTTCTCGCTCGGGCGCGGACATAACGGCAATACCAATGGCAACCGTTAGACGAGGCTCTCGCTGAATAAAAAGGCACGCTTGGCGTGCCTTTTTTGTTGCTGCTGGCCAAGATGCATATCAGCCGTAAGGCATAATGCACCGAATGTAATGGTGCAATGCGCTTCGTCCTTCGACTGCACTGATGAAACGACTGGAGAAACTACTAGCCATCTGACTAAGGCAGCAAGCTGCCAAGTCATTGGTTATAGCTATTCCGCTAACCCACAAAAAAACGGTGGATTAGCGGCTGGCCCTCAGGACAGGCTTATTGCACCCTACGGCACTATCCACTATGCTTGCAGCCAATTTTTCCCCAATGCGAACAGCTATGCCCGTCAGTATCAAGACCCCGCAGGAAATCGAAAAGATGCGCGTCGCCGGTCGTCTGGCCAGCGAGGTTCTGGACTATATCGCGCCCTTTGTGCAGGCTGGCATCACCACCGCTGAGATCGACCAACTGTGCCACGACTATATGGTGGACATGCAACAGTGCATCCCCGCGCCGCTCAACTACGCGCCGCATGGACATGCGCCCTATCCGAAATCCATTTGCACCTCAATCAATCATCAGGTGTGCCACGGTGTACCGGGCGACAAGAAACTCAAGAATGGCGACATCCTGAACATTGATATCACCACCATCAAGGATGGCTATCACGGCGACACCAGCCGCATGTTCTATGTCGGGGAGCCGTCCATCCAGGCACGGCGCTTGTGCGAAATCACCTATCAGGCGATGTGGCGCGGCATTCGCACAGTCAAGCCCGGCGCGCACCTGGGCGATATTGGCCACGCCATCCAGAGCTTCGTCGAGGCGCTGGGCTACAGTGTGGTGCGCGAATTTTGCGGCCACGGCATCGGCAGGAAATTTCACGAAGAGCCGCAGGTGCTGCACTATGGCAAACCCAACAGCGGCATAAAGCTGGAGGCGGGCATGATTTTCACCATTGAGCCGATGGTCAATGCGGGCAAGGCTGGCATCAAGCAACTGGGCGACGGCTGGACCGTCGTAACCAAAGATCGCAGCCTGTCGGCGCAATGGGAACACACCGTGCTGGTGGCTGAAACCGGCTTTGAAGTACTGACCCTTTCCGCCGGCTCCCCCCTTCCTCCCTCCGCTTGAATCCAACCGTGCAAAACGCAGCCGAAATCCGCCAGAGCCTGCGTGCGGCGCGCCTGTCCCTGCAACAGGATTATGAACGTCACGCACAACCCACCCGCCTGCTGCGCGCCCATGCCAAACTGGTGGATGAACATTTATGCATGGTGTGGCAGATGCTCGCCATGCCGCCCGATCTGGCGCTGGTGGCGGTGGGCGGCTATGGGCGTGGCGAGTTGTACCCCAAGTCCGATATTGACCTGCTGATCCTGCTTGCCAATGAACCGGATGCGGCACTGCAACAGCGCCTGCAGGAGCTGGTCGGTCTGCTGTGGGATATCGGTCTGGAAGTCGGGCACAGCATGCGTACCGTGGCGCAATGCGTGACGGAGTCATCCGATGTAACGGTGCAGACCAATCTGCTGGAAGCGCGTTTGATCACCGGCGCACGCCCGCTGTTTGAAGAGATGCGCGACACGCTGGCACAGCACCTCGACCACCGGGCTTTCTACCTCGCCAAGCAAAAGGAGCAGGAGCAGCGCCATGCGCGCTTTATTGAGGCGGACTACAACCTCGAACCCAACATCAAGGAAAGCCCCGGCGGGCTGCGCGACTTGCACACCGTATTGTGGATCAGCCGCGCCGCCGGCCTGGGTAATTCCTGGCGCGAACTGGCCAAGGCCGGCATGATTACCGCGCAGGAGGCGCGCAGGATCGGGCGCTTCGAAGCATTTCTGCAAACCCTGCGCATCCGCCTGCATTACATCGCCAAGCGCCGTGAAGATCGCCTGCTGTTCGACTACCAGACCGAACTGGCGGCGCAGATGCATATCAGTGCGACGGAGACGCGCCGCGCCAGCGAGCACCTGATGCAGCGCTACTACCGCGCCAAGCGGGCGGTGCTGTTGCTCAATGCCGTGCTGTTGCAGAATCTGCATGCCCGCCTGTTCCCGGAAGGCGCGATGGTGCGCCCGCTCAACGAGCATTTCGTGGCGCGCGATGACCGGATTGAGGCGCGTGATGAAAGATTGTTCGAGCGCGAACCGTCGGCAATCCTGGAAAGTTTTCTGCTGATGGAGCAACACCCGGAGCTGACCGGATTTTCCGCCCCGACCATGCGTGCGATGTGGCGTGCGCGCTTCAGTGTGAATGCGACGTTCCGGCGCGACCCAAAAAACCGTGCACTGTTCCTGAGCATCCTGCGCCAGCCGCAGGGCATCACCCATGTGCTGCGGCGCATGAACCGGCACGGCATTCTGGGGCGCTACCTGCCCGCTTTCGGGCGCATCATCGGGCAGATGCAGCACGACCTGTTTCATGTCTATACCGTGGACGAGCATATCCTGATGGTGGTGCATAACCTGCGCTGTTTTGCCCTGGAAAAACACGCGCACGATCATCCCCTGTGCAACAAACTGATGAAGGATTTCGCCAGGCCGGAAGTGCTGTACATCGCCGGGCTGTTCCACGACATCGCCAAAGGACGCGGCGGCGACCATTCGCTCATGGGGCGGACGGATGCCGCGCGTTTTTGCAGGCAGCACGGCCTGACGCGCGAGGATACCGAACTGGTGGTGTGGCTGGTGGAACACCATCTCACCCTTTCCTCCACCGCGCAGACCCAGGACTTGTCCGATCAGGATGTAATCGCTGCCTTCGCCGATAAAATCCCGAACGACCGTTATCTGGTGGCGCTGTACCTGCTCACCGTGGCCGACATCCGCGGTACCAGCCCGAAAGTGTGGAACGTGTGGAAAGGCAAGCTACTGGAAGACCTGTTCTGCCTGACCCGGCGCTACATGGTGGGCGGCAAGATCGCCGACCAGATCAGTGAAGTCCGCGCACGCACACGCGAACAACTCAACCTGTATGCAATCGGCCCGGAACGCCATGAACTGCTGTGGGGACAGCTCGATGCGGAATATTTCCTGCACCATGAACCGGATGAAATCGCCTGGCACACCCGCTTGCTGGCGCACCGCGTCAACAGCACAACGCCTGTCATCAAGGCGCGCCTCTCCCGTATCGGGGAAGGCTTGCAGGTGATGGTGTATTGCCCGGATCAGCCCTACCTGTTCGCGCGCATTTGCGGTTTTTTTGCCCGGATACACTACAACATCATGGAAGCCAAGATCCACACCACGCAGCACGGCTACGCGCTGGACAGTTTTCTGGTGATGGAAGCAGGCAATGACAAGGCCAGCTACCGCGACGTGATGAACTACGTCGAATATGAACTGGCGCAACAGATCATCCGTGCAGAGCCTTTGCCTGCGCCGCAGACAGGCCGGGTGAACCGCCAGCTCAAGCACTTCCCCATCGCGCCGGAAGTCAGCATTGCAGCGGACAGCAAGGGCAAACACCGGCTATCCATCATCGCGGGCGACCGCCCCGGCTTGCTGGCACGCATCGCACATGTGCTGGCGCGCCATCATATCAACCTGCACAGCGCAAAAATCAACACGCTGGGGGCGCGCGCCGAGGATACTTTCCACATAACCGGTACGGCGCTGGCCCAACCGAATGCCGTTGCCGCGCTACGCGAGGAACTATTGCGGCAGATTGCCTGAAATACCTTGGTGAGAGCAGTGCACTCAAAGAAAATTGATCACATGCGGCTTATCAATCGAGCCGTGTACCCGCCTCGTCATGAATCGGATATGCCTGCAACCCGGTGGCAAGTTTCAAACCATGCCAGGCAGCCTGCCCCGAATCCGGCGGCTGGAGCGCAGCCAGGTCATGCTGTATCGACGTGACCGTGCTGACAGCGATGCCATGTGCCTCATCACTCACGGCAGGCTGTATTGCCGCTACAGATTGAACATTGCTTATGGCCGGTGCCAAAGGGTTTAGGGCAAGAGGCGACAACATCACCAGGCCAAACATCAACGATGCAAACAGGGCCACTTGATACACCACGCTGCGCCGCTCAGTTTTGCGCAATTTGCTCAGCAACCGCTCCGTTTCTATTTCCGCGCTGGCCTGCTGGGTTTTATCGCGCATACCAGCCGTCATACGCTGATCAAGCTGCTCTCGCATTCGCAATGCCTCAGCCGCCTGTTGCTGCGCCTGTATTTTTTCTCGCAGTGACGCGGCTGTCTGCTGCTGCACCTGAATTTTTTCCTCTACTGCCTGATGGGCGCTTTGTTCCATCAGTTCAAGATCACGTGCCACAACAGCTGCCTGCTTCTCTGCTGCGATGCGTGCCTCAATTTCCACCATGGCACGCTGTTCGGCATCCAACCGTGCCTGCTGCATATCACGCATACGGGTTTCCACATCGCATTTATGCAGCGCACGTTCCAGATATTGCTGCTCGATGCGCTCGCTCTCCTCGGCCAACTGCCTAGCTTGCTGCACAGCAGCAAGGCGCTGGCGCGCTAGGACCGTAGTACGCGCTTCGGCTTGCACTTTTTCCGACTCGGCCTGTGCGGCCTTTGCCTCCGTCTCGGCATGCAGTCTGGCCATGTTCAGAGCCCGCACTTCGGCATCCTCCCTTGCTTTGGCAGCAGCAACCGCATCTTCCGTCAACTTCAGTCTGGCTGCCATAGCTTCCTTGGCGCGTGCTTCAATGGCAACATGCTCCTTGTCGTTCTCAATCGCCTGTAACTTGGCAGCCATACGTGCTTCGATTTCAGCGATGGCGCACTGTTCGGTGCGCTCACTTTCCTCGGCCAACTGCTTGGCTTGCTGCACGGCGGCAAGGCGCTGGCGCACCAGTACTGTGGCACGCGCTTCGGCTTGCAGCTTCTCAGATTCAACCTGTGCAGCCTTTGCCTCCGTCTCGGCATGCAGTTTGGCCATGTTCAGCGCTCGCACCGCGGCATCTTCTTTTATTTTTGCAGAATTAATTGCTTCTTTTGTTAATTTATACTTAACTTCTGCGATTTCTCTGGCGCGCGCCTCCGTGGCAATGCATTCGTTGTCAGCCTCAATCGCCTGCAACTCGGCAGTCATACGCAATTCTATTTCGGCAATCGCCTGGTTGTCTGCCTGCATGCGGGCTTGAGCCACGCATATTGCTTCTTCATTTATGGCACAGCACTGTTGCGCGATGGCACCAGCCTGCTGCTCAGCCGTGATGCATTTATGCGCCGCACTGATAGCTGCATTAACTGCCGCCAATTTTTCTTCTTCAGCCTGTTGTGCCGCGACAACCAGTTCGGCGCGCTTTTGCACCGCCTGCAACAACTGGTTTTCGGCATAAATCTTGACTGGCAATTCCTGCGCCACTATCTGATCAGCCACCAAGCGTGCCTTCTCAGCTTCTGCCAGTTCACGCTCAAGGCGCGCCCTTTCATCCGCAACCAACTTGGCTTGCACAGCCATCTCCGCATGCCTGCTAGCTGCTATTTCAGCATCTTCCTCAACCTGCAACTGGCGCTCAATCCCGCGCGCAGCCCTCAATTCCGCCTCGGCCCGCTGTTGCGCAGCCGTGACGAGATCGCGCTCGGCCTGTAATTTGCATTGCGCAGCTTGCTTCGCCTGTGTTTCTGCCGCCAGCCTGTCACGCGCTTCCAGCGCTGCCTGCCGCAACAGTGCATTGGCTTCTTCCCGTTGCCGCGCAGCCATCTCTTCGGCTTCCGCACGAGCTGCCAAAAGCTCTGTCATTTCCTGTTCGTCACGCAGCTTCCGCTCTGCCACGGCTCTATTTTGTTGTTCCTTTTTCGCGCACATCTTAGCCACTTGGGTGGCTTCGATATCTGCCGCAATACGTTCATCAATCTCGGCTTGTGCCTGCCCCTCTGCAATGGCGCGTTGCTCGGCGATTTCGGCAGCTTGCCGGTCTGCTTCAGCACGTGCCAGCGCAGCCCGCTCAGCTTCCAGCTCAGCAGCAATTCTGGCTTGATTCTCTTCCAGCGCCACAGCCTCGGCACGCAGACGAGCCTGTATTGCCTCAACGGCAGCAACCTCAGAAGTAGCCTTGGCATTGACCAATGCCAAAATCTCTTTTTCAGCACTTATTTTGTCTTGTATCGTTTGGGCGAATATCGCTTCAGTATGGGTTTTTTCCTGCGCCAGCAAAATCGCCTCATTTTCAATCCGGGCACGGTTTTCTATAGCAGCGCGTGCAAGCTGATCCGCAGCCAAGCGCTTTTCCAGCTCTTCCTGCGCCTGTTGTTCTGCACGCAATTTGGCCTGAACTTCCTCGGTGATACGTGCCTCAGCCTGCAATTTAGCCTGAACCGCCTCAATCAGCTCGAGCTCAACTGCCAAGCGCACCTGCATCTCTTCAGCCAACTTGGACTCAGCTCGATTTTTTTCCTCGATCTGTTCCGCCAATTCATTCTCGTAGCGTACTTTTGCCTGGGCAATCGCACGCGCATGCGCTTCCGCCCGCATCCGCGCCTGTAACGCGAGTTGCGCCTCGATTTCCGCTTCTATACGGGCATGAGCCTCCCGAATAGCAGCGGATTCGGCAGCATTTTCCTCAGGTTGTGTGGCAACTAAACGAATTTTATTTTGTGCTGACATGATCTGCCCCATTTGCGAATTAGTGCCGGACGGATTGGCACAGCGCTACGGTAGCAGCTCCTCTGTCCAAGCAAACCAGGAATAGAGGCAGAAAAAGGGGCTATTTGTGGAACAAGCAGGGGTGTTGAAGCTTTGATCAAGGCCTTACAAAGTTTATTCAGAAGCTCATAAAATGACTGGGCCAGCAAACTGATTGCCAAGCACCTACTTCGACTCCATCACCCACACCCCTGTCCAGTCGTCAGGCGGCGGGGTCTGCTTGAGGATTTGCGCACGTTCCAGGAACAGGTGGCTGGGTTTGTCGTTGGGGTTAATCGACACGCATTCATTGAATAATTTGATAGCAGAATCCCAGCGCCGGTTGCGGTATTCGGCTATTCCGTCCTTGAACAACCCAAGTACCTCGGCGATATGGGGGAAAGTTTCCTCGGTGTGGTAGGCGAGAATCTCGTACACCGACACTGGCTGGGTCTTGCCCTTGACCACGACCAAATCCACCTCGCGGTTACGGTAAGTGCCTTGCAGCTTGCGGATAGTAAATTCACTCACCAGAATTTTCGCCCCGTATTGCTTGCAAGCTGATTCCAGCCGAGATGCCAGATTCACGCCATCGCCGATGATGGTGAAGTCCATGCGCTTGTTTGAACCGATGTTGCCGGAAACCACCGTATCCGTGTTCAACCCGATGCCGATGTTGACCGGCAACTTGCCTTCCGAAACACGCTGACGGTTCCATTTGTTAAGTGTGTTGATCATGGCGATAGACGCACGCACCGCGCGGTCGGCATCATCCTCGTGGGTGACCGGTATGCCGAACGCCGCCATGATGGCATCGCCGATGAACTTGTCGAGCATCCCCTCCTCGCGCTGGATACAGTCCACCATCAGCGTGAAGTATTCGTTGAGCAGCGCCACCGTGCCCTGCGCGCCGAGCTGCTCGGTCAGGGTGGTGAAGCCGCGAATGTCGGAAAACAGCACCGTACTCTCCACATTCTGTCCGCCCAGCAATTCCGCGCCCGAAGCGACCAGCCGGTCAGCGATACCGGGATCCATGTAGCGCGACATGGTCGATTTCAGCCGCTTCTCACTGCTGATATCCTCGATCACCATCATCGAGCCGATGCGTTTCTGGTCAATATTGAGCAGCGGCTGCACGGTAAAATTGACAGAGAGTCTTTCCTCGCCCACTTGCAGCGGCGCATCCATCATGCTCTGCTGTTCGCCGGTATCTATCACCAGTTGCAGCTTGCCCATTATCCAATCGTTGGCGCCGGTAAAATACTCCGTAGCGGGGCGATGCAAAATATCATTTGCCGCAATCTTGAGAATACGCAGACAGGCAGCATTGCAGGTGGCGATTTTTCCCGCTTCGTCCAGTGTGATAAGGCCATTGGACATGGATTCCAGCATCGCGTCATTGTAGTTTTTCATCGCCTGCACATCGGCAAACAGCTTGGCGTTTTCCAGCGCGATGGATACCTGCGCCGTAAAAGCGCGCAAGCGCGCCTCATCCTCGTTGGTGAACGGGCCCCCGCGCTTGTTGAGCACCTGAGTCACGCCGATGGTCCTGCCGTGCTTGTTCACTACCGGCACGCACAGGATGGAGCGCGTAAAGAAGCCGGTTTTCTTGTCGAATGCCGGATTAAAACGCAGATCGGCGTAGGCGTAAGGAATATTGATAGTCTTTCCGGAAGCGAACACCGCACCGGCAATACCGACGTGGCTGGGCAGCCGGATCTGCATGGATTCCAGGCCCTGCCCAACTTCAGACCACAACTCATTGGTCTTTTCATCATGCAAAAACAGTGTCGAGCGCTCGGCGTTGAGCATGCGCGTCGCCTCGCTCATCACCTTCTGCAAGAGCGAGCCGAGCTTGATATCGGAAGTCATCTCCGACACGATGTTGATGAATTCCAGTTCCTGCTTGCGGATATTCTCCAGCCGCTCGATAAACTGCGCACTTTGCAGCGCCAAGGAACCCTGACTCACCATCGCCTCGAATAATGCCATCTCGCTACGGTTAAACCGCCCATTCTTCTTGTTCAGCGTCTGTGCCACGCCCATGGTTTCGCCCTTGGCGTTCTTAATCGGCACACACAGAATGCTGTGGGTGACAAAGCCGGTCTGTTCGTCAACGCTGCGATTGAAGCGCGGATCCGCATAGGCATCGTGGATGATCACGCCCTCGCCCGTGGTAAACACATAGCCCGCTACACCGCTGGTATTGAGGATGCGAATCTCATGGTGAAAATTGCCCTGCGCAACACGCGAATAAAGTTCGTTGGTATCCGGGTCGTTGAGGAACAACGAGCCGCGCTCGGCACCCAGCTCTGCAGTAGTCATCTCGACCAGCACGTTGAGCACCGTATCGAGCGAATCTATCGCCGACATCTTGCGTGAAATTTCCAGCAACAACTCTGTCTCGCGCAACCGCCGCTTCTGCGTAGCCGGAACGTTCGATGGATTAACTCCTGCAGTAGATTTTTTTGTCATGTCTCCACCATGCCTAATGCTGCTCCATTTCCTTGCGCATCGCGCCTATCGTCTCATGCAACTGCGCAATCTCACCCTGCGCTCCCATCCGCTCGTCCCGCAACGCATTTTCCTTGTCGAAATGAGCCATTTCAAGCTGTTCGCGCAGTGTGGCGGCAATGACCTTAAGTTGCTCGATTTCGTTGGCAGAGGCGGTATGTGCCGCCTGCACCTTGGCCTCACTCTCGATATGGGCGCGTTCCAGCGCACCGCGCAGGCTTCCGGCAATTTCCTTCAACTGCTGAATTTCGCCCTGGCTGGCAGCCACCGCGTGTTGCACTTCCTGTTCGCGCTGGATATGCGCCATCTCCAGTTCGTCGCGCAGCACGGCAATTGCGGCTTTCAACTGGGCAATCTCCTGGTTTGATTCCCTCACCACATCCTGCACCGCAGCCTCGCGCCTGACATGCATCATCTCCAGTTCGCCGCGCAACTCCACCACAGCGCGCCGCAAATCGCGCACTTCGGCGGTAACATCTTCCTGCGCAACATCTTCAGTTTTAGCGGCTGCCATAAAATGCTCTTTGAATCATTCCCACTCAATAACTACTCTAGTTTTTTCTTGTTTATATTCAATACGATATACAACAAGCAACGACTGTGTGTAACTTTTGTGTAACTTCACTGCGCTACTGCACATGCATAAGTTACCCAAAACATGTTTGCTATCAGCGCCTGCATAATCTTAACTTACACGCTGTGCAAGAGGTAATAATCAGCACAGCCAAAAACCTAGCATTTAGACTTTATGTACTTGGCCATACAGGCAGCAACAAACTTAGCCAAATTAACTGGAACAGCATTACCAATCATCTGCTCAACATTAGTCTTGCTACCAACCCACTTAAAGTTTTTTGGAAATGTTTGAACTTGCGCACGCTCATTAGTAGTTAATG
>CAITJF010000060.1 GCA_903892645.1 uncultured Nitrosomonadales bacterium | reverse complement strand
TCCACGAGCTGCTGTGGTTTTTGCAGGGCGACACCAACATCAAATATCTCAAGGAAAACGGCGTTTCGATCTGGGACGAATGGGCGGATGAACAGGGCAACCTCGGCCCGGTGTATGGCAAGCAGTGGCGCTCATGGGCTACGGCGGACGGGCGCGCGGTGGATCAGATTGCCGAAGTAGTGGAACAGATCAAAAAAAATCCCGATTCGCGCCGACTGATCGTCTCGGCGTGGAACGTCGGCGAACTCGACCAGATGGCGCTTGCGCCCTGTCATGCTTTCTTCCAGTTCTATGTCGCAGACGGCAAGCTCTCCTGCCAGCTCTATCAGCGCAGCGCAGACATCTTTCTCGGCGTGCCGTTCAACATTGCTTCCTATGCCTTGCTCACGCTGATGATGGCGCAGGTGTGCGGCCTCGAACCGGGTGACTTCGTGCATACCTTCGGCGATGCGCATCTCTATTCGAACCACATGGAACAAACGCGCGAACAACTGTCGCGCGAGCCGCGTCCTCTGCCAGTCATGCGCATCAATTCCGGCGTGAAGGATATTTTTGAGTTCAAATTTGAGGATTTCACGCTCGAAGGCTATGACCCGCATCCGGCGATCAAGGCACCGGTTGCGATATGAAGCGCGGCAGCAAAAAAGCGGCGGCCACCGCCCCAGCGCTCGACGGCAATGCGCCTGGCGGCCAGCAGCTGGTGCGGTTGCTGGCTGACCTGCGCCGCTTCCGCGCGGAAGCGGAAAAAACCCAGAAAGCCTGCATGGATAAATGGCTTCCCCATATCCATGGCCGTGAATTCCTTCCTTCCGCAAAAAATATGGGCGCTTACATCGGGCTGCGTCGTCATGATTTGCGCCATGTCCAGTCCTTGCTTTCCGCGCTTGGCTTATCTTCCCTCGGACGAACCGAGGGGCATGTCCTGGCCAATCTCGATGCCGTCATTAACGCACTCGGTGCGCTGAGCGGTGCGCCTCCCGAGCCAAATGAAATTCTGCGCACTGCGCAATCCTTCACCAAAGTCGGCAGTTATCTTAATCACCAGACCAGCCGCCTGTTTGGCGCCGCGCCCCGTCATCGCTCGGTTCGAATCATGGTGACTTTTCCCAGCGAGGCCGCTGCGGATTATGCATTTGTGAAAGAACTGGTCAGCCGCGGGATGGACTGCGCACGCATTAACTGTGCGCATGACGGCCCAGAAGTATGGCAGAAGATGACGGCTTTCGTGCGCCAGGCGGAACAGGAAACCGGTCGCTCATGCAAAGTCCTGATGGACTTGGCCGGACAAAAACTGCGTACCGGCGCCATCGCACCCGGCCATAGTGTCGTCCATCTCAAGCCCAAGCGCGACCATCGCGGTTCCTTTGTGGAGTCCGCAACCGTTATTCTGGATGGAAGCGGCCTGCCTGGGCGGGAAGCCGTTAAGGATGGATTGGGCCGCAGGAGCCCGGCGCGGCTGAGCGTGGAGGAAAACTGGCTCAAGCGGTTAAAACAAGGGGACAGGATCGAGTTTGCCGATCTGCGCGGAAAGAGTGGTGCACTCATCGTGGATGAAATCCTGTCGGCGACCGAGGTGCAGGCTTCATCAATGGACAATGCCTATCTGGAGGAAGGAATAGCACTGACCCATTTCCTCCATCACAAGCGGCGCCATCCGGTATTTGAAACATTGATTGGCCGGATTGATGCGCCGCCGCTTCCCATCGTGTTGCGGGCCGGGGATGCGCTCCAACTCACCAACAATACGACACCGGGCGCACCTGCGGAAATTGACGAAGAGGACAAGAGTATTACTCCCGCCCATATCGCCTGTGAACAACCCGCCGTCTTCTCATACCTCAAGCCGGGAAACCGGGTGCTGATGGATGACGGCCATATCCACGCCGAAGTCGAGGCGCTGAATAGCGAAGGAGTATTGCTGAAAATTACCCGCACCCGGCCGCAAGGCTCAAAACTGGGGCCGGGAAAAGGGCTTAATTTTCCGGATACAGATTTAAATTTGCCGGCGCTCACCGACAAGGATAAGCGTGATCTTGATTTCATCGTGGAGCATGCGGACATTGTCGGCTATTCATTTGTCCAGTCCGGTGAAGACATGGAGCAGTTGATTTCCGCGCTGGCCGAACGCGGCGCGGACAATATCGGTATTGTGGCAAAAATCGAAACCCGGCTTGCCCTGAAGAATCTGCCCGAAATCATTGTACGCGGCGCAGGCAGCCACCCCTTCGGCGTGATGATTGCACGCGGTGACCTGGCAGTGGAAATCGGTTATGAACAGCTCGCAGAAACCCAAGAGGAGATCATGTGGCTGTGCGAATCCGCCCATGTTCCGGTTATCTGGGCGACCCAGGTATTGGAAGGGCTGGTCAAGCAGAACATGCCTTCGCGCGCCGAGGTGACGGATGCGGCGATGGCGGAACGCGCCGAATGCATCATGCTCAACAAGGGGCCGTTTATCCTGGATGCGATAGATGTGCTGGATAACCTTGTCGCCCGGATGCAGTCGCACCAGACCAAGAAAACCGCACAGATGCGCACCCTGCATTGGTAACCACTGGACTTGTCATGCCCGAGAAACAACTAGCAATCATCGTCGCGATGGCGAAGAACAGCACCATCGGCATCAACAACACCCTCCCATGGCGC
Organism: uncultured Nitrosomonadales bacterium; assembly: GCA_903892645.1. Lineage (GTDB taxonomy): Bacteria > Pseudomonadota > Gammaproteobacteria > Burkholderiales > Gallionellaceae > CAITJF01. The sequence continues at coordinate 16,481 of CAITJF010000060.1, read as the reverse complement.
TGCCCGGAAGACCTCAGGCATTTCAAGGCACTCACCATGGGGCATCACATGATCATGGGGCGCAAGACTTTTGATTCCATCGGCAAGCCGTTGCCGGGGCGCACCACTGTGGTAGTGACGCGCGACCGCAACTTGAAAATAAATGGCTGCATCATGGCGCACTCGTTGGAAGAGGCGATGGCGGCTTGTGCCGGTGATGAGCAGGTTTTTTTAGTAGGCGGCGCAGAGCTCTATGCCCAGATGCTGCCGCTGGTGGATACACTCTACATAACCGAGATTCAGCAATTAGTGGAAGGTGACGCGCACTTCCCGGCATTCAATCGTGATGCGTGGCAAGAAGTGTCACGCGAAATACGTCAGCAGGAAATGCCGCAGCCGCTGGAATACCACTTCGTCACTTACCGGCGCAAATAAGCTGGAGGAAGCAGATATGCTTGCTATCCAATGCAGCCGCTCGGGTTGCGGAAGGCAGATTTTCAGCGCATGAACCAATGACCGCTTTTTTGCGGTGAGTATTGAGGGACGGAGGACGGCAGTGTGCCATTAGCGGAATGTGGCTTTTCCTGATAGATTGCTGCCCCATGCAACCCAAGGCTAAGGATTAACTATGCATGGATCTGAGTTTGCTCAATGGATAAATCCTGTGCTCAAGGCTCTGAGCGAACTGGGAGGATCTGGCTGTCGAATACCTTACCGACGCGGAAAGACGATGGATTCAGAAAGCAGCACAAACTCGAAACACTCTCATCCATTCATACTGGGATAAAAGGAAGATGCAAGCAATGCTAACACCAGCAGGTCGTGCTTGGCTGGTTGATGACCTTGACAAAAAAAGAGTGCAACTTAGGGAGGCAGATCGACTTGTAACCAAATTCGTAGATAGTTACCTTGCCAAATACGGCCAAACGGTGGAGTCTTTATCCGCTAACGTATTTGACGAGTACGTCAGTGATGACGAAGTACCACCTGATGAAGTGCTCCACTGATTTGATTTCCCCCGTTTTTACTGATATTTCTGAAAGGCTGTTTTGTGTCGATAGCCGAACTTGGTGAGTGGTTTCGGGCAATGGACTGTGGTTGGATACTTAGGAGCCGCGATGAGGCATGCCGACACCAGCCGTCCGGCTCACCATGACTGCCTGAGGAAAACACATCACTGGTTGGCAGATTCAATTTTTGCCCGCCCGGAAGCCACGGATCACACTGCTGATAGTGCTCAGGACGAACAGCACTAGTGCTGCCGCATTCAATAATCCGCCGAGGTTGCGCAGTGCCGGCAGCGCCAATCCGTCGCCGGCAAGGCGCAGCAGCAGGGACGCATGCAGCGCCAGCAGCGGCAGGTAGAAAGTCCAGTGATAAGGCATCCTGACTTTCACCACGGCGGGAAAAATTATTGGTGCGTGGCCGAAGACCATCGAAAACACGAAGCCGATCAGGATGGCATGCAGCACCGCATCGTAGGCCACCCCGGCCAACCCGCCAGCGGCAAGCAGCATAGTGCTGCCGAGGGCGAGCCAGGCATAGCCGGAGAGCAGGCAGACGGCGATGAAGCGGGTCAATCCTTGCTCCTTTACCGTGCGGCGCGCGATGTCCTGGCGCAGTAGCCACAGCGCCAGCCCGAGCAGGCCGATGCCATACATGACGATGCCGATGTCTGTTGCGCTGAGAATGCCGCCCGCCATAAGCACTGCAAGGATGGCCGCAAAGATTTGTTTGGCGCCGGGCGAAGGGGGCAGGAAGCGCGATAGCTCCAGCCGCTCGCCGGCAATGGTCAGCACCAGAAAGTTTATCCACAGCGCCACCACTCCCGCTACCGGGGTGCCAGCCAGCCACAGCAGATTGCCAGCCAGCCAGCTGGCTGCGCCGAGCACCATGGTGATCATGAACAGTTCGCGCTGGCGCAGCATGATCAGGGCGGTTCCGGCGAACAGCACGGCACTGCCGAGCGCCATGGCTGATGCGCCCACGGAAGGTGGAAAACCGAGCAGGAGGGCGGCACCACCCAACCCGGTCAACAGCGGGCCGGCATAAGCCCAGCGGTAACCCAGTGCAACAGCCCGCTCCAGGCCGATGACGGTGCCGAGGAAACCGCACACCATCAATGGCCCATGCAGCAAAACCAATTGCGCTGAGGGCAGCGGCACCGCCCAGCCCAACCGCGCGAGGCCGGCCAATACGCCGGATGCCAGGGAAACGAACCCCAGGATCAAGAGCGGCAGGCGGAATGGAACGCCAAAATCACCCGGTCGCACAGTCACTTCCGGTTCGGGTGGTGCGCATGGCGGTCGGTGGCTCCGATGGCACTAAATCCATTAGCACAAAACTGCGTCGTTCCCACGCAGGCGGGAATCCAGGCGAGTAAAAATCTTCCGCGAAGCGGGGCAACATCGCGGTTTTGTCCGCTTTGCGGAATGCATGTCCTTGCTGGATTCCCGCCTGCGCGGGAATGACGGGCCAATGGATTATTGGGGATGATTGCAGCCATCATAATGTTGGTTGCGGGGGGTTATTCCCAGCCGAAATGATCGCGTGCATTTTCGCTCATTTTGTCCGGGCTCCACGGCGGCTCCCACACCAGGTTAATCTCGATTTCGGCGTCGGCTGGCGCCAGCCCTTTCAAGACGCGCCGCGCATCATCGAGAATCATGTCTCCCATCGGGCAAGCCGGCGTGGTCATGGTCAGATCGACACGCAGTTTGTTGCCCGTAATTTCCACGCCGTATACCAGGCCCAGATCGACGATGTTCACACCGACTTCCGGGTCGATGACGTTATGCAGAATATTCAGGACATCTCTTTCGGAGGGCATTTCAGATTGCACAGGCATCACACACTCCATTGAGGCGCATTGAAGAAACGTTTTGAATTTACCACGGCGGATTCAACTCGGAAGCACAATTTTTGCAAGTATGTTTAAAATGGAGGAGCAACGATACCAGATTTCCGGGCTAAGGAAAGCGGGTCGCGAAAATGGCAGGCATCGGCCAGAAGAGTGACACGGCCAGCACATAGGATGCTGTAATATCAACCCATTGATATGATTAGAGGCTTGCCTCCCGTTGCAGTCGGCAACCCGTTGCTGGAGAAACTTCATGAAACTGCTATGCCCCATATAAGCCTCAACCCAACCATCAATCAGGTGATCCAGACCCACGACAGTTGGGGTGCTCATCGTTTGGAACAAGCCCTGGAAAAGGCCCACTGTGCGCAGCAAATCTGGGCACAAACCCATCTTGCCGTGCGCGCAGAAGTGCTGCGCAATGCGGCGATGCGGTTGCATGCACAGCGTGACCAATACGCGACTCTCATCACTCTGGAAATGGGCAAGCCGCTGCGTGAAGCGCGTACCGAAGTCGAAAAATGCGCCGGTGTTTGCGATTACTACGCACAACATGCCGGGAATTTCCTGCGTGCCGAGCCGGTGGCATCGGATGCCGGAAAAAGCTATGTCGCGTATTACCCGCTCGGCGTGGTGCTTGCCGTCATGCCGTGGAACTTTCCTTTCTGGCAAGTATTCCGCGCTGCCGCCCCGGCCCTGATGGCGGGCAACGCGCTGGTGCTGAAACATGCGCCGAATGTACCGCAGTGCGCTCTAGCACTGGAAGCGATCTTTCGCGCCAGCGGTTTGCCGGAAGGGCTATTTACGACCCTGATGATCGAAGTCGGGCAGGTGGCCGAGGCCATCGCCAGCCCGCATGTGCATGCGGTCACGCTCACCGGATCGGAAGCCGCCGGGCGCAAAGTGGCGGCATGCGCCGGCCAGCATTTGAAAAAATGCGTGCTGGAGCTGGGCGGTTCCGACCCGTTCATCGTGTTGCACGACGCGGATATGGAGCTCACCGTCAATATGGCGGTGGCCTCGCGCTTCCTCAATTGCGGACAGTCATGCATCGCCGCCAAGCGCTTCATCGTCGTGCCGCAAATCGCGGATGAATTCCTGCACGACTTTAAAATTAAAGTGGAAGCACTCAAGGTCGGCGACCCAATGGATGACGCCACGCAAATCGGCCCGATGGTGCGCCTCGATCTGCGCGATGCACTGCACCGGCAAGTCACCGATTCCATCGTGCAGGGTGCAGTAGCGGTAACCGGATGCAACCCAGTCGAGCGCGAAGGGTTTTTTTATCAGCCATCAATCCTGGATCGCGTCACCGCCAAAACCCGCGCTTGGCACGAAGAACTGTTCGGCCCGGTGGCCATTGTGATTCACGCTGCAAACGAAGCGGATGCGCTGCGCATTGCCAACGAAACCCGCTTCGGACTCGGCTCATCGATCTGGAGCAAAGACGTGGCGCGCGCCGAGCAGTTGGCGGCGCATATCCATGCCGGCTGCACCTTCATCAACGGCATGGTCAAATCCGACCCGCGTTTGCCGTTCGGCGGTGTAAAGGCTTCGGGCTTCGGGCGCGAATTGTCGCACCAGGGGATACATGAATTTGTGAATGCGAAGACGGTGTGGATTCGGTAGGCACTTACGTCGTTATTGTACCCGATGGTGTCTGATTGACCGATAGCCGGGAGAGGCGTAGCTTGTCCACTCATGATGGATGTGCACTACATCAAGCTGCTCTGTCTGTTGCACTTGAAAATTGAATTTGCGAAGCTGACTGTTGAGGAGCGGATTATGCAATTCCGACTTGGTTTTAAGAAAAAATTTTTTGCTGCAGTACTTCTTCTGGGGGGCACGGTTTCAGCGTTTGGAGGAGCCACAGTAGATGGTGCGATGCAGGCCAAATCACCGGAATATGACTTTACCGTTGTGTCGGTCACCAAGGATCAAACCCACCCTCATTTCAACGAAGGCAGTTCGATCGCCTTTGCCGTTAATGGCGTACAAGGCCGTACGCTGGTTTTGGTTCGGGGAAAAATCTATACTTTTAACATTGATACCGGTGTCATGCATGATTTCTATCTCTCGACCAATCCGGTTGGTTGGGGTACAGGCACGCTAACCGAAGGCGTTGAGGGCAACTTTACATATAAGGGCGTCGTCACTTTCAAACCCACTGCTGAAACACCCGATGTCATCTATTACCAATGCCGTAACCACAAATTTATGGGTGGCCAAATCCATATTGTCAATCCAGGTGAAGAAGGCAAAATAAAAATCACGGAACCGGCGGCAGCTACTTCAGCAGTCCAGGCGGTTATTCCAACGGTAAACAAGGGCGAGCTTAAACAAAAACTCAATTTTGTGGACATGTTCATCAATAAGTCAGATTCGGCAAAACGCATTACAGCGAGCAACAACGCCGAGGCAAAAGCAAAACATAAAGACGCTCAAGACAGGCTCGCTGCAGGCAAGAGTGCGTTTGATTCCGATAATCTTCAATTATCAAAAACCAGAATTGATGAAGCAATGGGACTGATGACTGAGGCAGCGCGACTTGTCCCGTCAGAATCCATGCGGGTAAAGGCCAAAGACAGATTCGAGGAGTTGTTGCAGGGTGTTAAGGGATTAGAGGCATCCTATGCGCAGAATTATGAGGTCATTGTTAAAGAAGGTGGCGGGAAGAATATCAAGAAACTCGATAGCGACAAGATTTACAAGATGGTGGATTCAGCAAAGACTCTCTTCGAAGAGGGCAAGTATGACAAGGCGAATGAAACCCTTTCCAATGCCCAAGGTGAAGTATCGAGTGTGCTGGATAACATGCTTGCCAATACCACAAGGTCATATGAAATGAAATTTTCATCACCGGATCAGGAGTATGCATATGAACTTGCGCGCTTCTCCAGCCTTGAAGAATTGTTTCCACATGCGATTGAGCAGAAGCAGCCGTCACCAGCAGAGATTACCCTGATGGAGTCATATGTAAAAAATGGGAAAGAAAAACGCGATCAGGCGATTGCCGATGCGAAACAACAAAACTTTGCGGCTGCTCTGGAAAAAATCAAAAATGGTATTGAGCAGCTGGAGGAAGCGCTCAAATCGATTGGTATACGTTGATATATCATCAACACCAGCCCGCATCAGCATACCGGGCTAAATAAGCAATCCAGATTCCAGTGTGACTAATCCTGCCTTACGCAATCCACGTAATACCGCGCCGCGCCGTTCTCTTCCGCCACCAGCCCGTGGATGTCGCTCTCGAAGCCGGGAAATTTCTGGTTGAAATCACGCGCGAATTTCAGGTAATCCACGATGGTCTTGTTGAAGCGTTCACCGGGGATCAGCAGCGGAATGCCGGGCGGGTAGGGCGTCAGCAACACGCTGGTGATGCGCCCTTCCAGTTCGTCTATCAATACGCGGTCTATCTCGCCGTGCGCCATCTTGGCGAAAGCGTCGGATGGCTTCATCGCCGGCTCCATGTTGGACAAGTACATCTCGGTGGTCAGCCGTGCCACATCGTTGGCCTTGTAGAGACCGTGGATCTGCTCGCACAGGTCGCGTAGGCCGGTCTTCTCGTAGCGCGGGTACTTGGCGATGAACTCCGGCAGCACACGCCACAGCGGCTGGTTCTTGTCGTAGTCGTCCTTGAACTGCTGCAACTCGGTCACCATGGTGTTCCAGCGCCCCTTGGTGATGCCGATGGTAAACATGATGAAGAACGAATACAGCCCGGTCTTCTCCACTACCACGCCATGCTCCGCCAGGTACTTGGTGACGATGGCCGCCGGGATGCCGGAATCGGCAAAGTCGCCATCCACATCCAGTCCCGGCGTGATGATGGTGGCCTTGATCGGATCAAGCATGTTGAAGCCCGGTGCCAGCTTGCCGAACCCGTGCCAGCGGTCGTCCGCACCCAGCATCCAATCCTCACGCGACGCCATGCCTTCCTCGACGAGGTAGTCCGGCCCCCACACCTTGAACCACCAGTCGGCGCCCCACTCTTCATCCACCTTGCGCATGGCGCGGCGGAAGTCGAGCGCCTCGGCGATGGATTCTTCCACCAGCGCAGTGCCGCCGGGGGGCTCCATCATGGCGGCCGCCACGTCGCACGAGGCGATGATGGCGTACTGCGGGCTGGTGGAGGTGTGCATCATGTAAGCTTCGTTGAAACAGTCCCGGTCCAGTTTGCGCGTCTCCGATTCTCGCACCAGAATTTGCGATGCCTGCGATAACCCGGCCAGCAGCTTGTGTGTGGACTGGGTGGAGAAAATCATCGACTCTTTTGCGCGCGGCCGGTCTTTGCCGATAGCATGCATGTCCTTGTAGAAGTCATGGAAAGCGGCATGCGGCAGCCAGGCTTCGTCGAAATGCAGCGTGTCAATGCGCCCATCCAGCATTTCCTTCAGGGTTTCAACGTTGTAAATCACACCGTCGTAAGTGCTCTGCGTAATGGTCAGGATGCGCGGTTTCAGCTTCTTATTCTTGATAAATGGATTGGCGTTGATCTTGCGCTGGATGTTCTCAGGCTGAAATTCTTCCAGCGGAATCGGCCCGATGATGCCGTAATGGTTGCGCGTCGGCATCAGGAATACCGGTATCGCGCCGGTCATCATGATGGCGTGCAGGATGGATTTGTGGCAGTTACGGTCCACCACCACGATGTCATCCGGCGCGACGGTGGAATGCCACACGATCTTATTCGAAGTAGAAGTGCCGTTGGTGACGAAGAACAAATGGTCGGCATTGAAAATGCGCGCCGCGTTGCGCTCGCTGGCCGCTACCGGGCCGGTATGGTCAAGCAGTTGTCCGAGTTCATCCACCGAGTTGCACACGTCCGCGCGCAGCATATTTTCGCCGAAGAACTGGTGGAACATCCGCCCCACCGGTGATTTCAGGAAAGCCACGCCGCCCGAATGGCCGGGACAGTGCCAGGAGTAGGAACCGTCCTGCGCGTAATTCACCAGCGCGCGAAAAAACGGCGGGGCGAGCGAATCCAGGTAAGACTTGGCCTCGCGGATGATGTGGCGCGCCACAAATTCAGGCGTGTCTTCGTGCATGTGGATGAAGCCGTGCAACTCGCGCAGGATGTCGTTCGGGATATGGCGCGAGGTGCGCGTTTCGCCATAAAGATAGATCGGGATGTCAGAATTCTTGAAGCGGATTTCCTCCACGAAAGCGCGCAGGGTCTTCAGCGCGGTTTCGGTTTCTTCCTTGCTGCCGCCGCCGAATTCCTCATCGTCAATTGACAGCAAAAAGGCCGAAGCACGGCTCTGTTGCTGGGCAAACGAAGTCAGATCGCCATAGCTGGTGATGCCCATAACCTCCATGCCCTCCTTCTTGATGGCATCGGCCAACGCACGGACACCCAGCCCGCTGGCATTTTCCGAGCGGAAATCTTCGTCAATGATGATGATGGGAAAGTTAAATTTCATTCAGTGCTCCTTGCTGGAGTAACGAAAACGGGCGGCGGCAGGCGCGGATTGTCGCAGATTATTGGGGAATGCGTGGCAGGGCTACATCTTGGGGAGGGTAACGCCATGCTGTCCCTGGTACTTGCCGCCCCGGTCTTTGTAAGATGTTTCACACACCTCATCGCTCTCGAAGAACAGCACCTGCGCCACGCCCTCGTTGGCATAAATCTTTGCCGGTAGCGGCGTAGTGTTGGAAAACTCCAGCGTCACATAGCCTTCCCACTCCGGTTCGAACGGGGTGACGTTGACGATGATGCCGCAACGCGCGTAGGTGCTCTTGCCCAGGCAGATGGTCAGCACGTTGCGCGGGATGCGGAAGTATTCCACGGTGCGCGCCAGCGCGAAGGAGTTGGGCGGGATGATGCAGTAATCTCCTTGCACTTCGACGAAGGAATTGGGGTCAAAGTTTTTCGGGTCAACAATGGTGCTGTTGATGTTGGTGAACAGCTTGAATTCGCTGGAGCAGCGGATGTCGTAACCATAGCTCGAGGTGCCATAAGACACGATGCGCTTGCCATCCCTCTCCTTCACCTGGCCCGGTTCAAACGGGGAAATCATGTCGTGCTGCGCCGCCATGCGGCGGATCCATTTGTCCGATTTGATGCTCATATTACCTCTGTGGCTTAAGTGTTCTGTACCACGATCTTGGGAAAAACCGCGCTGTGATCTTGCGCCATGTCCGCAATTTTCACCGCCAGCCGCCGCGCAATCTGCTTGTACATCTTGGCAATTGCGCCATCCGGGTTGGCTACCACGGTAGGATTGCCGGAATCTGCCTGCTCGCGGATGCTGATATCCAGAGGCAGTGAACCGAGCAACTCCACATTGTAATCTTTACACATCTTCTCGCCGCCGCCCGCACCGAAAATATGTTCCTCATGCCCGCACTTAGAGCAGATGTGTGTACTCATATTTTCGACGATGCCCAGTATCTTGATGTCCACCTTCTCGAACATCTTGAGCCCTTTGCGCGCATCCATCAGCGCGATGTCCTGCGGCGTGGTCACAATCACCGCCCCAGTCACCGGCACTTTTTGCGCCAGGGTCAACTGGATGTCGCCCGTGCCGGGCGGCAGATCCACCACCAGATAATCCAGTCCATCCCAGCGGGTCTGGCGCAACAGTTGATCGAGTGCCTGTGTCACCATCGGGCCGCGCCACACCATCGGCACATCATTGCTTTCAATCATGAAGCCGATGGACATAGCTTGCAACCCATGTCCCTGCATCGGATCCATGGATTTGCCATCGCTCGATTCCGGCTGGCCGCTAATGCCCAGCATGGTGGGCTGTGAAGGGCCGTAGATATCGGCATCCAGTATGCCCACGCGCGCGCCTTCTGCCGCCAGCGCCAGCGCCAGGTTCACCGCCGTGGTGGATTTGCCCACCCCGCCCTTGCCGCTTGCCACCGCGATGATGTTCTTTACGCCGTCCACCAGCTTCACACCGCGCTGCACCGCATGCGGTATCACCTTGCTGGTCACATTTGCTGCAACCTTGCCCACGCCCGGCAAGCTGGTGCGCAGATGGTTTTCCACCATCGCGCGTATCTCGTCCCACACGCTTTTTGCCGGGTAACCGAGCTGGATGTCAAGCGACACATCGCTTCCGCTGATCTTGATATTCTTCACCGACTTGCCGCTGACGAAGTCTTTTTTCGTGTTCGGGTCGGTCAGTTGTTTCAGCGCGGCCTGTATGTCCGCTTCGGTAAAATTCATGTGCTGCTCCAGACTTAAAATTATTCGGGGCACGCATTCTACCCAAGATTCACCCTCACGCCTATAGCCCGAGTTTGCTACAATTGCCGCACTTTTAAAGGGGTTTACCAATCATGCCGCGCAAGATACTGGTCACTTCCGCGCTGCCTTACGCCAACGGCAGCATCCACCTCGGGCATCTGGTCGAATATATCCAGACAGACATCTGGGTGCGCTTCCAGAAAATGCAGGGCAACGAGTGCCACTATGTGTGCGCCGACGACACCCACGGCACGCCGATCATGTTGCGCGCCGAGAAGGAAGGCATCACGCCGGAGCAATTGATAGATCGCGTGTGGCATGAACACAAGGCGGATTTTGACGGCTTCCATGTCGAATTCGACCACTACGGCAGCACCAACGGCACCGAGACCAAGGGCTATGCGCAGGACATTTACCGCAAACTCAAAGCCGCCGGCTTGATTGAGGTGCGCTCCATCGAACAGTTCTACGACCCGGTCAAGAAAATGTTCCTGCCGGATCGTTTCATCAAGGGTGAATGTCCCAAGTGCCACGCCAAGGATCAGTACGGCGACAACTGCGAAGCCTGCGGCACCACCTACGCGCCCACCGAATTGATTAACCCGTATTCCGCCGTGTCCGGTGCGCAACCGGAACGACGCAACTCCGACCATTACTTCTTCAAGCTTTCCGACCCGCGCTGCCAGGAATTCCTGCGCAAATGGACTCGCAGCGAAACGCTGCAACCCGAAGCCGCCAACAAGATGCAGGAATGGCTGGGGGCTGAAGACGAAAACAAATTATCAGATTGGGATATCTCGCGCGACGCGCCCTATTTCGGTTTCGAGATCCCCGATGCACCGGGCAAATATTTCTATGTATGGCTGGATGCGCCGGTGGGTTACATGGGCAGCTTCCAGCAACTCTGCAACGCCAAGGGCATCGACTTCGACGCCTACTGGAAACAAGGCTCGGATGCCGAGCTGTATCACTTCATCGGCAAGGACATTCTGTACTTCCACGCGCTGTTCTGGCCCGCAATGCTGCAACACGCCGGCTTTCGCACTCCGACCAAGCTGTTCGCGCACGGCTTCCTCACCGTGAACGGCGAGAAGATGAGCAAATCACGCGGCACCTTCATTACTGCCGACAGCTACCTCAAACAGGGACTTAACCCCGAGTACCTGCGCTACTACTATGCTGCCAAGCTCAACGGTACGATGGAAGATCTCGACCTCAATCTTGAGGATTTTGTGGCGAAGGTAAATAGCGACTTGATTGGAAAGTACATCAACATTGCAAGCAGAACAGCTGGATTCATTACCAAGCAGTTTAATGGCAAATTAACAGAAATGCCTGAATCCGCCCATTCTGCTTTCGGTCAATCCGTAATAGCTCTGTCCAACGAAGAAACAGATAGAGCAGATATAAATCCACAGAGCGTAAGTAAATTAGATGCCAGTTACGACGATCACCTAATCAATAATCCCCAAAAATTACTTCACGAGTTCCAGCTAGCATCACATGATCTTGCACCTCTTTACGAAAGCAGAGATTTTGCTAAAGCCTCGCGACTCATCATGCGATTGGCTGATGTAGCCAACAAATACGTCAACGAAGAAAAACCTTGGGAGTTATCAAAAGTAGGGAATGAAGATAAGCTTCATTTCACTTGCTCCATGAGCGTCAATCTAGTAAGAATACTTACCATTTATCTAAAACCTGCGCTACCCAATCTTGCTGTTCAGGTAGAGAGCTTCTTGAATACCCCCCCATTGCAATGGTCTGATGCGTTTCAAACCTTGCCCGGTGGGCATGCTATCAATCCATACCAACATCTGATGACCCGTGTTGACCAAAAACAAATTGACGCCATGATCGAAGCCAACAAAGAAACCCTTGTGCCACCGCCATCACCTGTCCGCCACGGCGAAGCTCAGCAGCATTTACCCTCTCCCTTAAAGGGCGAGGGGGCAAACGTCGGCGCTATCGCGCCAATTATTTCGATCGACGATTTCAGTAAGGTGGATTTGCGCGTGGCAAAAATCGTCAACGCCGAGCATGTGGAAGGGGCGGAGAAGTTGCTGAAGCTGACACTGGATATCGGCGAGGAGAAGCCGCGCACGGTGTTCGCAGGTATCAAGTCGGTTTACGATCCTGAAAAACTCAAAGGAAGAATGACCGTGATGGTCGCCAACCTTGCACCGCGCAAGATGAAGTTCGGTTTGTCGGAAGGCATGGTGCTGGCTGCATCCGGCGAGGCGCCCGGTTTATTCATCCTCGGCCCGGACGACGGCGCACAGCCCGGAATGAGAATTAAATAAGCATGCACACAAATAAGTGGAGGTGCTGACACAGCTCGTATGAGTGATTTGCTGTTAGCCAAGTTCTCGCAATACTTTCGCCCGCGTTTGATCGACGCACTGCGCGGCTACAACAAGGCGCGCCTCTCCACCGACGTCATCGCCGGGGTCACCGTCGGGGTGATTGCCCTGCCGCTGGCCATTGCCTTTGCCATTGCCTCCGGCGCAAAACCGGAAGCCGGCATCTTTACCGCCATTATCGCCGGTTTCATCATCTCCGCCCTTGGCGGTTCGCGCGTGCAGATCGGCGGGCCGACCGGCGCGTTCATCGTCATCGTGTACGGCATCATCATGCAGTACGGCTACGCCAACCTGCTGATCTGCACCATAATGGCAGGCGTGATGCTGTTGGCGATGGGGCTGACGCGCATGGGCAACCTTATCAAATTTTTCCCGCGCCCGCTGATCATCGGCTTTACCAACGGCATCGCGGTGCTGATCATCCTGAGCCAGGTGAAAGAATTTTTCGGCTTGCAGATCGAGGTGATGCCTGCTGATTTCGTGCACAAGCTGCAAGCCATCTACCATGCGGCCTCCACGATGGATGCTGCAACAGTGTTGCTGGCTGCCAGCTCGGCACTGCTCATCTGGTTTTACCCTAAGGCTTGGGCGCAGAAGCTGCCTTCGCCCATCGTCGCACTGGTGATCGGTACGACAGTGGTCGCCCTGTTCGACCTGCCGGTAGAGACTATCGGCACGCGCTTCGGCGGCATCCCGCAAGGGCTGCCGGTGTTTAATCTGCCGGAGTTCACCTTTGCCACATTGCGCTACCTGTTTGCCCCGGCACTGACCATTGCGCTGCTCGGCGCAATCGAATCGCTGCTCTCGGCAGCGGTAGCAGACGGCATGATTGACGACAAACACGACCCGAACCAGGAACTTATCGCGCAGGGTATCGCCAATGTCATCACGCCGTTTTTCGGCGGCATTCCCGCCACCGGTGCGATTGCGCGCACCGCCACCAACGTGCGCTCCGGGGCGACCAGCCCGGTCTCCGGCATCGTGCATGCAATTACCCTTCTGGTCATTGTGCTGATCGCCGCGCCGCTGGCGAAACATATTCCATTGGCAACCCTTTCGGCAATTCTGTTGGTCGTAGCCATCAATATGGGCGAGTGGGAAGGCTTCCGCACCCTGCGCAAATATCCGCGCAGCGACAGCGCCGTGCTGGTGGTGACTTTCCTGCTCACAGTGATTTTCGACCTGACCGTTGCGGTCGAAACCGGCATGTTTATCGCCATCCTTTTCTTCATCCGGCGCATCACCGAGCTCACCCACGTCAGCGTGGCGGAAGAATCACCACATGCGGATGACGGCGAAGCGGCGCTGCTGCGCAAGGCTGTACCGAAAGGTGTGGTGATTTACCGCGTGTTCGGTGCGCTGTTCTTCGGTGCGGCAGACAAACTGGAAACCATACTCGCCGAGACCCACAATGAGCCGGATGTATTGATCCTGAAGATGAATGAAGTGATCAGCATGGATGCCAGCGCGCTGCACAAGCTCGAGCATCTGCATAGCAAGCTGCAAAAGCACAGCAAGCACCTCATCCTGTGCGGCCCGCATACGCAACCTTATTTTCTGATGCATCAGTCCGGATTCTTCAAGCAAATTGGCCCAGAGAATGTGGTGGCAAACATTGACGACGCGCTGAGGCGCGCGAGGCAGCTAATGCAGGAAAAAAGATGATCTTAGTCACAGGTACGCCGAAAGGGTGTGGCTTTGCTCATGTGTTAGCAGTGACATGGTGCCTAGACTGGGAAGTCTCCTAGACCGGGGAGCCTCAATCTGAAATGAAGCTTTGTGGGTTAAGAGAACGAGAATATCTGCTTACACCGTCACAAAATCCAGCGTTGCTGTCAATGCTCCGTTGGTAAATACATAATGAGTAGCAAGCGGGTCGTATGTTGAGCCACCCAGATTGTTTAGCACCGTGTCGCCTGCTCCAGTAAAACTCAGAATGTCCCCGCTATCTTTCCGGATAGTCAGGGTGGAGGTGTTGCCGTTATCCACCATCGCCTGAATATCGGCCAAGCCAAAAGTGAGGGTGGAGATTTTTGTATCAAGGATATCCAACTTTTCTATGCTGGTGACCTTGGCATCGAAGGAACTTAAAGCCAGCGAACTGCCCGCCGTAATGCCGGTGATTTGCAGAGTATCGATGCTGCCATCATTGTTGTATATGATGGAACCATTTGTTTGAGAAATGGTATTGTTGCCATCCATGACAGCAATGGTCGACAGATTAGCCATTGCGACCTTGAGAATATCAGCCCCGTCGCCCCCATACAGGCTGTCCGCACCGCCGCCGCCGATGGTGTCGATGAGTATGTCGTTGCCAGAATCGCCGCAAAGTATATCAGCAAAAGTGTTGCCAGTCAGTGTGTCGTTGCCAGCACCCCCCCCATACGGTCGCCGCCTGAGCAGAAGATGCTGTGAAGCTATCATTCCCGCTGGACAGTTCCCATTGTTCAATGCTAAAAAAACTGTCGTTTAACGCACCACCAGAAGAAGAATTAGTAGAGTAATTGATCGCTACGCTAGTGAAATTCGCGGAGCGGTCAGCTACATTGATGGCGTAACTCACCTTGTCGTTACCGAGCACGCCATCAATGTAGTCAGGCGCCGTCGAGTTAACGTCCATGTAAAACACATCATTGCCCCATCCACCTAAAAAAGTATCAGCGGAAGCGCCACCCGCATAGAAAGTATCGGCGCCAGTGGAGCCCATAATAATCTCGATGCTAATCAAGGTGTCCTTAATACTGCTGTTCACCCAGTTGCTCAGGTCAAATACAATCCCAACATTACCGCCGGAATAATCGACCTTGTCAATTCCTGCACCACCATCCAGCGTGCTGATACTTCCTAAATAACTAAAGAAAACATCCGTCCCAGCGCCACCATATAAGGTGTCATTGCCGCCGCCGCCAGAAATGGTGTCGTTACCCGCGCCACCATCGATGACATTGGTGTTGATGTCGCCAGCCAAAGTATCGTTGAATTTGCTACCAACCAGATTTTCAATATTAACCAGTTGATCTCCAGCGGCATAGCCACCAACACCTGCGCCACCTGAGAGAGCTACAGCAACTCCCTTAACGGAGGAGTTGGTGTAGTTGGCATAACTGACAGTGTCAATGCCGCTCCCACCGTTGATGGTATTGGCGTTAATATCTGCAAAAAAAGTATCGTTGCCGCTGCCGCCGGTGATGTTTTCTATGCCACGCAGTGTGTCAGTGAAACTTGACCCTGTAGCGCTGCCGTCTACTTGGACACCCAACGTTACATCCTGCAGGATGACGGTAACCGCTGTGGTTTCTGCGCTGTAGTCGGCAGTATCGGAATCAGCACCACCATTGAGAATGTTGCTGCCGGCACCCCCATATAGAGTGTCCGCCCCGCTGCCGCCATAAATAGTGTCATTGCCACCCGCGCCACTGAGAGTGTCGTTGTAGTTGCTGCCGATCAAGATTTCAATATTAGCCAGCACGTCCCCTGCAGCATAGCCACCCGTACCTGCGGCGCTATTGAGCGCCACTGCAACACCCAAATTGGAGTTGGCATAACTGACAGTGTCAATGCCGCTCCCACCGTTGATGGTATTGGCGTTAATATCTGCAAAAAAAGTATCGTTGCCGCTGCCGCCGGTGATGTTTTCTATGCCACGCAGTGTGTCAGTGAAGCTTGACCCTGTAGCGCTGCCGTCTGCGGCACCCATTAATATGACGGTAATCGCTGTGGTTTCTGCGCTGTAGTCGACCATGTCGAAACCGATTCCACCGTCAAGCAGGTTGCTACCCGCACCACCCGTCAGGGTGTCGTTGCCATCACCACCCATCAAGGTGTTGTCGTTGGCATTGCCGGTCAATGTGTCGTTATTGGCGCTGCCCAGCAGGTTGTTGATGTAGTAGTAGGTGTCGCCCTGCGCATCGCCGCCCAGTCCGGTTGCGTCAGAGAGGCCATCATTGTTGGTATCGGTCAGGTTGACTGTGACCGCCGCAGAACCGGCGTAGGCTGCCCAGTCGCTACCGCCTGCAGCGTCAGCAGTACTGGTGCCGCCGATCAGGACGTCTGCACCCGCACCACCTGCCAGGAT
>CAITJF010000059.1 GCA_903892645.1 uncultured Nitrosomonadales bacterium | reverse complement strand
ATTGTTTTTGTTCGCGGGCATGGCCCGCTCCTACAGAACTTTGCCCGGATTCATCAGCCCATGCAGGTCGATCATCCGCTTGATGCCGTGCATCATCTCCAACTCCAGCGCGCTTTTGTAACGGCAGATTTCTTCGCGCTTGAGCTGGCCCAACCCGTGCTCGGCACTGATGCTGCCGCCCAGTCCGTGTACGATGTCATACACAATGCGGTTGGCGCGTTCGCTCTGCTCGATAAATGCCTGGTTCTGCGCGTGGTCGGGCATGGAGGCGTTGTAGTGAATGTTGCCATCGCCGATATGGCCGAAGGTGACAATGCGCACACCGGGGAATGCACCATGCAGTGCGGTGTCGGCCTGCACAATAAATTCCGCTACACGGCTGACCGGCACCGAGACATCGTGCTTGATGCTGATGCCATCAATTTTCTGCGCCTCGCTGATGCTATTGCGCAGCTTCCACCATCTTTCCGCGTGCGCTTTTTCTGTAGTTACCGCAAACACCTCGATGCCGCCTGAGAAATTTTCCAGTGCGGTGCGCAATGATTTGTCCAGCAGGACATCCAGCACATCGGATAGCTCGATGACGGCTATCCATTCATGCCGTTTGGCGAAGGGTTCATGCGTATCCTGAACATGGCGAAACACCAAATCCAGGCAGGATCGGCCGATGATCTCAAAGGCGTTGATGCGGTCGCCACAGGTGGCGCGCAGATGCGCAAACAGTTCGACTGCCGCAGCCGGATCGCGCAGCCCGACGCACGCGGTTGCCACCACCTGCGGACGCGGAAACAGTTTCAGCACAGCAGCGGTGATGATGCCCAGCGTGCCTTCTGCGCCGATAAACAGGTGCTTGAGATCGTAGCCGGAATTGTCCTTGCGCAAGGCGCGCAGGCCATTCCAGATGCGCCCGTCCGGCAGCACCACTTCCAGCCCGAGCACCAGGTCGCGCGCCGTGCCGTAGCGCAGCACGTTAATGCCGCCTGCGTTGGTGGAAAGGTTGCCGCCGATCTCGCAACGCTGCTCGGTGGCGGTGAGCCTGAGCGGGAACAGGCGGTTGCTCTGCTCCGCCGCCGCGCGCACATTGGCCAATATGCAGCCCGCTTCCACGGTGATGGTGTAGTTGGTGGCATCCAGTTCACGGATGCGGTTCATGCGCGACAGGTTGAGCACGATCTGCTCGCCTTTGTCCAACGGCACCGATGCCCCGCACAAACTGGTGTTGCCGCCCTGCGGCACGATGGTGACATGCTGCTCTGCACTTAGCGCAACAATCGCGCTGACCTGTTGCGTATCGCCGGGCAGCACCACGGCCAGTGCCAGCCCGCTGTAGCGTCCGCGCCAATCGGAACAATGCGGCGCGGCGGCTTCGCCGGTCAGTACATTGTCCGCACCGACGATGGCGCTTAGTGAACCTATCAAATCGATTGGCATATCACGCACCTATTCCAGGTCGGCCTGCCACGCATTTCCATAGATTTTTCCGTTGCGCGACAAGATCAGCATCTGGTACATGCTGACAAACCACATCATCGTGGATGCAACGCTGTAACCAAAACCGCCAATGATGGTGAGCCATGCAAAATTGGGGTTCCATTTCGTAAGCCACCAGGAGAGAACGTCTGCGATCAGAAAACCGAATGGAATGGCAATGGCTGAAATTTTCAACCACTTCGGCACGCCTACTGCAAAGCTGAAAATAAATCCCACAAAAAAGAAAATGAAGCTGATTCCAAATAAGTGGATATGTGACACCCTGGTCAGGGTTTGAATGCTTGCGCCTTCGTTGACTTTAGCTACCTTTTTTACTTCCTCGAGCTTGGTAAAATCAGGGATGCCGGGAACAGAGCTGTGGCACATCACGCAATGTTGTTTAAAGGTATCCTTGAAATGCGGCTCCCACTCTGCATCTAGTGCTCCGTTGCGAACCCATTTAATGATATCAAGGCGGGCTTCTGGTGTACCCATCTCTTTCATTGATCCATTGAGCTTGCTTTCCAATTTGCTCCCGGTACGATCACCATAATAGCTATACACGATGTCATCCAGGGAAAGCCCCGGTTTGCCGTCCGCCATGCCGTGCGTCAGCATGATTTGCAGACCAGCCATGCATAGACCCAGCCCAACTGCGAGCAAGTATCCGGAAAAAAGCACTTTGACAGGTGTCGGCAGATTAGGCAGATTCAGCCAAGCCAAGTCGGGTGGTATCGGTTTCATTGTTTTTGTCTCCCAGTCCGTGAGCTATTCTTGATGTGCCACTTTAAAACTCCAGCGGATCAATGTCCAGCGACCAGCGCAACTTCTGCGCAGGCAGCGCATCCAGGAATGGCCGCCACGCGCGCAGAAATTGCTGCAAAGGTTTGCGCGTGACGCATTGCACCAGCAGTTGCGCGCGGATGTAGTTGGCGCGGCGCGGCATGGCGGCGGGCACCACACCGTACACTTCAACCGGCATGGCAAGTGTTGTGGCGGCTTCGCGCGCCTGCTGCAGGAAGGCATACACCCCGGCTTGCTGTTTGCCTTCGGCGCGCAGCATCACCTGATACACAAAGGGCGGAAAACCGGCGGACTGACGCTCTGCCAGCAGGTTTTTTGCCCACCTGTCGTAATCGTGCTCGCGCAGAGCGCTAAATAATGGATGGCCGGGAAAAGCTGTCTGGATCAGCACCTCGCCCGGCTTGTCGGCACGTCCGGCGCGCCCCGCCACCTGCGCGAGTTGTGCGAACAATTTTTCCGAGGCGCGGAAATCGCCGCTGTATAGCGCACTATCCGGGTTGAGCACACCGACCAGCGTCAGATTTGGGAAATCGTGCCCCTTCGCCAGTATCTGCGTCCCCACCAGGATATCCACCGCCTCATCGTGTATCTGCTGGCGCATAGCATTCCACGTGCCCTTGTTGCGCGTGCTGTCGCGATCCACTCGCAGGATGCGC
Source organism: uncultured Nitrosomonadales bacterium (assembly GCA_903892645.1). Lineage (GTDB taxonomy): Bacteria > Pseudomonadota > Gammaproteobacteria > Burkholderiales > Gallionellaceae > CAITJF01. Next base: position 10,363 of record CAITJF010000059.1, on the reverse strand, counting down.
GCCTTGGGAAAATGTTCCTGCAACGCACTTTCCACGCGTTGCGTGCCGATGCCGACCGGTTGCAGGTCGGCATTGCCGCAGCTTGGGCAGGCATGCGGCACGCGCGCCTGATGACCGCAGTGGTGGCAGCGCAGACATCTGTCCTGCAAATGCAGCACCAGCTTGCCCGCGCAATTTGGGCAATCGGACAGCCAGCCGCAAGCGGTGCACATCAGCACCGGAGCGTAACCGCGCCGGTTGATGAACACCAAGCTCTGTTCGCCACGTTGCAGGCATTGTTCCAGCGCGGTGAGTAACTGCTCGCTGATACCGTGCTGCATGAAGGTATTGCTGGTGTTGATGCAGCGCACCGTCGGCAACTTGGCCGCGGCTAATGCGCGCTCGGTGAGCCGCAACAGGTGATAGCGCCCAGTCTGCGCGTTGTAATAACTTTCCAGCGAAGGCGTGGCTGAGCCCAGCACAATCGGCACACCGCGCTGGTTGGCGCGAAAAATCGCCACGTCGCGCGCCGAGTAGCGCAAGCCATCCTGCTGCTTGAACGAGGCATCGTGCTCCTCATCCACGATGACCAGCGCCAGTTGCGGCAAGGGCGCGAACACCGCCAGGCGCGTACCGAGCACGATGCGCGCCAGGCCGGACTGCGCACGCAGCCAGTTCTGTGTGCGTGCGCCATCGGAGAGGCCGCTGTGCAGGCTGACCAGCTCTGCGTCCGGGAAGCGGCTGCGGAAATAATTTTCCAGTTGCGGCGTGAGATTGATTTCCGGCACCAGCAGCAGCACCTGCCCGCCCTGCCGCAACACATGGTTCATCAGATGCACATAAATTTCGGTCTTGCCGCTGCCGGTAATGCCGTGCAGCAGGAAACAGCCATAGCTGTTCGATTGCGTCACCGCATCCACCGCCTGCTGCTGCGCGGTAGTCAGCGTATGCGCATTGTTGAAGGTAAAAGAAGCAGGCATGACAGCTAGCGCACAAGTTTCCACCCACCCTGCCTGCACCAGCGCCTTGAGCGCAGTCAGTGCGCTCGGCGACAGCGCACGCAATTGTGCTGCACTTAATGCGCCCGCCTGCAAAGCCGAGAGGATGCGGTGCTGCACTATCTTGCGCTTGGGCAACAGGCTCAAGTCAAGCGTGCGCCCACTAACGCTAAGCGTGTATTGCAGCGCCTCCTTGAACGTGACTGGCTCGCTGGAACGTAGCCGCACCGGCAAGGCGGACAATACCGTAGCTCCGAGCGGATGATGGTAATAGTCGCTACAGAAACGCAGCAGGGTGAGCAGCTCGGCAGGCAACGGCGGAATCTCGTCCAGTACCCGCACCACACGCTTGATCCGTTCCGCCGCCAGCTCGGAATCCGCCGCGCATTCCATCACCACACCGACCACCTGCTTGCGCCCAAACGGCACGATCACCCGCTGCCCCGGCATGGCTGAAGCACCATCCGCTAGCACGTAATCGAACAGGGTAGGCAACGGCATATCCAGCGCGACGCGAACGATGGGCATTTAGTAAATCTTTCTCCAAAAACTTCTACAATACACGGCTAACCAGCTTGAGTGGATTGCTTATTTTTTGTTGTCCACAAAAACTGTGGATAACAGTGTGAACAACTTCACTACAACTGCGCTAACTGTCAATTCCGCTTACGGTTTTACTTCCCTGCTCATTTCGTTAGCAATAAATTTCTTCGTAAAAACAATTTGTTACACATAAACGCGCGAGCTGCAAGGTTTTCTCCCCTGCAACCCGAGAAATATTGAGGGGTTGTGAATAATCCAGAGGTTGTCAAGCATTTTTATCATGTTTTTTGTGTACTGAGCTACTCCTTGCGCCGATTGATTAGCCAGCAACAAAGCCAGGCAATCCACTACCTCGAAGAGGTTCTTGCACCCTGCGGGTGCACAGAAACTGGACGTGGAATTGATACAGCGTAGCTGTTATCCACCGTACGCGCAGTGTACCTACACCGCACACTAATAGCCAAAGCAAAAGCCGCAGGGGATACCTGCGGCTTTTGTTCAGCCTTTGCAACTTGTTAGGAGCGGGCCATGCCCGCGAGTGTCAAATCCACTCCAGCTTGCTGGACACCCACAGGTGTGTTCAAAGAGGCTCGCGGGCATAGCCCGCTCCTACATGGGTTTAAACAACCCGAAAAACCTAGTGGTACTTACGGCTCAACTCATGCACCGCCGCCACCAGTGCCGCCGCATTATCCGGGTTGGTGAATTGGGAAATGCCATGACCCAGGTTGAACACATGGCCGCTGCCATAACCATAGCTGGCCAGCACGCGCTCGGTTTCGGCGCGAATGACTTCCGGTGTGGCGAACAAAACGGTCGGGTCAATGTTGCCTTGCAGCGCAACCTTGTCGCCAACTTTCTGGCGCGCCACGCCGATGTCCATGGTCCAATCCAGCCCCACCGCATCGCAGCCGATGTTGGCGATGCTGTCGATCCACAGGCCGCCGCCCTTGGTGAACACGATGTTCGGAATCCTGACGCCATCTTTTTCCTTGATCAGACCGGCCACGATGCGCTGCATGTAGGGCAGCGAGAACTCGTGGTAAGCAGCATGCGACAACGCACCGCCCCAGGAATCGAAAATCATCACGGCCTGTGCGCCTGCTTCGATCTGCGCGTTGAGATATTGCGTCACCGCCTGCGCGGTGACATCCAGAATGTGGTGCATCAGCTTGGGCTCTTTGTACATCAAGGTCTTCACTTTGGCGTAGTCGTCGCTGCCGCCGCCTTCCACCATGTAGCAGGACAGCGTCCACGGACTGCCGGAGAAACCGATCAGCGGCACGCGCCCGTCCAGCGCCTTGCGTATCTGCGACACAGCATCGGTCACATAGCGCAAATCTTTGCCGATATCCGGCACGCGCAACGCCTTGATCGCGGCTTCGTCGCGCAAGGGGCGCTCGAACTTTGGGCCTTCGCCTTCGGAAAAGTACAGTCCCAAGCCCATCGCATCCGGCACAGTCAGGATATCGGAAAACAGAATTGCGGCATCCAATGGGAAACGATCCAGCGGCTGCAAGGTTACTTCCGTGGCCATGTCCGGGTTCTTGCACAGGTTGAGGAAGCTGCCCGCGCGCTTGCGCGTGGCGCAGTATTCCGGCAGGTAACGCCCGGCCTGGCGCATCATCCACAACGGCGTGTATTCGGTCGGCTGGCGCAGCAGGGCGCGCAGGAAAGTGTCGTTTTTCAGTTTAAAGTTCATCATTTTACTTTCGGTTAACGTGGCAACACGGAACTGCCCATCAAATACTCATCCACTGCGCGGGCGGCCTGACGGCCCTCGCGTATGGCCCATACCACCAGCGATTGGCCGCGACGCATGTCGCCTGCGGCGAACACCTTGTCCACGTTGGTCTTGTAACAGCCTGCACCATCGGTCGCGGCCTTGGCATTGCCGCGACTGTCTTTCTCCACGCCGAACGCATCCAGCACCTGCTGCAGCGGGTTGGTGAAACCCATCGCCAACAACACCAGATCGGCTTTCATTTCGAATTCGCTGCCCGGCACTTCCTGCATCTTGCCGTCTTTCCACTCGACGCGAACCGCCTTGATCTTGCTGACCTTGCCGTTCTTGCCGATGAATTCCCTGGTTGCCACCGACCAATCGCGCTGACAGCCTTCTTCGTGCGAGCTGGAACTGCGCAGCTTCATCGGCCAGTTCGGCCAAGTCAACGGTTTGTTTTCCATTTCCGGTGGACGCGGCATCACTTCAAACTGCATGATCGAAACCGCGCCGTGGCGGTTGGAGGTGCCGACGCAATCGGAACCGGTATCACCGCCGCCGATCACCACTACATGCTTGCCCTTCGCGTTGATCGGGTTTTTGCCGTCGCCCGCCACTTCCTTGTTCTGCGGAATAAGGAACTCCAGCGCATAGTACACACCCGCCAATTCGCGTCCGGGCATCGGCAAATCGCGCGGCTGTTCCGCACCGCCGGCCAGGATCACGGCATCGAACTTTTTCAGCAATTCTTTTGGCGTGATAGTCTTCTTCGCATCATTGGCCACACCCTTACCCGGCGCCTCCTTGCCGACGAATACACCAGTACGGAATTCAACGCCCTCGGCTTGCAATTGCACCATGCGCCAATCGATCAAGCGCTTGTCGAATTTGAAGTCGGGAATGCCATAACGCAGCAGGCCACCGATGCGGCTATTCTTTTCAAACACCACTACGTCATGTCCGGTGCGCGCCAGTTGCTGCGCCGCTGCCAGTCCGGCGGGACCGGAGCCGACTATCGCAACTTTCTTGCCGGTCTTGTGTTGCGCCGGTTGCGGCACCACCCAGCCGTTCTCGCCGCCCTTGTCAATGATGGCATGCTCGATAGATTTGATGCCTACCGCGTCATCATTGATATTCAGTACGCATGCCGCTTCACACGGCGCGGGGCAGATGCGGCTGGTGACTTCCGGAAAATTGTTGGTGGAGTGCAACACGTCCAGCGCCTGCTTCCAGTTGCCGCGGTACACCAAATCGTTCCAGTCCGGAATGATGTTATTGACCGGGCAACCCGTCGCACAGAACGGGATGCCGCAATCCATACAGCGCGCGCCTTGCGTCTGGGCCTGCTCGTCGGTCAGGTGCAGCACGAACTCCTGATAATTTTTCAGGCGTTCCGCAGCCGGCAAATGCTCTTCGCTCAAGCGGCTGAATTCCATAAATCCGGTAAGCTTGCCCATTTACTCGGCCTCCCTTTGCCTGGCTTGTTGCTCCGCAATTTCCTGCAAGGCGCGGCGATATTCGGTCGGCATTACCTTGACGAACTTCGGCAGGTAGTACGCCCAGTTGTCGAGAATAAGCTTGGCGCGCTCACTGCCGGTGTAATGCAAATGCTTCTCGATCTTGCCGCGCAGGGCCACTGCATCGGCCTTTCCGAGGTGGTTGAAATGCACGCGGCCATGCCCTTCCGGTTCGATATCCACGCTATCCAGCGCCACCAATTCTTCCGGCACCGGCTCGAGCGCCACCATCGCCAGGTTGCAGCGTTTTTCAAAGCTGCCATCTTCGTCCAGCACGTAAGCCACGCCGCCGGACATACCCGCCGCAAAATTGCGCCCGGTCTGTCCCAGCACGACCACCATGCCGCCGGTCATGTATTCACAGCCGTGGTCGCCCAAGCCTTCCACCACCGCGACCGCGCCGGAATTACGCACTGCGAAACGCTCGCCCGCCACGCCGCGAAAATAGCTCTCGCCGCTGGTCGCGCCGTACAGCACGGTGTTGCCGACAATGATATTGTCTTCCGCCGTGATCGGACATTCCTTGGGCGGCACCACTACGATGCGGCCACCGCACAATCCCTTGCCGACATAATCGTTACCCTCGCCGGTTAGCTCAAGGGTGATGCCATGCGCGAGGAAGGCCCCGAAGCTCTGCCCCGCCGTGCCCTTAAACTTCACCGTGATGGTGTCGGCAGGCAGCCCGGCTTGGCCGTAACGCTTCGCCACTTCATGCGACAGCATGGTGCCGACAGTGCGATTCACATTGCCGATGGCGCTCTCGATGACCACAGGTTTTTTATGTTCCAGCGCGGCACGGGCTTGCGCGATCAGTTTGTTATCCAGCGCCTTGCCCAGCTCATGATCCTGCTTCTCGGTATGCAGGCGCGCCACACTGGCGGGCACATCGGGCTGATGGAAAATTTTCGAGAAGTCCAAGCCCCTGGCTTTCCAGTGGGCGATGCCCTGCTTCACGTCGAGTAAATCGCTGCGCCCGATCAGCTCATCAACCTTGCGCATGCCCATCTGCGCCATGTATTCGCGCAGTTCTTCGGCCACAAAAAAGAAGTAGTTCACCACGTGCTCCGGCTGGCCGGTAAATTTCTTGCGCAGTTCGGGATCTTGTGTGGCAACGCCCACCGGACAGGTGTTGAGGTGGCACTTGCGCATCATGACGCAACCTTCCACCACCAGCGGTGCGGTGGCGAAGCCGAATTCATCAGCGCCGAGCAAGGCGCCGATCAGCACATCGCGCCCGGTCTTGAGCTGGCCATCCACTTGTAACGCAATGCGCCCGCGCAGCTTGTTCAACACCAGCGTTTGCTGCGCTTCCGCCAGCCCCAGCTCCCACGGTGTGCCGGTATGCTTGATCGACGACAGGGGCGATGCGCCGGTGCCGCCGTCGAAGCCGGAAATCACAATGTGGTCGGCCTTGGTCTTGGACACGCCCGCCGCCACAGTGCCGACACCGACTTCGGATACCAGTTTCACCGAAATCGATGCGGATGGATTGGCATTCTTCATGTCATGAATCAGTTGCGCCAGGTCTTCGATGGAATAAATATCATGGTGCGGCGGCGGGGAAATCAGCCCCACGCCCGGCACCGAAAAGCGCAGCTTGGCGATGTATTCGGACACCTTGTGGCCGGGCAGTTGCCCGCCCTCGCCGGGCTTGGCTCCCTGCGCCATCTTGATCTGGATCTGGTCGGCATTGCTCAGGTACTCTGCGGTGACGCCGAAACGCCCTGCGGCCACTTGCTTGATGCGCGAACGCAGCGAATCTCCGGGCTGGAGTTCGCGGTCGCGCGCGACACGATTCTTGCCGATGATCTCGGAGAGCATTTCGCCGCCCTTGAGCGTCTTGAAGCGCGCCGGATCCTCGCCGCCCTCACCGGTGTTGGACTTGCTGCCTATGCGGTTCATCGCAATCGCCAATGTGGTATGCGCCTCGGTGGAAATCGAACCGAGCGACATCGCGCCGGTGACAAAACGCTTGACGATTTCCTTCGCCGGCTCGACTTCCGCCAGCGGCACCGGTGCGCCCGCTGGCATGATTTCAAATAGCCCACGCAAGGTTTTCATGCGCTGGCCCTGATCGTTGATCAGCTTGGCGTATTCCTTGTAGGTCGCAAAATTATTGGTGCGCGTGGCGTTCTGCAATTTCGCGATGGTGTCGGGCGTCCACATGTGCTCTTCGCCGCGCACGCGGTAGGCATACTCGCCACCCGCTTCGAGCGCGTTGGACAGCACCGGGTCATTGCCAAATGCGTTGCGGTGGGTGAGCACCGCTTCCTCGGCTATCACACTCAAACCGACACCCTCGATCTGGGTTGCCGTGCCGGTGAAATATTTTTCGATAAATTCGGCATTCAGGCCGATGGCCTCGAATATCTGCGCGCCGCAATAAGACTGGTAAGTGGAGATGCCCATCTTGGACATCACCTTGAGCAATCCCTTGTTTATTGCCTTGATGAAGCGCTTGTTAGCTTCCTTGCTGGTCAGGCCTTCGGGCAAATAGCTGTCCATGGTGGCAACCGTTTCAAACGCCAGCCACGGGCACACCGCCTCGGCGCCGTAACCGGCAAGCAGCGCGAAATGATGCACCTCGCGCGCGGAACCTGTATCCACCACCAGACCGGCGCTGGTGCGCAAGCCTTCGCGGATCAGATGATGATGCACAGCCGCACAAGCCAGCAGCGCGGGGATGGCTACACGCTTGCTCGATACCGCGCGGTCGGACAGGATCAGCACGTTGTAGCCATCCGCCACCGCCTTGTCGGTTGCGGCGCACAGTGATTTGATCGCGGCCTCGCAGCCTTTCGCGCCCTGAGTGGCGGGATAGGTCATATCCAATACCAGCGACTTGTAGCGCCGCTGCGTCAACTTGCTGATGTCGCGCAGCTTGTCCATATCCTCATTGGACAGCACCGGCTGGTGCACTTCAAGGCGCAGCGGCGGATCGGTCTCATCGACACCGAGCAGGTTGGGCCTGGGGCCGATGAACGAAGTGAGCGACATCACGATCTCTTCGCGGATCGGGTCTATCGGCGGGTTGGTCACCTGCGCGAACAGTTGATGGAAATAATCGTAGAGCGAGCGATTCTTGTTCGACAATACCGGCAGCGCGGCATCGTTGCCCATCGAGCCGATCTCTTCCTTGCCGGCGGAAGCCATGGGGGCGAGGATAAACTTGAGGTCTTCCTGCGAGTAACCGAATGCCTGCTGCGTGTCGAGCAGGCTTTCCTTAAGGGTGGTCTTGCCGGGCACAACCGGCAGGTCATCCAGGAAATAACGCGACTGATTTATCCACTGGCGGTAAGGCTTGGCGGTGGCGAGTTGCTGTTTCAGTTCGGCATCATCCACGATGCGGCCTGCCTGCAAGTCAATCAGAAACATCTTGCCCGGCTGCAAGCGCCATTTTTTCACGATCTTGTGTTGCGGAATATCCAGTACGCCCATTTCCGACGCCATCAACACCATGTCGTCGTCGGTAATCAAATAGCGCGCCGGACGCAGGCCGTTGCGGTCCAGCGTCGCGCCGATCATGCGGCCATCGGTGAAAGCCACGGCGGCGGGGCCGTCCCACGGCTCCATCAGCGCGGCATGGTATTCGTAAACAGCGCGGCGCTCCTCGTCCATCAGCGGATTGCCCGCCCAAGCCTCGGGGATCAGCAGCATCATCGCGTGCGGCAGCGAGTAGCCGCCCGCCACCAGCAGCTCCAGCGCATTGTCGAAACAGGCAGAGTCGGACTGGCCTTCCACAATCAGCGGCCACAATTTTTCCAGGTCTTCGCCCAGCAGTTTCGACGACATCGCCGCATGGCGCGCCGCCATCCAGTTCACGTTGCCGCGCAGGGTATTGATTTCGCCGTTGTGCGCGATCATGCGGAACGGATGCGCCAGATTCCAGGTTGGGAATGTGTTGGTGGAAAAGCGTTGATGCACCAGTGCCAGCGCGGTGACCACGCTGCTATCCTGCAAGTCGGGGTAATACTTGCCGACCTGATCGGCCAGCAGCATGCCCTTGTACACCAAGGTGCGCGCCGACAGCGACGGGATGTAGAAGCCGCGTTTCTGCTCGTCTGGCAAGGCACGCACGGCGTGTTCGGCAGTCTTGCGGATGACAAACAGCTTGCGCTCGAAATGGTCGGCATCCGCGCAGCTCTTGCCGCGCCCGATGAACACCTGGCGCACCACCGGCTCCACCGCATTCACGCTTTCGCCCAGGCTGCGGTTATCCACCGGTACATCACGCCAGCCCAGCAAGACTTGCCCTTCCGCCACTATCTTGTCCGCAAGTAGCCGCTCACAGGCGGCGCGTGCCGCTGCCGCGCGCGGCAGGAACAACATGCCGACGCCGTATTCACCCGCCGCCGGCAGCATCACGCCCTGCGCCGCGCAAGACTTGCGCAAAAACGCATCCGGAACCTGAATCAGGATACCGGCGCCATCGCCCGCCAAGGGATCGGCGCCCACCGCGCCGCGATGGGTGAGGTTCTCCAGAATCTGCAGACCCTGACGCACCATGCCGTGGCTCTGCTTGCCCTTGATATGCGCGACAAAACCCACACCGCACGCATCGTGCTCCTGGCGCGGATCATACAAGCCCTGCTGGACTGGCAACCCTGACTGTACGGGCGACGAAGGATGGCTCACACGTTGTTCCTCATCAAAAATCATTCAAGCCAATAGCCAAAAAAAGTGGCGACACAAATCGCCAAATAGCAAAGCAAAAGGGCGCGAATTTTACCTTGTCTGGGCGGACAGGGCAATTAGGCGGGTAGAAAAAGAGGTCTTTAGTTGAGGAAGCCCCACGTGACTGAGGGGTTCGGTCAAAATGTTCGAGCTATGGCTGGATTGTTGGTTCGGACAAATCTGGGCATTGGGTATCTGTATTGTTATTATTTTGATTAACTCACAGACCATTTCTTCCCACAGGCGTGCTTCCACAAAACATGGTCGATGTTGCCAGGTACGAGTTGAGCCCAATTTTCATTAAGAAAAGAAGAAGACCTAGAAACCATTTTGCCGCTGCCCATATTTTTAGAATACCTAAAGGCAGATAAAGCTCGTACTTTTTCTTCATTGCAGTCGTATTCGCCTGGTTCAATTGTTGACAGATATGCAATACCATTTCTTGTTTTTTGGAGGGTCTTATAATCAGACAGACTCCGCATTTTCACAATATTGCCCTCATTTTGCTCAGAGGCAAAGTCTGCGTAGATGGTTTCGGTGTGATTGAAGTAAACTTTTACCCATTCCGCCATCGCACTGTTGCTCACAACAGCCAGTAGCATCATCAAAATAACTTTAAGCATTAATGTCATCTGGGAATACTCCTAACGTAAGGTAGACAGCAAAAATGCCTTCCATAAAAATGGCACTCCCTCTTCCCCCGTTCAAGTAACACGGGGGCCAAAATACATGAGCCAGCAATCTAGCAGCAAATTCCCGCATTAGCCACAAGGAAAAATATATAGGCCGTTGCCAAAATGGCGGGAGAATCACATTTCCGGATACCAAAAAAAGAGCCGCGAAATTTCGCGGCTCTTTACGATCTGAACACTGCAAGTATGTGCGTCAGTCTTTATACGCTTCCACCTCGAACACCAGCTTAATGTCGT
>CAITJF010000058.1 GCA_903892645.1 uncultured Nitrosomonadales bacterium | reverse complement strand
TAGTGCAAAGAATGTTAAAAAACTCGATAGCGACAAAATTCACAGGATGATGGACTCGGCAAAAGCTCTCTTCGAAGAAGGCAAGTATGCCAAGGCAAATGAAATTCTTTTTGATGCAAAAGGTGAAATATCAAGTGTATTAGCCAATATGTTTGCCAATACTACAAAATCCTATGAAATGAAATTTTCATCACCAGAACAGGAATATACGTTTGAGCTTGCACATTTTTCCAGCCATGAGGAAGCGCTTCCTCAAGCGATTGAGCAGATGCACCCATCGCCAGCAGAGCTTGCTTTGATGGAATCGTATGTAAAAAATGGGAAAGAAAAACGCGATCAGGCGATTGCCGATGCAAAACAACGAAACTTCACGGGTGCCTTGGAAAAAATCAAAAATGCCTCCGGACAGTTGGAGGAGGCGCTTAAGTCGATTGGAGTACGTTAACACTCACATGTAGTAGTCGCGACTTGATCTGACAGTTACCCGATTTGATCGATCTATTTAGTGTTAGTGGGCTTTACTGCACCACTACTTTGGCACTTCGATGCCGTTTAGGGTTAGGGTAGTGGGCGTCCATTACATTAGATTCGTCCGAACCGGCGAGCCAACCACAACTCGAATACTGATTGTCTGTTCGCGGCTGTTTTCGGAAGATGGTGTTCTGATCCTGCCAAGATAGGCATCATGAACGAGGAACTCGTGGGTTCCCGGTAACATTAGATGGGTATCGCGATGCTCCACCCATCCTGCGCAAGCTGCAAAGTTGTGTGGTATCTTTCGTATACCCGATTGTGTACTCGCCTTGAGATGCCATGAGCCTGCTTTCCCTGATCGCTGCCCTGTTGCTGGAGCAACTCCACCCGCTTGCTTCGCGCAAATATCTGTTTGCCTGGCTGAGCAGCTATGTGCATTTTTTCCAGCAGCACTTTAATGCGGGCGAACACAAGCACGGCAAGATTGCGTGGCTAATTGCAGTGCTGCTGCCGTTGTTTGGTTCGGCTGCGCTGTACTGGTTGCTGTACCGTGTCAGCCCGGTATTCGCCTGGGCGTTCTGCGTGCTGGTGCTGTACCTCACCATGGGTTTTCGCCAGTTTAGCCACTACTTCACCGGTATTCATCAGGCACTGCGCGACGACGATCTGGAGAAGGCGCGCAGCCTGCTTTCGACCTGGCGCGGCGCGCCCTGCCATGAACTGAATGCCGGGGAAGTGGCGCGCGTCACCATCGAGGAAGCACTACTGGCTTCGCACCACCATGTGTTCGGCGTGATGGTATGGTTCGTGATGACCATGCTGCTGGGGCTGGGTCCGTCCGGTGCCGTGTTGTACCGGCTGGCGCTGTTCCTCAATGCGCGTTGGGGCAAGCAGGATGATGCAGAATTCGGCGAGTTTGGCGAATTCGCGCGGCAGACCTATCACTGGATGGAATGGCTGCCGTTGCGCCTGACTGCTATCACTTTCGCCATCGTCGGCGATTTCGAGGACACGGTGTATTGCTGGCGCACGCAGGCACAAAACTGGCCCGATCCGGAAGCGGGCATCGTGCTGGCCAGCGGCGCGGGCGCGCTCGGCGTGCGTCTGGGCCAGCCCATCCCGCAGGGTGGTCTGCCGCTTGACCGCCCCGAGCTGGGCATCGGCGACGAGGCAGATGCCGACTTCATGCAAAGCACCGTGGGCCTGGTGTGGCGCGCCTTGGTGTTCTGGATGATCTTGTTGCTGTTACTGAGTTTGGCGACTTTGGTGGGAGGTTAGTAATGGACAAGACGCACTGGGAAAAAGTATATCAAACCAAGCCAACTACTCAGGTGAGCTGGTTTCAGGAACACGCGGAGCTATCGCTGCAATTCATCCGCAACACCGGCGTGGCGAAGGATGGGCACATCATGGATGTCGGCGGCGGGGCTTCCACACTGGCGGATGATTTGCTGCATGAAGGCTACCGCAACTTGACCGTGCTGGATATTTCTGCCGCCGCGTTGCAGGCCGCGCAAAAACGTCTAGGAAACGACGCAGCCAAAGTTCACTGGCGGGAGGCTGACATCACGCAAGTCGAATTGCCCGGAGCCAGTGTGGATGTATGGCACGACCGCGCGGTGTTCCATTTTCTGACCGACCCACTCGACCGGCAGCGTTATGTGCAGACTGTGCTGCGTGCAGTAAAACCCGGCGGTCATGTCATCGTCGCCACCTTCGCGGAAGACGGCCCGCTACGTTGCAGCGGGCTGGACATCATGCGCTACCGCCCCGATACCTTGCATGGCGAGTTTGGTGCGGCGTTTGAGTTGGTCAACAGCGCCGACGAAGTGCATCACACTCCATCTGGCTCGGATCAGAAATTCATCTATTGTTATTGCCGTAGGTAGTTCCGTCAGAAGGACGGTTTGAGCTTTCCTGAGGTGATGTCCTGAAACAGCCTCAGCCTGCGTGCGTCAATTTTTCCAACCTCTACTCCATTGCGTAATGCGCAGCCCGGTTCATGCACGTGATGGCAGTCGTTAAAGCGGCACTGGCCGAGATACTGCGCAAACTCCACAAACCCTTCTTCTATCGCACCAAAACTCAGGTGGTGCAGGCCGAACGCTTGCACGCCGGGGCAGTCAATCAGATGGCTGTCTGCGTTCAGGTGATAGAGGCGCGCGTGCGTGGTGGTGTGCTTGCCGGAGTCCAGCGCGGTGGAGATTTCGCGCGTGGCGGCCAGCGCATCCGGCAGCAATGAATTGATGAGGGTGGATTTGCCCATGCCGGATTGCCCCACCAGCACGCTGGTGTGTCCTTGCAGGTAGGGTAATAGCGGCGCGACGTTTTCTTTGGCGGAGAGTTCCAGCACGCGGTAGCCGATGGCGCGATAGGGTGCGAGTTGCGCGCGTGCCGCAGCAGTCTGCGCGGCGAGGTCGCACTTGTTCAGCACGATGAGCGTTTCCAGCTGCTGGTCGTATGCGGCCACCAGGCAGCGCGCCAGCAACTCGTCGTTGAACGAAGGCTCGGCGGCCACCACTACAATAATCTGCGTGACATTGGCAGCGATGAGTTTTTCGCGATGCTCAACGGAACGGTAAAGCAGGGTCTTGCGCGGGACGACTCTTTCAATGACTGCTTGGCCCTCTGACGTACGTTGCAGTTCGACAAAATCACCGCAGGCCACTTCACTCTTCTTTCCGCGCGGGACGCATTCGAGCAAAGCTCCGTCGGCCAGCTCCGCCAAATAGTGGCGCCCAAAGGCTGCTATCACCTGTCCTTGAATGACGGATATCAAATCTTGAACAAGGCATCCACCTTGGCGGCGCAAATAAAATCGTTTTCCGACAGGCCGTTGATGGCATGGGTGGTGTATTCCACGCGGCACTTGTTGTAACCCACGCTCAAGTCGGGGTGGTGGTCTTCGCGGTGGGACAGCCATGCCACCGCATTTACAAACGCCATGGTCTGGTAATAATTTTTGAAATCAAATGTCTTGCCGATGATGCTGTCGTGCTGCGCCCATCCATCAAGCTGCTTCATCAGGGTGTTTATCTCATCCTGCGGCAGCGGCGGCACACCGCCTTCGCAGGGCTTGCATTGCTTGTTGGTCAGGTCACAAACATTGTCCATGTCGCCCTCACTTGAACTTGTAGTAACGCTGATTGAGATACGCCCCGAGGTTCTGTTCATCCTGTGCGGACAGGGAGATGCCAGCACCGCCGCTGCAGGTGTGCATTTGCTGCACCATTTTCTCCGGGCTGGTTACCTTGTGATTGGGGCGCGTGAAAATGGCGCTGCCGTCGCCGCCCATCATGTCAACGTGGCAACGGTTGCATTTGTTCTGCTCGAACAGCTTTTTACCGGCTTGCGCGTCGCCAGCGGGAAAGGGGGCAGCCAGCACGCTGCCGGCGGCAAGGAACAGGGTGAGTGCGGCGATTCGTTTCATGGGTGTCCTCCTTGTAAAGTTAGCAGGCGGGCGATGCGCACCGGTGCGGGCGGGTGCGAATCGTAGAACATAGAATACAACGGGTCGGGCGTCAGTGTCGCGGCATTATCCTGGTACATCTTCACCAATGCGCTGGCCAGGTCGCGGGCAGCGGTTTGCTGCGCGGCATAGGCATCCGCCTCGAACTCGTGCCTGCGAGAATACGCCGACATCAGCGGGTGCAGCAGGAAATTGAACACCGGCAGCACCATGAAGAACAGCAGCAGCGCCAGTGCGGTGTCCAAAGTGGTGGAGGTCATGGCGACGCCCAACCCTTGGTAGAACCAGTTTGCCTGCATCAGTTGCGCCAGCAGCCACAGAAAACCCAAGCTCAGCACGAAGGTGAATACGATGCGTTTTGCCACGTGGCGGCGCTTGAAGTGCCCCAGCTCATGCGCCAGCACTGCCTCGATTTCATCCGGGGTGAGGCGCTCCAGCAGCGTGTCGAAGAACACGATGCGCTTGGTTTTGCCGAAACCGGTGAAATAGGCGTTGCCGTGGGTACTGCGTTTGGAGCCGTCCATCATGAACAGCCCGCTTGCGATGAAGCCGCACTTCTTCAGCAGCGCCTCGATGCGTGCCTTGAGCGCCTCGTCCTGCAGTGGCTGGAACTTGTTGAACAGCGGCGCGATGAACGTCGGGTAGATGAACAGCAGCAGCAGGTTAAAGGCCACCCACACGCCCCACACGTACAGCCACCAGTTGCCGCCCATGCGCTGCATCAGCCACAGCACGCCGAACAGCAGCGGCAGGCCGAGCGCGGCACCGAGCAGCAGCCCTTTTAGTGCATCGGTCAGGTACAGCGCCAGCGTCATTTTGTTGAAGCCGTAGCGTGCCTCGATGACAAAAGTGCGGTACAGGCCGAACGGCATTTCCAGCAGCGAGGAAAGCAGCAGCACGCTGACGATGACTGCCATGCCCTGTGCGAGGGGGGTGCTGAAAGCACGCAGGCAGGCATCGGTGACCCACTGGATGCCGCCGCCCAGCGTAAAGGCGAGCAACAGGGCGGCATCGAACAGCACACCCAGCATGGAAAAGCGTGTCTTGGCGCTGGTGTAGTCTGCCGCTTTCTGGTGCGCGGCAAGATCAATCTGCGCGCGGAAGGCCTGCGGCACCTCGCTGCGGTGCGCCGCGATATGGGCGAGATGACGCCGCACCAGCCATAATTTGGCAAGCGTGGTCAACAGCAGCGCGCCGACAAAAAGTTCGGAAAATTGGAATGCGGTCATTATTTTTGTAATTTGGAATAGCGGGATATTACGCCTGTATGACACAATACGAGCCAGACAGTTACAGACGCGAAATGATTATGGCACAAAATCAGGACAACCTTATCTGGATAGATATGGAGATGACCGGCTTAATTCCGGATAACGACCGCATCATCGAAGTGGCGATGGTCATCACCGACAGCCATCTGGAAACTATCGCCGAATCTCCCGTGCTGGTGGTGCATCAACCGGACAGTGTGCTGGATGGCATGGATGCATGGAACAAATCCACCCACGCCAAATCCGGTTTGATCGACAAGGTGAAAGCCTCCACGCTGGATGAGGCGGCGGTGGAAGTGCAGATGATCGAATTCCTCAAGGAATATGTGCCGATACGCACCTCGCCGATGTGCGGCAATTCCATCTGCCAGGACCGCCGCTTCCTTGCGCGCTGGATGCCGAAATTCGAAGAATACTTTCATTACCGCAACCTCGATGTGAGCACGCTCAAGGAACTGGCCAAGCGCTGGAAGCCGGACATGGCGCAGGGCGTGAAAAAACACGGCAAGCACGAGGCGCTGGCCGACATCTACGAGTCCATCGGTGAGATGAAGCATTACCGTGAGCATTTTATCAAGCTCTAATCCGGAATTGTTTTACCTGCCGTTGCCGGATTAACGGCATGAAGGGAGCCTCTAAAAATATGCCTCACCTTCTGGTTGACATCTCTGCGCACGGTTTCGGCCACGTCAGCCAGACTGCGCCAGTGGTGAACGAGTTGGCGCGGCGCATTTCCGGGTTGCGCGTAACGCTGCGCACTACCGCACCGCACTTCCTCCTGCAGCAGAGTTTTCATTATGATTTCCATCGCATCCCGGCTGCATTCGATTTTGGGATGCAAATGGCGAGTGCGGTGGATGTGCAGGAGGAAGAAAGCGCCATTGCATACCGCACATTTCACGCCGATTGGGAAGAAAAAGTGGCACGTGAGGCGCATGCCATGCGCGCACTAGAACCCGATTTGCTGCTGGCCAACGTGCCCTACCTGTCGCTGGCGGCGGCGCGCGTTGCGGGTGTGCGTGCCGTTGGGATGTGCAGCCTGAACTGGGCGGATATTTATCGCCATTACTGCGCAGGGGATACGGCCAGCCACACGATTCATGCGCAGATGCTGGCGGCCTATAACAGCGCCGAATGTTTCCTGAAGGTGCAGCCAGCCATGCCGATGCTGGATTTTTCCAATGCGCGCAACATCAACCCGATTGCGCGGGTGGGGTGCAATCAACGCACGAGCCTCATCGCGAAATTGCGGCTGGATGAAGCTGAAAAACTGGTGCTGGTGGCGATGGGCGGCATGGAATTCCGCTTGCCGGTGGAGCACTGGCCACATTTGCCCGGCGTGCGCTGGATAATCCCGCAAGCGTGGCAAGTTCAGCGCGATGACATGGCGTCACTTGAATCATTGGATTTGCCTTTCGGCGATGTGCTGGCCTCGTGCGACGCCGTGTTGACCAAGCCCGGTTACGGCACCTTCGCGGAAGCCGCTTGTGACGGAGTGCCGGTGCTTTATGTTGCGCGCCGCGATTGGCCGGAAGAGCCGTGCCTGGTGCAATGGCTGGCGGAGCATGGCGCATGCCTGGAAGTGCAGCGCGATGTGCTGTGCGCGGGTGATCTGGGCGATGCACTCAATCAACTTTGGGCGATGCCCAAGCCGCCTGTGCCTGTGCCATCGGGTATAAGCGAAGCTGCGGATTATCTCGCTGGTTTGTTCTAACTGTATTTCAACGACGACTAGCCGAGCTTCGGCATTTTGGTTTTTTATTGCTCCGCGCAACAGGTCAACCAGCAAAGCCTGCCCCGTTGTTTAGCGCAAATGCTTGCGTCCATTCTTCTGGCGCCCAGATGCCTGACAGGCGCGGCGGTAGGCCTGCAAAGTTTTCTGGGCGTGGCCCAGCACGCTGCCGCTGGGGTAATTGCCTGCCGCGTTTGCCATGCCTGCGGGCAATCCGGTGAGCAGCTCCAGCCCTTCGCTGGCATGCTCCGCCGTGTAGACATGGAATAAACCCTTGGCCACGGCCTCGATAACCTTGCGCCCCAGCATCAGGTGGCGGCGGTTGCGGCGTGGAATCAACACGCCCTGGCTGCCGTCCAGTCCGGCTTTTTCGCAGACGTGAAAGTAGCCCTCGATTTTTTCGTTGATTCCGCCCACCGGCAACATTTCGCCGTGCTGGTTGACCGCGCCGGTAACGGCAATGCCCTGTTTGAGAGGCAATCCGGACAAAGAGGAGAGCAATGCATACAGTTCGGCGCAGGAAGCAGAGTCCCCCTCCACGCCGTTGTATTCCTGTTCGAACACGATGGATGCGTTAAGCGCGAGCGGCGCGATATGGGCAAATAGTGCGGACAGGTAATTGTGCAGGATGAGCACGCCCTTATCGTGGATCGGCCCGGATATTTCCACCTCGCGCTCGATGTTGAGCAGGCCGTCGTCACCGGCAAAGGTGCGCGCCGTGACCCGTTCCGGGAAGCCGAAACAGTAATCCCCCAAGTCTACCTGGGTCAGGCCGTTGAGTTGGCCCACTTTTTCACCCTGCACGGTGATCAGCAAGTCACCTTCGGCGATGGCTTGTTGCAGGCGCTGCTCGGGGTAATCGTGGCGCAAGGTGCGTGCATGAAGCGCAGCCTCGACATCTTGTGCTTCAACAATTGGCGCCTCGACCAGATGGCCGAGGCGGGCGCGGCACAGCGCCGCACTTTCCATCACCAGCGCCTCGGCACGGGCGAAGATCGCACTTTGGCGTGACTGGTCATCCACTTCACGGTGTCCATCCTCCAGCAGGCGCGCTACGGCGGCGGCGGAAAAATGTGGCAGCCCCAGTTCGCGGCAGGTGTGGGCAACAAAGATAGCCGAAGCGCGGCGGGTTTCGGCGCTGGACGAAAAGCTTTCGGCAAAATCCACCTTGACCCGGAAGCGGCGCGCAAACTCGGGGTCTTCTTCCTGCAACTCATAATACTGTTCGCGCGAACCGATCAGGATGATCTTGACTTCAACATCTACGGCCTCGGGTTCGAGTGAAACAGCCGCAATCGGTGCGAAGGCCGTGCCCGGTTCCTCAATCTGCAGCTTGCCGCTGCGCAGCAAGCGCCGCAGCTTCTCCCACACCAGGCCATCGGCCAGCAGGTCGCGCAGATGCAGCATGAGAAAACCACCGTGCGCCTTGAGCAGGCTGCCGGCGCGGATGCGGGTAAAATCAGTCACCAGCACATCGTTCTCGGACTGATATTCGATGCTGCCGAACAGTGAGCGGAATAACGGATTATCTTCGACGATCACCGGCGCGCCTTTCAGGCCATCGTTATCCACGACCAGATTAACCCGGTAGAGGGACAACACTTTGCTTAATGCCTCCTGCCGAATTTCCTCATCGCTGTCGGAAACCTTGAACAGATCCAGATGGTCGAGCACATCGTGCATGACCTGTTCCAGATAGGCGTTGAGTTTGGCGGAATCCTTGCTCTGTTTTTTCAAACCGGCGCGGATTTCCTGTGATTCGCGATCCAGCAGCGGCTTCACCACCTGGCGCCGCAACGCCGCCAGAGCCTCGTTCATCACCCGCTCCATCGGCCGGGTTTTCTCAAAATAACGGGTAATCTCTGCGCGCAGTTCCTGCTCGGCCTGCTCAATCCCGGCCCGGTGTTCTTTCGGCAAGGCAAGCACTTCGTCTTCGGTTAGTGCGTGGCCTTTTTTGCCCAGCATGGTGAAAACCATGCGCCCGGCCTCGCGGTGAAGAGTGAACTTGCGGGCTTCGCCAAAGGCCTCGAGTTCGGCGTAGTTTCTGGCTTCTTCCGTCTTGTAGGTTTTCTCGATGCGCTCGCTTTCAGCCTTGAAATCCTGCCCTTCCAGACAATGTGGAATTTCCGTCTGCAGGGATTTGGACATCCGCGCCATGAGTTGGCGCAACAGGCGTCCCTGCCCGGCAGGCAAGCGCAAAGCCTGCGGCTTTTCCGGCGCATCGAAATTGTGCAGGTAGCATAAGTCTGGCGGCACCGCCTTGTTCGCGGCGGCTGTGACCATCACTTGCCGCAGCAGCGACGAGCGGCCGCTGCCGACCTCACCCAGCACAAACAGGTTGTAATCCGGCTGATCCATCCCGAGACCAAAGCGGGCAGCCATTTCTGCGCGCTCCTGTCCGATCCATGGCAGCGCATATTCCTGTAATTCGGATGTGTCGGCGAAGCCGAGTGCATCGGGGGCGATGGTGAGGCGAAGATCGGCGGGAGTCAGTTTTGAGGTTGGCATTTTATTTGTTTCCATCGGTATTCGGTTCACGGAAATCACGTTGGGTTACGCTACGCTAACCCAACCTACAAAACCTTAATGTCGTAGGGCGCAATAACTAACGGGCATTGCACCAAAGGTAGGCAATTCTCTAAGCTCTTCGAGCTTGAGAAATTGACACCGCCGTATGTGTTTCGT
>CAITJF010000057.1 GCA_903892645.1 uncultured Nitrosomonadales bacterium | reverse complement strand
TAACATCGAACTGTCGCTGCACAACAAACTCAAACTGCTGGATGCGTTGGATGAATTCTTCAACGGCGAATTGCCGTTGCACTATCAGGACGACGCACAATTGGGCAGCGCCGAGTTGCTTGGTAACCGCGCGCAACAGGCACAGGAACTGCTGAGCGGGGTGCGCACACGCTGGCAATGGCTGGGGGATAATCTGGATGCGCCGCAGGCGGGATGCCCGTTCGCACCACCCTCTCCCCCAGCCCCTCTCCCGCTGGCGGGAGAGGGGAGCGAAACAGTGTTTGACGCCCTGCAGCGCCATCTCATCCGTGCTTCGTGGAAGCTCGAAGTGCGCGAGCCGTTGCGCCAGATTTTCAGCGGCAGCACTTACCAGCCCATTCTTGACCAGTGCAACGCCATCCATCAGGGTGTGTTGAAAAGCCGCGTGTTTGTCGCGCTGCACATGCACGCGGGCGACGGCAACGTGCATACCAATATTCCGGTGAATTCGGATGACTACGCCATGTTGCAACAGGCTTATGCTGCGGTGGATCGCATCATGCGCCTGGCGAAAGATTTGGGCGGAGTGATCTCCGGCGAGCACGGCATCGGCATCACCAAATTGGATTTCCTCGAGCCACAGGAGATCGCCGAATTCGCTGCCTACAAGAATCGCATAGACCCGGAAGGGCGTTTCAATAAGGGCAAACTGCTCATAGGCGGCAATCTGGAGCGCGCCTACACGCCCAGCTTTAACCTGATGGAGCTGGAAAGCCTGATTCTGGAAAAGAGTGAACTGGGTGAAATCTCCGATTCGATCAAGGATTGCCTGCGTTGCGGCAAGTGCAAACCTGTGTGTTCAACCCATGTGCCGCGTGCCAACTTATTGTATTCACCGCGCAACAAAATACTCGCTACCTCGCTGCTGATTGAAGCATTTTTATATGAAGAGCAGACACGGCGCGGGGTTTCCATCGCACACTTCGATGAGTTCAACGATGTGGCGGATCACTGCACGGTGTGCCACAAATGCAAAGCCCCCTGCCCGGTAGATATCGACTTCGGCGATGTGTCGATTGCCATGCGCAACTTCCTGCGCAAGCAGGGCAAGAGTAAATTCAATCCGGGCAAGGCCGCCACGATGTTCTTTCTCAGCGCCACCGAACCCGCCACGATCAAGCTGGTGCGCAAACTGATGATCGAGTGGGGCTACAAGGCGCAGCGTATCGGGTACCGGCTCGCCAAATATTTTGGCCTGTTTCACAACCAAACCGTGCACCCTCCAGCGACACTGGGGCGCGCGCCCTATGTTTCACCGCTTGTCCGGTCGCAGGTGATTCACTTCGTCAACAAACCCATGCCCGGCAACCTGCCGAAGAGAACTTCGCGCGCGCTGCTCGACATCGAGGACAGCACCGTGGTGCCGGTCATACGCGACCCGCGCAAAGTGAATGAGGATTCCGAGGCGGTGTTCTACTTCCCCGGCTGCGGTTCGGAGCGGCTGTTCGGGCAGGTGGGGTTGGCGACGCAAGCGATGCTGTATGAAATCGGCGCGATTACCGTGTTGCCGCCCGGTTACGTTTGCTGCGGCTACCCGCAGATTGCCGCCGGGCAGGAAGACCACGGCAGCCAGATCACCATGGACAACCGTGTGTTGTTCCACCGTGTAGCCAATACGCTCAACTATCTGGACATCAAGACCGTGGTGGTATCGTGCGGCACTTGCATGGACCAGTTGCTGCACTACCAGTTCGACAAGATTTTCCCCGGTTGCCGCCTGCTCGACATTCATGAGTATTTGCTGGAGAAAGGGGTAAAGCTGCAAGGTGTAGAAGGAACGCGCTATATGTACCACGAGCCATGCCACGCGCCGATGAAAACCTACCAGTCGCTGAAAGTGGTAAATGAACTGATGGGCACACCGGTCACCCTGAATGACCGCTGCTGCGGCGAATCCGGCTCGCTGGCGATAGCACGCCCGGACATCTCGACCCAAGTGCGCTTCCGCAAGGAAGAGGAAATGCGCAAGGGCGCGGATGCGTTGCGCGATGATGGCTATACTGGAGAGATCAAGATACTGACTTCCTGCCCGTCTTGCCTGCAGGGGCTTTCACGCTACAATGACGATTCCGGAACTACTGCGGATTATGTGGTGATCGAAATGGCCAGGCATATGCTGGGTGAGAACTGGATGGTGAACTACGTTGCCCAAGCCAATAACGGCGGCATTGAACGGGTACTGCTTTGAACAGGAAACTATCCCCGGACACCGCGCATAAACAGCCATGCTGACCCTGCCGCTGGATCCTACCGATGACCGCGCCAATCCCGCATTCAAGGATGCCGTCGGCTGCGCGCAATGGCTGGGGCAATTGCAACTCACCAACCTGCACTTGGCGCATGGCGTGTTGCGCACGCAACTGAATGAGCTCAACCGTTACCCGATGCAAGGCATGGAACGCCTGCACGCCATGGAGCTGCTGCGTGAAACGGTATTCTCCATACAAGCCGATTACGCCAAAAAACTGGTTGCCAAGAAACTGCCCTTGGGTAAAGACGAGCTTACTGTATTCGTTTCCATCATTGGGCTGTGGCAAGGTATGGTCACCGGCTACCAGCGCTGCCTGCAAGCCTGCATGGCGGGTGATGCGCAACTTGCCCCATACAGTGCGTTGCTCTGCCAGCGCTGCCTCCTATATAGCGGATTGCAGATTTTCGAGTACATGCGCACCGGTTACGAATTCGATGGCAAGTTGTGGCATCAACTGCATGTGCTGTATGCATTTAGCGAAGAGCAGGGCTTGCAGCTTGAAGAGGTGGCCGATGGCCTCAACGGCAACGCCAGTAACACCTCATGCCGAGCAGCATATGCCAAGCTCATGCTCACTTGCCATGCCTACCGGGCAGAGTTGACGCGCAACCAGCTGCAACTGCTGGATCGTTGGTTGACTCAATGGAGTTCAACCATCACCGTAGAGCGTAGCTACACCATGAGCAAGGGCGACGCCCCGCCACTGGCGGTTGATCTGGGCAGCTTGAAAGGACTGCAACCACTACAGTTGGTTAACCCATCGGATAACCTGCGTTATTTGGCGATGGTGCAGTTAAGCAAACTGTTGCGCGTAAAGATGATTCTCTTGCAACAGGGGCAGTCACCAGAGCAACTGGAGCTGGGTGAGGGCTGCAGCAGCACAGATTGCGCCGGATTCCTTGGTTATCTGCACCAGTGTTGGTGCGAAAAACGCAATGAACGCCTGGCTGATCGCAGCGGTGTGATGCAACAAGCACAGGTATGCTATGGAATGGAAAGCTGCTTTGCATATATTGCCAACAGACCGTTCAAACAACCAGCCAGAGAGGCGAGCGTGGACACCCTCTCACGCAAGCAGATCGCAGCCTTTGGCCGCGTGTTGTCCGACACCGACCGCCACGATCTGGCAGTGATGGGTTTTATTCTTGAAACCTGGCAGATTGAAGACGAGAGCATTCTTGGTGCGCGCCTGTTGCGCGAAGAAAGTGCGGGCATACGTCTCGGTTCGAACCAACTCGTTGCGGTGCGCCCAACCAATGCCAATGCCTTCATGCTAGGCACTGTGAGTTGGCTCAGTGTCACACAGACAGGGCAATTGCACGCAGGGGTGCGCTACTTACCCGGTTTACCGCAAGCCATCGCCATGAAAGCGACCGGGATTAACCTCACCGTATCGGACAAATATGTTGCAGCATTGCTATTGCCTGCCGTCCCCGCGCTAAAAACCCCGGCTAGCTTGATTGCGCCACGTGATTGGTTCAAGCCTGGTCGGGTAGTTGAAATTGTCCAGGTAGACAAGGTAAAGCTGAATGTAAAAATGGAATTTAGCGTAGAAAAAGGTTCAGATTACGAACGGATAAGCTTCTCTCAGGTTTAGGTAACCTCAGCTGCCAGTAATGGCAAACGGCGCTTGGCCGGGAACACAATGCTGAAGATGCTGCCCTTGCCCTCCTTGCTGGCAATCTCCAGCCGCGCTTGATGCCGGTTTACCACATGTTTGACGATAGCCAGCCCCAGGCCCGTGCCGCCGGTTTCGCGTGAACGGCTGTGGTCCACGCGATAGAAGCGCTCGGTCAAACGGGGAATATGCTGCGGGGCGATGCCCAGCCCGCTGTCTTGTACACTGAAAACCGGTTGACCATCCCGCTCCTGCCAGCGCAACACAATTTCGCCGCCCTGCGGCGTGTAACGGATGGCATTGGATACCAGGTTGCCAAAAGCACTGCGCAGCTCTGCGGTATTACCCAGCAAATTACAGTCACTCTCCAACTCCAGCCGCAATGCATGCTGCCCGCCGCTTAACGACTGCCCTTCATGATGCAGCGCGCGCAGTAGTGTGGGCACTTCCACCGTCTCTTCCTGCAGGGCATTCAGCGCATTATCCAGTTTTGACAGGGTAAGCAGGTCATTCACCAGGCGTTCCATGCGTTGCGTCTGCTCCCCCATCAACTGAAGTGCGCGGCGCGCCGTGTCATTTTCAAGGTCGGGCATATCAAGCAGCGTTTCGACAAAGCCGTTTACCACCGTCAAAGGGGTGCGCAATTCATGCGATACGTTGGCGACAAAATCGCGGCGCATGGTTTCGATACGCTCAAAACGGGTGATGTCGCGGCTGATCAGCAGCTTCTTGTTGTCGCTGTAAGGGATCAACTTGATGGAGAGTGTCAGTCCATCCTGGCGTGCGCCGCGCAACACCAGCGGCTCGCTGAAATCATGCATGGCAAGGTACTGCACAAATTCCGGCTGGCGCGCCAGGTAAGTAATCTGCTGGCCGATGTCGCGCGCGCCATCTAGGCCGAAATGTTGCTCGACGAGCGGGTTGCACCATTCAATGTGGTCGGCCTCATCGAGAATGGCCACTCCTTCCGGCAGCGCCGAGGTAGCCTGCTCCATGTGCTGCAACGCGGCGGTGTGTTGTTTACGCTCCTTGCGGTGCAAGCGCACCATCCTGTTCAACCGCGCGAAGACCTCCTCCCATAGCCCTGCACCATCCGGCACCACGCGCGCATCAGGGTCGGCCAGCCAGTAGTCGAGCAAAGCGAGCTGGTGCAGATGAAAGACCAGGCGCACTAGCAGAAACACGCCGAAAAACAGAGCAGCGGGCAAGGCGCCGGCAGCGGCCCACAAAAGCATGGAGAACAGAAGCAGGGTAAGTGGAAAAACCAGCGCGCGCCGCCAAAAATCAAACACGGTAAATAGCCTCTAAAGTTGTGCGTACCATTATACGGTGTGCCAAGTTGCGGACAACTACGTATGGCAAGTTCTCTATTGGACTTGCTGAAATTTGTTGGTGATACAATTTATATTAGATACGCATAACACACCTTGCGGCAAAAGTTTGGGTAAAATCGAAAGCAACCGACAAAATGCATGTACACAATGAGAAAATACTGACCATTAAACTACGCAACATTTAACACGCTAACCACACGGTAAATTCAATGTCCGGAAATCTTTTCATTGTCAGCGCGCCCTCCGGCGCGGGTAAAACCAGCCTGGTGAATGCCTTGCTGGCTTGCAACCGGCAGATTGACGTATCGGTTTCCTACACCACGCGGTTGCCGCGCCCCGGTGAAGTGGATGGCAAGGATTATCATTTCATCAGCCGTGAGACCTTCCTGTCCATGGCAAAGAATGGGGATTTTCTGGAAAGCGCCGAGGTATATGGCAACCTGTACGGCACTTCGCAATCCTGGATTGCGGCAGAAACCGCCAGCGGGCGCGACATTCTGCTGGAGATTGACTGGCAGGGCGCCGTACAGGTGCGGAGCAAATTTCCAGGCTGCATCAGCATCTTTATCCTGCCGCCCTCGCTGCAGGCGCTGGAAATACGCCTGCAGGGGCGCAAACAGGACAGCGCCGAGGTAATCGCGCAGCGCCTGCGCGCGGCGCAGGCGGACATCGCGCATGTCGCGGAGTTCGACTATGTTATTATCAACGACAAGCTGGATGAGGCATTGCGGCAACTCGATGCCATCACCGTTGCTGCGGGGCTTTGCCGCGACAGGCAACTCGTCCGCCAGCAAAATTTGATTCACCAACTGCAAAATCCATCGCAATAATTGAAAGAGAGAGGTTCACCATGGCACGCATCACTATAGACGACTGTCTGGCACGCATTCCCAACCGCTTCGAGCTCACCTTGGCTGCTGCCTACCGCGCGCGCCAGTTGGCCAACGGCGCCAGCTATCTGGTGGAAGAAAGCAAGGATAAGCCCACTGTCATCGCCCTGCGCGAAATCAGCGAAGGCAAAGTGGGGCTGGAAATTCTCAACCGCGGGCAGGCTTGATCCCCCACCGCCCCCGGCTGTGCATTACCGGGGATATTTTAACCGCAACACATGAAGCATGTCCGATGCCGAAACGCTCCTGCAGGAGTGTTCCACCTACCTGAAGCCCAAGGATGTCGAGCACATCCGGCAGGCGCTCGAATTTAGCGAATCCGCCCACGAAGGGCAACTCCGCAAGTCCGGCGAGTCCTATATTTCGCACCCGATTGCCGTTGCGCGCATCCTCGCTCCGCTGCACCTCGATACACAAACCATCATGGCCGCGCTGTTGCACGACGTGGTGGAGGACACCCCCATCAGCACCATGGATGTGGCAAAAGAATTCGGCAAGCCGGTGGCCGATCTAGTTGAAGCCTTGAGCAAACTCGACCGGATCGAGTTTGAAACCAAGGAGGATGCGCAGGCGGAAAATTTCCGCAAAATGCTGATGGCGATGGCGCGCGATGTGCGCGTCATCCTGATCAAGCTGGCGGATCGCCTGCACAACATGCGCACACTGGAATCCATGTCGCGCGAAAAGTGCGAACGCATCGCGCGCGAGACCATGGAAATTTACGCGCCCATCGCCAACCGCCTGGGGCTCAACGCCATCTACCAGGAGCTGGAGGATCTGGGCTTCAAGCATCTGCACCCCAACCGCTACACGGTGCTGTCCAAGGCGCTCAAGGTGGCGCGCGGCAACCGTCGCGAAGTGGTGGGCAAAATCCTGGATGCCCTTCACCAGCGCCTGAAAGAGCACCACATCAACGCACAGGTGCAGGGGCGCGAAAAACACCTGTATGGCATTTACCAGAAAATGCAGGCGAAATCACTGGCCTTTTCGCAAGTGCTGGACATCTATGGATTTCGCGTGCTGGTGAACGATGTACCCGCCTGTTATATGGCGCTAGGAACGCTGCATGGCCTGTACAAACCGATTCCCGGCAAGTTCAAGGACTACATCGCCATCCCCAAGGCTAACGGCTACCAGTCACTGCATACCACGTTGTTCGGCCCATACGGCACACCCATTGAGGTGCAGATACGCACCGAGGAAATGCACAAGATTGCCGAGGCCGGCGTTGCCTCGCATTGGCTGTATAAATCTGGTCCCATACCGATCAACGACCTGCACCAGAAGACCCACCAGTGGCTGCAAAGCCTGCTGGAGAGCCTGAGCGAAAGCGCCGACTCGGTCGAATTCCTGGAGCATTTGAAAGTAGACCTGTTCCCGAACGAAGTCTATGTGTTTACCCCAAAAGGCAAGATTCTTGCACTACCGCGCGGGGCAACGGCAGTGGATTTTGCCTACAGCGTGCATACCGACATCGGCAACCGCTGTGTGGCCGCCAAGGTAAATTTCGAGCTGGTACCGTTGCGCTCCGAGTTAAAGAATGGCGACCGCGTGGAAATCATCACCGCCCCGCATGCCAAGCCAAATCCGGCCTGGCTGAGTTATGTGGTAACCAGCAAGGCACGCAGCCAGATCCGCCATTTTCTCAGCACCATGCATTTTCAGGAATCTGCCGCGCTGGGAGAACGCTTGCTGCATCAGGCGCTCTCCTCGCTCGGCATGAAACCGCCGGATATTGATAACAGCGCCCATTGGGACAAATTGCTCAAGGACAGCGGCGCAAAATCGCGTGAAGAAATCCTCGCTGACATCGGCTTGGGACGCCGCCTTAACGTCGTCATTGCACGCCAGCTTGCGCGGCTCGGCGAAGCGGGCGCGCCGGAGCACCATCCCCACAGCGGCGTGGTCACCATCCTCGGCACGGAAGGCATGGCAGTGCAGTTCGCCAAATGTTGCCGCCCCATCCCAGGCGACCCCATCGTCGGCGTCATCAAGAGCGGGCAGGGGTTGATCGTGCATACCCACGACTGCTCTTCGCTGCGCAAGGGACGCGGCGGCATGGACAAATGGCTGGATGTGACATGGGATAAGAACATCAATCGCCCCTTCGAGGCGAGCATCAAGCTCATCGTCGCCAACCAGCGCGGCGTGCTGGCGAAAGTCGCGGCGGCCATCGCCGAGGCTGAATCCAACATCGAGAACGTGCACTTCACCAACGAGGGCGATTACACTGCGCTGTATTTCACCCTGCAGGTTTCCAACCGCGTACACCTCGCCAACGTCATGCGCGGGTTGAGGAAGATTGAGGAGGTGGTGAGGATTACTAGGGTGAAGAGTGTGCCGGCTTGATTTTTAAAGGGTGCAATTTCATTGCACCCTGCGGTTGAAACCAAAACAACTTCGCCGGTCTACCCCCGGCAACCCATTGCAACGGCCAATCACCCCATATCAAACAACAACACCTCCGCCCCTGTTGCGGCGCTCAGCGCAACCATCCCCTCACCCTCATACATCAACGCATCCCCAGCGGAAAGCGCATATCCATTGGCTTGCAGGCTGCCGCGCGCGACGTGCAGATAAGCTTTGCGCCCTGCCGCCATCGAATAACTCAATATTTCCGCACCATCCACCCGCGCAGCAAACACCCGTGCATCCTGATGGATCAACAACGAGCCTTGCGCACTATCCGGCGAGGCCAGCAGGCACCAGCGCCCCTGCTTGTCTTCCAGCGCAAACTTCTTCTGCTGATAGCCCGGCGTCAAGTCTTGCCGCTCCGGCATGATCCAGATTTGCAGCAGGTGCACCGCCTCGCCCGGCGACGGGTTCATCTCGCTGTGCTGCACTCCCGTGCCTGCGCTCATCACCTGCACTTCGCCGTAACGAATGTCCTCGCCATGACCCATGCTGTCGCGGTGGCGTAGAGTGCCGGACAAGATGTAGGTGATGATTTCCATGTCGCGATGGCCGTGCATATCGAAGCCCGTGCCGGGCTGCACGATGTCTTCGTTGATCACGCGCAGCGGCCCGAAACGGACGTGCGCCGGATCGTGGTAGTCGGCAAACGAAAAGCTGTGCCAGCTTTCCAGCCAGCCGTGGTGCGCGTAGCCGCGCTCAGTGGATTTGCGGAGGGTGATCATAGGGAAATTTATGCGACGTTTTCGCCGCACAACCTGGCAATAAACCAATGGGAAGCGTACTGGTGAGATTGCAAAAAAGCAATTAGTTATTCCCCCCATATTGCCGCAGCAGTTGTAGCATCCCCGCCGCCTTGTCCAGGGTCTCCTGATACTCCGCCGCCGCATCGGAATCCGCCACGATGCCACCACCCGCCCAGCAATAAATCTTGTTGTCCAAATAAACTAAAGTGCGGATAACGATGTTGCTATCCATGTTGCCGTCGAAGCCGACATAGCCTATCGCACCGCAGTAAATGCCGCGCGGGTGTGGCTCCAGTTGCTCGATGATTTGCATGGCGCGCTGCTTGGGCGCGCCGGTGACGGAGCCGCCGGGGAAGCAGTCGCGCAGTACGTGCAGCGCATCGCGCCCTTCAGCCAGCCTGCCCTCCACCGTGCTGACCAGATGATGCACATTGGCAAAACTTTCCACCTCGAACAGCTTGGGCACCTGTACCGACCCCGGCGCACAACTTTTGCCGAGATCGCTGCGCAGCAAATCCACAATCATCAGGTTTTCCGCACGATCTTTGGGATGATTGCGCAACTCTTCGGCAAGCCGGCTATCCTGTTGCGCATCGCTACTGCGCGGGCGGGTACCCTTGATTGGTTTGGTTTCCACACTGCCGTTTTGCACACGCAGGAAACGTTCCGGCGAAGCGCATAAAATCTGGGCCTGCGGCAGGTTGATAAAGGCGGAATACGGTGCGGGACTCAAGCTGCGCAGCGTAAAATAGGCAGCCAAGGCATCGCCCGTGGCGCCCGCGCTGAAGCGTTGCGCGAGGTTGATCTGGTAGCAGTCGCCCGCCCGCAAATAGTGCTGCACCTGCGCGAAAGCGGCGGCATAGCTGTCCGGGGTGAAGTTGGATTGCACCTTGCCGTGCACTTGAAAATCTTCCTTTGGCAGCGGTGGTTGATTTTGCAGACGCGCAAGAATATCGGGAAGCCGCGTTACCGTCTCTGCAAAACGTTGCTGCGAAACAAGCCGTGCGGTTTTTTCCTGATGGTCGAGCACAATGGCCCAATCGTAGATGCCGATTGCCATGTCCGGCAAGAGTTCTGCACTTTGGGCATCTTGAGTACCCTGTGCGTTGCCTGGCAAGCTCACCATGCGTCGCGCTAGGCCGTAACCCCAATAGCCCAATGCGCCACCCGCAAACGGGATGTCGAATATCGCTGCGACAGGCTCGCCCAATTGCTGTCGCAGCAGTGCAAATGGGTCATCGGTTGAACGGCGCGTTCCGGCTGCGTCGGTGATATCGGTATCTGCACCGTACGTGACGAGCGTCGTTACAGGTTGTGCGCAGAGGATGTCGTAACGCCCAAGCCTGGCACTGTCCAGCCATACGGCCCAAGGCAGGTCAACAATGGCCGCGTAATAAGCCACGGCATCAGCAACGTAAGGAAGGGAAGCGCTATAAAGCATCAAAGTTAAGATTCAGCAAAACCATGAATGCTGATTAAATGGCTGCCATCGTACTTATGGTCGTTATGCCCGTGACGGGGGACGACACCATGTTACCGCCTTGATGACCATTCTGCAGGGGGCAACAGGCCGCTCCAGAGTTTTCCTGTTAGCGTTTTTGAAGCCACGCGCATTCAGGAGTGGAAAGGAGAACATGCCTGCATAGAGCTGGCAACGAAAAGAAGCGCACACAGACCCAACCTGGTGCGCCCAGCGAAACAACCCGTAAACTACGGACAGCCCCCGTTAAACTTCAAAAAATCCAGGGGCCTCCTGCACAGTCTCTAGCCCCATCAATTCGGCTTGCTGATGCCTGGCGTAGGGAAAGGCCAGGTTGTAGCCGGGCGCACGGGTGCCGGAGCTGATGGAGCCGGAGCTGCCACAGGCTTGCTTATCGCAACAGCCGGTTTTTTGGCCGGGGCTGCCTTTTTAGCTGCTGGCTTTTTGGCCGGGGCTGCCTTTTTAGCTGCTGGCTTTTTGGCCGGGGCTGCCTTTTTAGCTGCTGGCTTTTTGGCCGGGGCTGCCTTTTTAGCTGCTGGCTTTTTG
>CAITJF010000056.1 GCA_903892645.1 uncultured Nitrosomonadales bacterium | reverse complement strand
GAATGGGCATTATCAAATGTGGCGCAGTAGCTTAAATGGCACGGTCGATTAGCAGGACAGCGCGAACATCGACGTCGAATTCTGATTCTAGTCAGATAAGACCGCCACATTGTAAACAACAATCACCCAGTCACTGGAACGCAATGGCTACCAAAGACCCCAGACTAGCAAGAGTCGGCGTACAGGCCTTTAACCAGCCCAAGCGCACCCCCTCGCATCCGACCAAATCACACGTGGTTGTGGCAAAAGTGGGTGACGAGATCAAGACTATCCGGTTTGGCCAGCAGGGCGTATCAGGATCCCCCAAACGCGAAGGCGAGTCAGCCCACGACAAAGCCCGCCGCGAATCGTTCAAAGCCCGCCACGCCACAAACATCGCCAAAGGCAAGATGTCAGCAGCGTACTGGGCCAACAAGGAAAAGTGGTAATCATGGCTGACGACACAGGTAAGAAGCCCCCCAAGGTTAAAGGAGCAAGAATCGCTACCCACAACGCTGGGAAGCCCTCCAACCCCCATGAGCTGTCTCCCGTAGAGATAGCAGCCATAACCGAGTTCATGCAGAACGGGGGAAACATGAGCGCGGCAATGAGGAAAGCGCACCCAAATGCCAAGAACTGGCAAGAAAACACGCTGAACGTGAATGCATCGCAGACCTTTGGGCAGACTAAGGTTCGAATTAGAATCGCTCAACTGAGGGCCGAACAGCAGCAAAGAACGGCGATCACCGCCGATCGTGTTCTGCAAGAGGCCTACAAACTGGCATTCTCGGACGTCCGTCAACTGTTCCGTGAGGACGGAGAATTGAAGTCCCCCTCTGAGTGGCCGGACGGTGCTGCAGGCGCCATCGCTTCGTTTGAGGTGGTCACCCAGAATCAGGGAGTTGGTCAGCCGCCCCGGTACATCCACAAGGTGAAGCTCTGGGACAAGAACCCGGCGCTCGAGAAACTGTTCCGGCACATGGGCCTGTTTGAGAAAGACAACAACCAGAAAGCCAACATCTTGGCCCAAGACCTGTCCACGATGCCCCTCCCACTATTGCAAATGATTCAGGACAAGATACGAGCCTATGACGTCGATGGAGCAGCAAGCCGAGGATCTCTTCCAGATGTTTCTGGCAACGGGTCAGCATCGGGCGATCGCATTAACCATTGATGGGGTCGAAGAGAAGAAACGCTGCGAGACCAGCCTAGCGGAGTTTGTGAAGTGCGCTTGGCACGTGGTGGAACCTCCCGGCACAAAACTGATCTGGAACTGGCACTTGGACGTCATCTGCGCCTACATGGAAGCGGTGTACGCCGGGGACATCAAACGCCTGATTGTGAATATCCCGCCGGGCACGATGAAGTCGCTGGTGATCATGGTCTTCTACCCCAGCTGGGTCTGGACTCAGCGTCAGGGCGAGAGATTCCTGTGCGGCACGAACGACGGGACGTTGGCGACACGCGACGCGGTCAGGATGCGGCAGCTGATCACCTCCGAGTGGTACAAGTCGCACTGGGGTGCCAAGGTGCAGCTCTCGGTCGACCAGCAGGACAAAGGCCTGTTTGCCAACACCTACCGCGGCCACAGGGAGTCCCAGTCGATACTGGGCAAGGTAACTGGCAAGCGCGGATCCACTTTGCTATGGGACGATCCCCACGACGCCAACTCGGTTGAGTCTGACGTGCAGCGGCAATCGGTCATCGACGCCTACGACCAAGGCTGGTCAAGCCGACGCAATGATCTGGAAAATTCGCCGATCGTCATCGTTATGCAGCGAGTTCACTACGCCGACATCACTGGTCATTTGCTGAAGAAAGGCAACTGGACACGGCTGGCGATCCCGATGCGGTTTGACCCAGACACGACGTACGACCCGGTCGCTGACCTGAACCGGCCCGACCTGAAAGATCCCCGGACTGAGGCAGGGCAGCTGCTGTTCCCGCAGAAGTTCCCCGAGGTAGCGGTCAAAGAGCTTGAGGCCAACCTAGGCTCCTACGGCACCGCTGGGCAGCTCCAGCAAAACCCCTCGCCCAAAGGTGGCGGTATCCTGCGGTCGAGCCTGATCAACCTGTGGCCGAACACCAAGCCCCTGCCGATCATGCAGTACATCGTCCAGTCCTACGACACGGCCTTTACGGAAGACACGCTGAACGACCCCACTGCCTGCACTGTCTGGGGCGTGTTCTGGCATGAAGGCAAGACCAACATCATGCTGATCGACTGCTGGCAGGAGCACATGGAGTACCCCGCGCTGCGTCAGAGGGTGATCAAGGAGTGGTCGAGCAAGTACGCCGGCAACCCCAAGGACATCAGCAACCCGGCCCGATCCCCGGACATTGTCCTGATCGAGAAGAAAGGGTCAGGCCAGTCGCTGCTGCAAGACCTGTCAGCGACCAAGATCCGGATCGCCGGCTACAACCCCGGTCTGGCCGGCAAGGTGGCACGTGCCCACCTGATCACCCCGATCATGGACAGCGGCGTCATCTGGATCATTGAGTCCAAGGCTGGCGACTCGTGGCCGACTTGGGCGACGTGGCTGGAAAAGCAGATCGACCGATTCCCGAACGACGAGCACGACGATGGGGTGGACACCATGACCCAAGCCCTGCGCTACCTGAAAGACTCCGGCTTCGTGTCCCTGAGCCAGAGCGAACGCATCCACGAGAACCGCCCGCTAATCACAAAGGAGAAGGGGAACCCCTATGCCCAGTAAGCCACGAACGAGCGCCCGCTTGGTGCTCAACGGCAGACGATGCCAGTGCCCGACCTGCAAGGAGTATTTCAGTACGATCACCAACTTCGACAAGCACCGGGTAGGCGACCACGCCACCGGCAAGGTCTGCGTCGACCCGGAGTCTGTCGGCATGGCCATCGCCACAGCAGGCAGCTCAACCTATTGGATCACCCCCAGCAAAGACGGAAAGTTTTATGACAGCGAGTGAGAAAAGCCAGAGCACCCGGATAATGATCAACGCCAAGGGCGTCGTGGCCCAGCTGCGGATGAGGCCGGGTATTTTTGAGGTTGAGTCTGGCCCGAGGTTTGGCGAGAGCGTGGGCGCCGGCAATCACGTAGACGAGATGGTAGAGATCTTCAAGGCGTGGATAAAAACAGAGCTTGACACTGAGTAGACAACTGGAACGGTGACACAGAAAGTGTTAAAGTACGGGGTACTACTCTTTGACGGGGTGAGTTATGCCTAAGAAAACTGCTCCCCAGAACACTGGCCTGTTCAACAAGATGCTTGGCTCGATAGCCAAAGGCGTCGGCACGGCCACCAGTTCGCACCCGGTTGACTCCCTGATTGGGTTTGTATCCCCCGACCTGTTAGCTATGAAGCTGGACGCCGAGAAGGCCGGCAACGCCTACCCAGTTGCAGACCGCTGGAACGGCCCCGGCGACGCCATGCGCCACCTGATGTTCTCTTCCAAGCTGGCCGACCGCTACGGGCAGATCCCGTCGCAGCTGGAGAGCCTTGCCCACGAGTACCTGCTGAATTTTGGCGAGTCTTCCGCAGAGCGCGAGATGGATCTATACAACGACACGCTGGGACGATCCATTGCCGGGCAGACGTCAGACCCAGCCGAGATGCAGCGCCTTGCCCAGAAGTACGTGGATGAGGGCACAGCCAAGACCATCAAGGGCAAAGAGGGCGCACCGAGCAATTACGCAGCCGGCGGCCTTGCTGAGTTAGCCAACAAGTACGAAGGCGGCCCGTGCTACCAGTTTAAACATGACGACCATGACGAGCACTTCAACTTTGGTGGTGGTGGTGCGGTTGCCAAGGCGATGCGCGAGTGGCTCAAGGGCCACCCAGAGAAGAGCTTGCAAAAGCTGAAGATGACGGCAGGAGGAGAAGACCCCGCGCAGTTGCTCAAGGCTATGGAAGAGGGCACTGACCCAAATCCTTCGGCACACATGCTTGAGCAGATGCCAAGCATCAAGGCAAAAGGTGCAATCAACAACTGGATCGACAGCACCCTGAAGAATTACGTCAAGCGCGACTACGGTCAAGAATGGGATCCGTTGTCCCAGCTGACTCCGGAACAGCGCCATGTTCCTTTGATGGATGAGCAGTACCGAGACTCGCAAATTAATGCCGTCTGGCCACCCAGAAACACAATAAGCAAATCAAACCCGGCGGGGATCACAACGGTTACCCGTGCCCAGCTTGAGAACCCACAGCTGATGGCGCAACGACCGGGCCATGTGGAATCTATCTACGAAGAAAACCCGTGGATGCTCAACAAGGGAATGGACGAGCCAATCTCGTCATTTGATCCTTCCGGCTTAGGGCTGGAGCATTTGCGCGATGAACTGCACAATGCCACCCGCCCGGACTCAGACCTGCCTGATCAGTTGCGGGTAAGACCTGAATCCCTGACCCGCATGTCTGTGCCGCAAGCATCCCAGCTGGTGGGCAAGATCAACAAATACCGTGACAACCTCAAGGTTGAGGCTGACGCAGCGAAGGCAATGAACCCTGCTACGTTCACGCACAAAGAATACCCGGATACCGGGATGAAGTGGGTGCAGCTGAAACAACCAGAAAATTTGCCGGAAGGGTGGTCGCAGGTCAAGTCTGGCGATTATAAAACGCCAGAAGGCGATCTTACATCCAGACATCCCGGTTACGGGTCTCTCGAAGATGCCCTGAAGTATGAAGGCGACACAATGGGCCATTGCGTTGGCAGCTACTGTGACGACGTAGCCAACGACAGTAGCCGCATCTTCTCTTTGCGCGATAAGAGCGGCAGGCCGCATGTGACGATTGAGGTTAGTCCACGCAGAGGGCAAGGTTGGGATGGTGACGCTCCAAGAGAGCCGGAGTATTCACAACTGTATAACAAATGGGGAGCAGGGCTTAAAGACGGTAGCATATCAGACGACATAACATTTGCTGACTGGGTAAGGCAAGAACGTGGCGGTGTGACACCTCCGGCACTTGACATCATCCAAATCAAAGGCAAAGGCAACAGGAAGCCAGCCGACCAATACCTGCCCTACGTGCAAGACTTTGTAAAAAGCGGCAAGTGGTCGCATGTTAGCGACATAGAAAATACCGATCTGACCCACCGAGGCGATCTTCAATACCACATTGAAGACAACAAGGTTCTGCCCGGTGTGGCGCCAGAAGTGGGATTGGCTGCCCTTGACCGTGCCAAGGCCGCCAATGGATTGCCTGAGTACATGACACACCCAGAGGCCACCGAAGCCCTCTCCAAGTTCCTGCCCAGCCCCGAAGAGCAGGCACAGATAAGCGCAGACCTTGTCCACCTGTTCAAGAAGAACAACCCCGGCATGGCCAAAGGTGGCGCTGTTGCAGATCTGAAAGGCATGGAAGCGCCCGAAGACTACTACGACTCCAGCCCGCGCTCTAAAACCGGCATTGATATGCTGGACAGCGCGCTTGATCCGTTCTATGCCGTCAACGCTGGTCTGGATGCCCAGTTCCTGCCAAGCACCGCCCGCTACAAGGACGATGCCGGATCCGAGCATAGCTACACCGCCCCCGGAATGGTTCACAGCCTGATTGGCTTGGGTAATTACTTGCCGTACGTTAAAACCCCGATGTCAGATGCGTCAGGCGATGCCTACGATCAAGGTGTTGAACGCGCTTTGAGACACGCTCAATTGCCTGACAAAAATAACCTTCCTTTCAGTTTGAGGGCAAGCCAGACATTGGGCGAGTTAATGGGCCAGATACCAATAGGCGGGGAAGGACTTGCAGCAGAAGGTCTGCCAATAATTAAAAAAGCACTGATGGCCATCCCTGAATACTTGGGGCCGACCATGCATCACACTCCCGCCAACCTTATGTTCGGAACAGCTGGTGGCATGGCGTTGACCCCTGCGGTACGGGCATTGATGGAACTGGATCAGAAATACCCCGGCGCCGACCTGCAGGGGATGCTGGATCAATTAGAGTCTCCTACCTCCCGCATCAACCACATGACTGATCCCGGCATTCGCGAGTTGATATCCCAGCACCGGGCTGAGAAACAAGCCGAAGCGTCAGACATTGCTGACAATATCCGTCACAATATGATGACTCAGGGTTATGCTAAGGGCGGCCTCAAAGTCAAAGACATTGCAGAGGAAATAGCAAAGTCTGCCGAAAAGGCTGCTACCAAACCGGCAAGTTACGATATGGCCAAACTGGCCGAAGCCTACCCCGAGACTGGCCCCGGCTCACTTAACTTCAGCAATCCATCCAAGCCGGAAGGATTCATGCAAAAAGAATTAACGCCTGAAGAGCTGTCTCTTCAAAAGGCACGCAACGTAGCGCAGAAAGACATATTGGCCGGCAATTATGAGCCGCTGTTCAGCCTGTCTGAAAGATACTACGCAGACCCATCGTTGTATGACATAAAGGGCAATACGCTCACTGATGCCATGCCTGCCAAGCAAGATACCATTGATAAGTACGTGGCCAGATTCGACACTCCTGAGATCCGCAGCAATATCAAAGAGGCTTATCTGCGCGGCGATTCACCAATGAGCAAAGATTGGTATGCAATGGGCCAGCTGCAAGACGAGTTCATCAAAGAGCTGGGGCCAATAGAAGGCCCAAAAATGTTCAAAGAAAGATTCGCAGATGCAATGGCGGCTACTACCGGTGGCGCGGATCCAACAGCCAACTTGCTGATGGCGAGCTATGTCAACAACCGCAAAGCTAAAGGTTTGGATCTGCCAACAGGATCAGTAAACTTTCCACATCCAATTGGCGGTCGCTATTTGTCGGGCAACATGGCAATGGCCGACAAAGTCATCATGAAAGAAAACCCGCTGACAGCAACGGATCAACCCAAGCGTTTCAACTTTGCTGCTAATTTCATGGGTGACCGTGACCGCGCTACGATTGATGAGCAAATGAGCCAGCTATACGAGAAAGGATTAACGTCCCCTCCCGGCGCATCGTATGGGGTCATGGAAAACGTGCTTGGCGATGTAGG
This sequence comes from uncultured Nitrosomonadales bacterium, assembly GCA_903892645.1. Taxonomy (GTDB): domain Bacteria; phylum Pseudomonadota; class Gammaproteobacteria; order Burkholderiales; family Gallionellaceae; genus CAITJF01. The sequence goes on along the minus strand of CAITJF010000056.1, from coordinate 7,913 downwards.
TCGTGAGCTTGGAGTGCGGCCCGCCAACGTACAAGATGTGGCGTGGGCTGGTGCAAAAGGTGTTGCCGGCAAGCCAATGATGCAGCATGTCAATGAGGCAATAGAAAGAACATCCAGAGTCACAGGCAAGTCTCCGCGTGATGTATTGCGAGACAGTATCATTCGCGCCAAATCGCCTCTGTATGGGATCGTAGGTGCAACCGCATTGGCCGACGCCTATCTTTCTCAGCAAGACAATGAAGCCCAAAATACCGGCAACGATGAACAATATTATGCCCACGGCGGCTCAGTAGAATTCCAAAATCTGTACAACAAGTACATAGGATAAACGAGACAAATTATGGCCAAGTCGACAGACGAAGAACTCCTGAAGAACGACGCGCTCGGCAACGATGACGAAGGCGAGACTGTAGAGCTGCCTGACGAAGACAAGGGCGTGACCGACACCGAAGACGGTGGCGCTATGGTTAAGCTGGAAGATTCAGAAGACGAGAAAAAGAACCTCGAACACTTTGCCAACATCGTTGACGATGTCGACCAGTCGATGCTCAAGGAATCCGTCAATGACCTGCTTGAGAAGATCGAGCGAGACAAAGAAGCCCGCGAGAAACGCGACAAGCAATACGAAGAAGGCCTGCGCCGTACTGGCTTGGGCGACGATGCCCCCGGCGGTGCCCAGTTCACTGGCGCCAACAAGGTAGTCCACCCGATGCTGGTGGAAGCCTGCGTTGATTTCTCTGCCCGGTTCATGAAAGAGATATTCCCGCCCGGTGGCCCTGTGAAGAGCAAGGTCAACGGCGAGCAAGAAAAGGGCAAGATGAAGAAGGCCCAGAGAAAGACTGAGTTCATGAACTGGCAGACCACGGAGCAGATGCCTGAGTTCCGCGGCGAGCTGGAACAGTTGAGCACCCAGCTTCCCCTTGGCGGTGGCCAGTACATGAAGTTCATGTGGGACGCCCAGCGCCGTCGCCCGCACTCCGAGTTCGTGGCCATCGACGACGTGTATTTGCCTTTCGCTGCGACCAACTTCTACACTGCCGAGCGCAAGACCCACGTCCAGTACATCACCAAGATGGAATACGCCAAACGGGTCAAGTCTGGCATGTACATCGACGTCGACTTGGGCGCCCCGGACGATCCGGAGTACAGCAAGGCCTCGCAAGCCAACGACAAGATCGAGGGCCGCAAAGACCTGAGCTACAACGAAGACGGCCTGCGTACTCTGTACGAGATCTACACGTACTTTGACTTTGGCGATGAGTTCAGCGACGGCGTGGCGCCCTTCATCATCACCGTGGACAAGTCGACCGAGAAGGCTCTGGCCCTGTACCGCAACTGGGAACCGGACGACCTCCTGTGCCGCGAGCTGGACTGGATCGTTGAGTTCCCGTTCGTGCCGTGGCGTGGCGCCTACCCTATCGGCCTGACCCACATGATTGGCGGGTTGAGCGGTGCAGCCACTGGCGCCTTGCGTGCATTGCTGGACAGCGCGTTCATTCAGAACATGCCTACCATGCTCAAGCTCAAAGGCGGCCCCGGCGGCCAAACCCTGAACCTGCAGCCTACCGAGATTGCCGAGATTGAAGGCGGGGCACTGGTGGACGACATCCGCAAGATCGCCATGCCCATCCCGTTCAATCCCCCAAGCCCGACACTGTTCCAGCTGCTTGGATTCCTCGTCGACGCCGGCAAGGGCGTGATCCAGACTTCCTTCGAGAAGCTCAGTGATCAAAGCGCCACCCAGCCGGTAGGGACAACGATGGCCCTTATCGAGCAAGGCATGGTCGTGTTCAGCAGCATCCACTCGCGCCTTCATGGCTCGATGGCCCGCTGCTTCAAGATCCTTCACCGGATCAACTCGGCGTACCTGACCACCGAAGACATTAAAGCCAACGATTCCGGGCTGGAGATTGAGCCGTCCGACTTCGATGGCCCGATGGATGTGGTTCCGGTCAGTGACCCAGCAATCTTCAGTGAGACCCAGCGGTTTGCCCAGATCCAAGCGATCATGCAGAGGGTTACCGCGGCGCCACAGATGTACGACGCCCGCAAAGTAGAAGAGATGTTCCTGCGCGTGATGAAGATCCCGGCAGACGACGTCCTGAACCCGGTGCCCGGCACTGAGGACATGGATCCGGTATCCGAGAACGTGGCAGCCGCTATGGGCCGCCCGGTCTACGTGTTGCCGTCACAAGACCACATGGCCCACATGATGATCCACATCCCGTTCCTGAAGTCGCCGCTGTTCGGGTCTAACCCGGCCATCGCCAAGACCTACCTGTACCCGATGGCCATGCACTTGCGTGACCACCTGCTGAACTACTATCTGGTTGAGTCGCACAATGCCGTCGACATGGCGCAGAAGCAGAACCTGATAGAAAAAGACGCACACGAGCAGGTCAAGGTTGTGCTGCAAGTCCAGCAGTTCATCGAGAACCAACTGGGATCGTTTGCACAAGAACTGGCGCAGCTGGATCAGTCTGCACAGCAGTTCAAGCCACAGCCCCAGATGCCGCCAGACAGCAGCTTGCAGGTCGCGCAGATGAACAACCAGCTGCAGGGTCAGGCATTGCAGCAGCGTGCACAAAGCGATCAGGCCAAGCTCCAGCAGCAGACACAGCTGGGTCAGGCCAAGTTGCAACAAGACGCGCAGTCGGAACAAGCCAAACTTGCTGCCAAGCAGGCAGAGCTTTCCCAAAACGCGCAGCTGGAGCAATTACGTCAGATGGCAGAGTCGCAGCGTGACGCGACAGACATGCAGACACGTGAGCGCATGAACACCGCCGACAACGACACAGCCAAAATGCTGGCTGCCGCCGAGATAGAGTCAGGCGAAAAAGTAAGAGTCAGTACAGGTACAGGTATAAACCCCAACCCTTAGGAGAATTGTATGAGCGACAAACCAACCACAGGCACAGTATCAATGGCAACCGCAGCAGTTAAGCAGAAGCACCGTATGGCAGCTGGCGAGAAAGTCACCGGCCAGACCCTGCCTTCAGCGCCAAAGGTCGTCAAGACCCCTGCATGAACGTAGAGACAAAGCTATTGAATCGCCTCAAGGCCGAGCAGCAGTCCTATGCTGTAGAAGCCTTGAAGCGCCCCCAAACACGAGATGCTTTCGAGTACGGGCATCGTGTCGGCGTCATGGCAGGTTATGAGGCCGCCCTTAATGTACTACTTAAACTATTAGACGAGGAACAAAATGGTGACAACGACCTCTGAGAGCGCATTGGTAGAGGCTTTCCCAGCAGTAGAAGCTGGAATTCAGCCTTTCGGTAGCCGCGTTCTGATACAGATTCGAACCCCCAAGAACAAGACCTCTGGTGGGATTATTCTTCACAGCGAGACCAAAGACACTGAAAAGTGGAACACTCAGGTCGGCAAAGTAGTGTCGGTTGGCCCTCTGGCGTTCAAGAACCGCAACACAATGGACAGCTGGCCTGAAGGCAGCTGGTGTAAAGAAGGCGACTTTGTGCGCGTAGCTAAGTACGGCGGTGATCGCTGGGAAGTAGCCACAGACAAGTCCGACCAACCCGCCATGTTCGTCATATTCAACGACCTAGACATCATAGGCCGGGTAACTGGCGACCCCCTCAAAATCAAGGCATTCATCTGAAAAGGAGATGACGTATGGCTGAAGTAATGAAAGAAGACGACGAAAAAGACGACATTGTAATCATCGAAGACAAGGCGAAAATGACGCCTGCCGATGACGACCAAGAAGACGAGCGTGCTGTCCAAGCCGAAGAGGACAACGCTGAGGACGACAAAGAACGTGACGCTATCCGCGAACGGCGCCGCAAGGAAAAGGTTGAGCGTAAAGAGCGCCGAGACAACGCCATCAAGCGTGACAAGACCGAGCTGGACTTCCTACGTGGGCGTAACGACGACCTTGAGCGGCGGTTGACTGCCCAAGAACAGCGTGCGTATCAGGGTGATATCAGTGCCTTAGACCAGAGCATTGCCCAAGCCCAACACCAAGCACAGCTGGCCGAGCAGGTAATTGCCAAGGCCGTGAATGCTGGGGTAGGCGAAGACGTCACCAAGGCCATGCGTTACCGGGACGAAGCCCAAGCCCGCCTACAGCAGCTGGCCTACGCCAAGCAGCAGGCAGCCCAGCCACGTCAGGCGCCCGCCATTGACGACCGCACCATGCGGCATGCTCAGGAGTTCATCAACGAACATCCTTGGTACGACGCTCAGGGCCGGGACGAAGACTCGTCCATCGTCATCGCGATCGACCAAGCGATGGGCCGGGACGGTTACAACCCACAGACCGAAGAATACTGGATTGAGCTTCGCAAGCGTGCCGCCCGCCGGATGCCTGAGAAGTTCAACAACAACAATAAACGGGAAGACCGGGAAGACCGAGAAGAGCGCGTTGCTCGTGGCGGCCCCGCGGTTGGATCCGGCAGGGAACATGCCCCGGCATCGACCCGCAAAGAGGTGTACATCAGCCCTGAACGTAAGCAGGCACTGGTGGACGCTGGCGTGTGGGAAGACCCGGTCTTGCGCATGAAGTACGTCAAACGCTACTCGGAATACGACAAGCAAAACAGAAGCTAAAATAACAGTTGAACTGTTTGCGTTTTTCTGCTTATCACCCTATACTATTTACCAATCGCTGAAAGGAGCGACCATTATGACCGACGAACGCCTGAAAAAATCTGCTGGGGAAAACCGCGAAAGCCGTGCGATGAAAGATCGTGCCGTAACTGAAAACCGCGAGATTACCGACGACGAGCGGGTAGAAATGTTCCGTCAACAATTTTTCCAATCAAGTTTGCCTGATTTACCGAACATCGCAGGCTGGCATATGTGCTGGCTTACAACGACTAACCCTCGTGACTCTATACACACACGTATCCGTCTAGGATACCAAGCTGTAAAACCAGAAGATGTGCCGGGCTGGGAGTATGCAACTCTTAAGACTGGAGACTGGCAGGGATTCATTGGGGTGAACGAGATGCTGGCTTTTAAACTGCCCATGTCCCTGTATGAAAAATACATGACAGAAGCGCATCACGACGCTCCACTCCGCGAGGAAGAAAAGCTGACTGATACCGCTGAGTTCTTGGAGCAGCAAGCACGCGCATCTAAGTCCAAACTGCAGCTTGGTGAAGGCAATTCTGAGATTGGTCAACGCAGGGAAGCTCGTTTCGATCTTTCCTGACCGAACCTTTAAACCAATTTGGAGTCACTATGTCTACGACTAGCGCACCATATGGTTTTCGTCCGTCTTTCCACAACAGTGGACAAATGCGTCCGAAAGCCTACACGATTGCCAGCACATACGCTGCGTCAATCTTTTCCGGCGACCCCGTCAAGCTTGTAGCTGCCGGGACAATCGAACTCGGCTCATCTGATGGTACCCGTTCAGGTACAACTGATGGCATCACCCTGCTTGGCATTTTTGCTGGTGTTGAATATCTTGATTCAACCGGCAAGCCTACCATTGCACCGTTCTGGACTGGCGGCACTTCAGGCACATCTATTGTTGCATGGGTGTACGATGATCCAGAAACTCTGTACGACGTACAGTACGCCAATCCGGGAACTCCGGGCACCACATCGGTTCAAGTCGATGTTGGCGCTCAGTGTGACTGGCGTGTAGCTTCTCCCGGTGGATCCACTTCCACTGGCATCAGCAGCACGTACCTTTCAGCTGTGGTAGCCACTTCTGGTCAGTTCCAGATCACCGGCTCTGCATACCTTATCACCGACTCTTTAACTGATGCTTATGTAAACATGACCGTTCGCTTGAACGAAGCTGCTTACAAAGCCCCAGTTAACGCAATCTAGGAGGCTTAGACAATGGCTACCCCAATGCGTAGTACAGATTTTAGATCTGTAGTTGAGCCTATCCTGAATGAAGTTTTCGACGGCGTTTACGAACAACGCGCAGACGAATGGAAAGGCGTATTCCGTGAACAGAAAGGCATCCCACGCAACTACCACGAAGAACCCGTTCTTTATGGTTTTGGCGCAGCGCCTGAGTTGCCCGATGGTATGGCTGTAAGCTACCAGTCTGGCGGCGTGCTGTTCCTGCAGCGTTACCTCTACAAAGTCTACGGTCTGGCTTTCAGCTTGACCAAGGTGCTTGTAGAAGACGGCGATCATATCCGTATCGGCCAGACCTATGCCAAACACTTGGCACAGTCCCTGATCGAAACCAAAGAAACGCTGGCTGCAAACATCCTGAACCGTGCCTTTAACAGCGCGTATGTTGGTGGTGACGGCGTATCGCTGACCTCAACCAGCCATCCGATTGTTAGCGGTACATTCAGCAACCAGCTGGCTACCGCTGCTGCACTGTCCCAGACCTCGCTTGAGCAGTTGCTCATTCAGATCCGCAACGCTGTTGACAACAACGGCAAGCGTATCCGTCTGACTCCTACTCAGATCGTGACTGGCCCAAGCAACGTATTTCAGGCCGAGGTTCTCCTCAAGTCTGTTCTGCGTGCTGGCACTGCCGATAACGACATCAACCCTGTGAAGAGCATGGGTCTGTTGACTAAAGGTCAGGCCAACCTTTCGCGTATCACCTCTACCACCGCATGGTGGGTACAGACTGATGCTCCAGAAGGTTTGAAACTGATGATGCGTCGGGCGTTGGAAAAGTCTATGGAAGGCGACTTCGAGACTGACTCCATGCGCTACAAAGCCACTGAACGTTACACGCTGGGTTGGACTGACCCACGTGGGGTGTTCGGAACGGCGGGAGTTTGATGTAAGAATAAACCCCGCTGAGGAAACTTGGCGGGGTTTTTACAACCGGGGAAACCCGTGTATCTGACAGCCCCCGGCTGACGACATGCAGACAGATACACCCAATACTCGCATGTGAGGATTTTGCAATGGCTTCAACAACTTTTTCCGGCCCCGTTACTTCGACCAATGGCTTCATTGGCACCACTACTGGCAACGTAACTGGCAACGTAACTGGCAACGTAACGGGCAATTTGACCGGCATCGTTTTCGGTACGATTCAACTTCTTTCTGGCGCAGGCGCTGTCAATTTGACGACTGCTGTCACTTGCGTGACCACGACCGGCGCATCGCAGGCATTGACGCTTGCAAACGGCACCGCTGGCCAATTTAAAACAATCGTCCACACCGTTGACGGTGGTAGCGCGGTTCTTACGCCAACTACGGCAATTGGGTACACAACCATTACGTTCACCGCTGTTGGTGATACCGCGCAGTTGTATTACTCCACTACTGGCTGGGCTGTAGTTGGATCCAAAGGCGTCACAATCGCTTAATTTGGCTCAAGGGGGTTTCGGCCCCCTTACTTTTAGGAGATTGATATGGCTGATACAGTAGCATCACAAAAACTACTCGACGGTGAGCGGTTGTTCATCGGCAAATACACCAACATTTCAGACGGCACTGGCGAAACGGCGGTTGTGAAGATCGACGTGACCACCTTGGCCGTCAACGCATATGGCCGCGCATGCAATGGGGTCAAGATCAACAAGATCTGGGCCAGCACGCACGGTATGGAAGTTAGGATCCTGTGGGATGCCACAACCGACTTGTTTACGTGGGTAATTCCTCAGAACACAACATACCTGATGGATTTCTCATCTTTCGGTGGCTTGCAAAACAACGCAGGTACTGGCGTGAACGGCAACGTCTTGTTTACTACCTCTGACGCAAGCGCAGGCGACATGTACACCATCGTCCTCGAATGTATCAAAACCTACGCCAGCGCATAAGGAGCCACCCATGTCCGTCGGAAAAGTTAAAGGTTTTAATTTCAGCAAAACCGCCAAAGACATGTCGGCTGCCAAGTGCGCAGGCTATGCCAAAGGCGGCTCTGCCAAGATGGGCCAAAGCGTTCAGATGGCCAAGTCAAACGCTGTTGAGAAAACCCTTGCCGGTCAGAAGATGACCAAAATGGCAAAAGG
>CAITJF010000055.1 GCA_903892645.1 uncultured Nitrosomonadales bacterium | reverse complement strand
TGCCGGTCAAAAGGCACGGATACTACCGCATCTCGCCCACCTGACCTGCGTTACTCAAAATTGCACTTCATCCTAAAATTCGCCAAGGAATTCATCATGCCTGTCAGTAAAATTTGTAACCGCGAAGTCATAGTCGTGCAGCGCAATGACACCGTTCTGGAAGCGGCCAAGCTCATGCGCCAGCATCACGTCGGTGATGTGGTAGTGGTCGAAGATCGCGGCGGTGTGCGGGTTCCGGTTGGTATCGTCACAGACCGCGATCTCGTGGTGGAAATCATGGCTCCTGAACTCGATCAGATGGTCATCACGGTAGGCGACATCATGGCGCTCGAGCTTGCCACGGTGAAGGAAAATATCGGCCTGTTCGAGGCAATCCAGTATATGCGCGCCAAAGGGGTGCGGCGCTTGCCGGTGGTGAATTTCAGCGGCGGGCTGGTTGGCATTCTTGCCTTGGATGACCTGTTGGAACTTCTGGCGGAAGAATTGCTGGCGCTTGCCAAGCTGGTGGCGCATGAACAGAAAAAAGAAACCATGAGTCGCCGCTAATTCGGCTCAAATTTTAAGGAGAAATTTATGCAGCTCCCATTGCAAATTACCATCCGTGATATTGAACATTCAGAGGCGCTGGAAACGCACATTCGTGACAAGGCGAAAAAACTTGAGGAATTCTTTGATCACATTATGTCTTGCCGGGTAGTGGTCGAGGTGCCGCACAAGCACCACCATCAGGGCAAGCAGTTCAATGTGCGCATCGATATCGGTGTACCGGGCAGTGAGATTGTGGTTAACCACGACCATGCCGAAGATGTTTATGTGGCCTTGCGCGATGCCTTCGATGCCGCTAAACGCCAGCTTGAGGACTATGCACGCAAACTTCACGGTAACATCAAGGCGCACAAGCCAAAGCGTACGAACGAAAGTGGTGACATGGATGCCGGGTAATAAGGTGGCGAGGAAGCACGCCCCTGCACATTATCTTCAACCATGAAACAAGGAGCATGATCGTTCTGGACTCCTTGAAACAGGCAGAAAAATATTGGGCGCGAGCTTATTCCATCAGTAAGGGGCTTCCCATTATTGAACGGAGCGATTTTAATGCGCACTTTTAATATGTTACCGGCTATAGGGAAGTCTGGTCGATTACAACCTGCGGCATAGCTCATGAGGATGATTTTTCGGGCATAAGTTGGGTTGTGAATTGTGTGCTGAATTTACCCAGCGTGTAATTTGTGCAGATCCATTATGAATGGAAATAAAAAGCTATTGGCAAATAGGCTGTATTGCCAAGCAGCCATTCGTAAATTACCAAAACTGTTGCGCAGGCAACGAAACACCTTCAAAACTTGCCTATATATGCCTATATATATCTAGAGCTTTCGGCATATTTATCCAATGCTTGCGAAAATGTATCCTGTTTTGGTGTATAACAAAACTGAGTAAATTGGCAATGGATCAAGTAAACTCCACAACGCCACAACCCGATAGCCATACGAAAAGCATCAATGCCTGCCGGGCTCGCCCGCTTGGTGGCACCGCCATAATGGAGTGCCTGATGGAAGGAGTTAGGTGTCAGTGGGCAGCTTATTATAGAGATGGTAAGATTTGCAGACATCCATCTGCAAAACAATTCGTTAATCCAACTTAGTCATGATGGATTTTTCGAGTAAAAGGGTGAGGCTCGCCACTGTTTTTGGTAATGAATCTATGAAAGAAATTCTGCAATACCTGAAAAAAAATGGTGAGCGGCTCGACACGGAGATCGCTGCAGCCACAGGCATTTCACTTGCTAACGTGCATATCCATTTGGCAGAACTTGCTGCCAGAGGAGAGATTATGGCGTGCCATTCGATCAGGTTCGAGAAGGACAAGAAGATCGAGGGAATAAGCTGCCGGTTAGTTGGATATATTCCTCCAGCAGCGCCGGGTAGAAAATCAAAGTCACAGTTGAAGATATCGTAGCTCTCCACTCCGTCATGCGCACTAAAACGATAGTTGGCTGTTTGCATTCCTATGCAAACTAGCGTGATGATTGATCCTCACGCTTTTGATGCAACTTACTTTTTGGATGATCCATTTTGTAGGAGCGGACCATGCCCGCAAGCTGTTTTATAACACCCTTCGGATGTGATTGCGGGCATGGCCCGTTCCTAAGAGTTGTATTGCTTTTCTAGGATTAATCCGATTACTCAGCAATGCTCGCTATCAACATCAACTTCCGTGTCGAATTGTCAGGAGCGTTACCTTCATTCCTGCAAAGGTTCGATCAAACCCGGCGCACCATGCTGCGCGTTCCCGGATTTTCCTGTTTCATGGCCGTGTATGCTGCCATTCCACAGACGATCAAGAGCTTTATTTCTCCTGCAAGAGCGGAGCGTGCATCGTTTTGGCAACGACCTCGCGGGTCAGGTGCGGGGCAAATAGCTCGATAAAATCGTAAGTATAGCCGCGCAGGTATTCGTTCTTGCGGATGGCGACACGCGTGGTGCTGGGTTTGAACAGATGCCCCGCATCCATCATACGCAAATGTTTGTCGCGTTCGGGTATGAAGGCCATTTTAGCCAGTATGCCGATGCCCAGCCCCAATTCCACATAGGTCTTGATCACGTCTGCATCAATCGCTGTCAGCGCGATGTTCGGCTGGATGTTTGCCGCTTCGAATGCAGCATTGATTTTGCCGCGTCCGCTAAATGCGAAGTCGTAGGTGATGATGGGATATTGCGCGATTTTTGCCAGCGTCAGTTTCTTCTCAGCCAGCAAGGGGTGGCGCAACGGAGTGATGACACAATGGTTCCATTCGTAGCACGGCAGCGTGACGAGATCGTCGTAGAGCGACAGGCTTTCGGTGGCGATGCCGATGTCGGCTTCACCGCTCAACACTTGTTCGGCGATCTGGGTCGGGTTGCCCTGATGCAGTCCCAGCTTTACGCCGGGATAGCGTTTGATGAATTGCTTGACCACGGGGGGAAGGGCATACCGTGCCTGGGTATGGGTGGTGGCAATGGTCAAGTGGCCGCTATCCTGCGAGTGGAATTCCTGGGCAACCTCCCTCAGGTTCTCCGCATCGTGCAGCATGCGCTGGGCGATGGCCAGAACGGCCTTGCCCGGCTCGGTGATGGCGGCGATGCGCTTACCGTTGCGTACAAAAATCTCGATACCCAATTCCTCCTCGAGTAATTTTATCTGTTTGCTGATGCCGGGTTGCGAGGTGTACAGCGCATTCGCCGCATTGGAGATTTTCAGCCCTTGATGCACGATTTCGTTGAGGTAGCGCAGTTGCTGCAGATTCATGGCTATATTCCTATATTACTAATAGTTATAACATTCTAACAATAAAGTATTTAGAAGTATAACTGGGCCTAACTACAATGCGGACCTGAATTTGTAAGGAGCGGTTGCGCATGGATTGGATGTACACATTATCCGGTTTTCTGGTCGGCTTCATCGTGGGGGTCACCGGCGTCGGCGGCGGTTCCCTGATGACGCCGCTGCTGGTGCTGGTGTTCGGTATCGCCCCGGCCACTGCTGTGGGAACTGACTTGCTGTATGCGGCACTGACCAAGATGGGCGGCAGTTGGGCGCACAGCAAACGCGGTACGGTAGACTGGAGAGTGGTCAAGCTGCTGGCGTTGGGCAGCCTGCCTGCAGCCTTGTTAAGCATGCTGCTGCTGCATCATCTGGCGCTGGACGAGAAGCACCTGAAGTCGCTGATTACCAGCGTGTTGAGCATCGCCCTGGTGCTGACGGCGCTGGCCTTGCTGCTCAAACCCTATTTGCAGAAACTCGGGCGCAGCCGAGACGGCGTGGTGTACGAGCTGCATGCGCACCACTTGACCGGCGCCACCATCCTGACCGGCGCGGTGCTGGGTGTGCTGGTCACTATCTCATCGGTTGGCGCTGGTGCGCTGGGTGTCGTGGTGCTGCTGTTTCTGTATCCGCGTTTGCCGATGGCCAAGATCGTCGGCACCGACATCGCGCATGCGGTGCCGCTCACGCTGGTGGCTGGACTGGGACATGCCGCTCTGGGTACGGTGAATTTCGGGCTGCTGGGCAGCCTGCTGCTGGGTTCACTGCCGGGGATTTACCTCGGCAGTCACCTCGGCGTAAAAATACCGGAGCGGGTGTTGCGCCCGATCCTGGCGGCCATGCTGATAATTATCGGCGGCAAGCTGATGGTGTCATAAGAATTTTGTAAGGAGAAAACACTGTGAGCGTAAACACACAAAACCTGTCTGATTTCGAGGAAATTGACCGCTTTGAGCAAGCGGTGCAGACCTTCTTTAACGGCCATATAGACGCCGACCGCTTTACCGCCGTCCGCCTGCAACAGGGCGTATACGGCCAGCGCCAGGAAGGCGTAAACATGCTGCGCGTCAAGGTGCCCGGCGGGCGGTTGACACCCGCGCAACTGGACGCATTGGCGGATGTGACGGAAACCTATGCGCAGCGGGATGTTGCGCATATCACCACGCGCCAGTCGATCCAGATACATTTTATTCCTCTGGCCAAGATACCGGGGGCAATGCGCCGCTTGGCCGAGGCCGGGCTAACCTCGCGCGAGGCGTGCGGCAATGCGGTGCGCAATATGTCTGCTTGCGCACTCTCGGGCGTGTGTCCGCGCGAGCATGTGGATGTCAATGCGCATGTGAGCGGCGCGGTGCAGCATTTCCTGCGCAATCCGCTCAACCAGCAGCTGCCGCGCAAGTTCAAGATCAGTTTCTCCGCCTGCGAGGCGGATTGCGCGCAATCGCTGTTGCAAGACTGCGGCGTGGTGGCGGTCAAGAAGGGCGGACAGCATGGTTTCATGGTGAAGGCGGGCGGTGGCTTAGGCCATAAGCCGCGCGAGTCCATCGTAGTGGAAGAGTTTATTCCCGAACAGGAACTGCTGTTTTCGCTGGAAGCCCTGGTGACCTTGCATAACAAGTATTCGGATCGCACCAAGCGCGCCAAATCGCGCATCAAGTTTCTGGTCGAGCGTTTCGGCGTTGAGGGCTTTTTGGAGAAGTACCGCGAAGAATTTGCCCGCACCAGGGAAGCCCTTGCTGATCAACCGTATCCAAAAGGCGGGTGGCGCGAACAAATTGACAGCAAGGCTCCCGGTCCCGGCGCGCCGCGCAAACTGTTTGCGCAACATCAGCCGGGGCTGTTCGTGCTGCCGGTCGCGGTGCCTTTGGGCGACTTGAGTGTGGCGCAAATGCGCGGCATTACAAGGTTATTGCGTACACATGGTTTGAATGAGGTGCATACCTCGCAGGATCAGAATTTTGCCATCCTGAACGTGGCGCAAGGGCAGGTTGCTGCGCTACGGGCGGGATTGGCCGCGCTGAGCTTGCGCGAACCTGGCGCAGGCGACAACGTAACGGCTTGCCCCGGCAGCTCCACTTGCCGCTTGGGGATTACTTCCAGCACGGTGCTGGCGCCCAAACTGTCCGGCGGAGTAAAGGATTTGCGCGTCCGCGTGTCGGGTTGCCACAACGGTTGCGCGCAGCCGGAGACTGGCGATATCGGCATATACGGTGAGGGCAAGCGCATGCACGGCAAGCTGGTGCCGCACTACCAGATGTATTTTGGCGGCAGCGGCATGGCAGGCGGTGCGCTGGCACTGAAAGGCCCGGCGGTGCCGGCTGCGCGTGCAGAACAGGCGATTGCGCGAGTGGAGCAGGCATACCGGGACAGCGGCGCAGAAAGTTTCTTTGCCTGGACGCGGTTGCAGCAGCCGGATTCTTTCAAACAGTTGCTGGCGGATATCATCGAAGTGAAAGCCGAAGATGTCGCGGAAGTAATGCGTGACCATGGCGATACCAGCGATTTTCGTGTGCTGAATCTGGGCGGCGGCGAATGCGCGGGTGCATCACAAGTATTGATCGGTGCGAACTTCTTCGAAGCCGCACATGAACGTGAATACCGCAACGCACTGGTGTTCCAGCGCAAATACGACGAGGCGGCGCAGTGCAATGAGGCGATTTTGCGGTTACTTGGCTCGGGTGTGGCGCAGTTTTTGGGCGGGATGCGCCAGGAGGATTTGGGCAAGCTTGCCGGCCAGTTGCGGCAACTTACCCCCGGCGCGGTTGCTGACGAGTTTGCAAAGGCTGTTACCGCTCTGGCGAATGCGGATGAGATCGGCAACGAAGAGCTTGCGCCGATCAGCGCGGCTGTGGATAGCTGGACGGTGAAGGTGGGGGCATTCGTGATGGAAAAAGACGCACACCTTGATTTAACGGAAGCATCTGCCGGATTGCTGGTATAGGAGGTGGACATGGATATGCAACAAAAAATTGACCAGGCGGTTGCCATACTGCAACAGGCTATACGCGACTTCTCCCCGGTTTGCTTTGCCAATAGTTTGGGCGCGGAAGACATGGTGCTGACCGACCTGATTGCCAAACACCAGATGGACATCGAAATGTTCAGCCTGGATACCGGACGCCTGCCGCAAGCAACCTACGACTTGATGCAGGAGGTATCTGACCGCTATAGCATACCGTTGAAGGTGTATTTTCCGGATAGTGCGGCGGTGGAGAAGTATGTCGCACAAAACGGGGTGAATGGTTTTTACGGCAGCGTGGAATTGCGCAAAAGCTGCTGCTTTGTGCGCAAGGTCGAACCATTGCGCCGCGCGCTACGGGGCAAGGGAGCGTGGATTACCGGATTGCGCCGCGACCAGGCGGTCACGCGCGGCAGCATGGAGGTGTCATCGTTTGATGCTGATTTCGGCTTGCAAAAATTCAATCCGCTGCTGGAATGGACGAATAAAGACGTGTGGGCCTATATCAGGCAGAATGATGTGCCTTACAACAAGCTGCATGACCAGTTCTACCCCAGCCTCGGCTGCGCACCATGCACCCGTTCCGTTACCGCGGGCGAAGATATTCGCGCCGGCAGGTGGTGGTGGGAAAATCCGGAGGACAAGGAATGTGGCTTGCATGCAGCAAGCCGCATTCTGAAACGAGCGTAGCTCGTTTGTCCTGTGGATTCCGGTAAAGACTTATGCCGTGTGGAACACACGGCGTTAGTCGGAACCAAAATCCTAAAAGAATGTGGCTTGCACGTAGTCAAACCCATTATTTTGAAACAGGCGTAGCCTGTATTTCCGGGGTTCGGTGAAGACTTACGCCGCGAGTAGCGCGGCATTAGTCGAAGCCAAAACCCACAAAACAAGGTTGATTTTGACGTTTGAAGAAATGAAAGAAAATTGAAGATGACCGTACACACCTTTACCCACCTGGATGCGCTGGAAAGCGAGTCCATCCACATCATGCGCGAGGTCGCGGCGGAGTGCAAAAATCCGGCACTGCTGTTTTCCGGCGGCAAGGATTCCATCGTGATGTTGCGCTTGGCGGAAAAAGCATTCCGTCCGGCGAAATTTCCGTTCCCGCTGGTGCACATCGACACCGAGCACAATTTTCCCGAGGTGATCGCCACCCGCGACAAGCTGGCCGCCGATCTCGGTGAGCGGCTGATCGTGCGTTCGCTGGAAGACTCCATTAAGCGCGGCAGCATCGTCATTAAAGACCTGGATAAACCGCGCAACCCGTACCAATCCGTGACCCTGCTGGAGACTATCGCCGAATTCGGCTTCGACGCATGCATGGGCGGCGCGCGGCGCGACGAGGAAAAAGCGCGCGCCAAGGAACGCATCTTTTCGTTCCGCGACGAATTCGGACAGTGGGACCCGAAGAACCAGCGGCCGGAGTTGTGGGACATCTACAACACGCGTGTTCACGCTGGCGAAAACATCCGCGTGTTTCCAATCAGCAACTGGACGGAAATGGATATATGGGAATACATCGCGCGCGAGAATCTGCATATCCCGGAAATTTATTACGCGCATGAGCGCGAAGTGATCCGCCGTGGCAGCGCAGTCATACCGGTGTCGCATCTGGTGCAGCCCAAGGCGGGAGAGAAAGTGGAAGTGCTCTCGGTGCGTTTTCGCACGGTAGGCGACATGACCTGCACCGCGCCGGTTGAATCTTACGCGCGCAATGCACAGGAGATCATCGAGGAAACTTCGATCACGCGCATCACCGAACGTGGTGCGACACGCATGGACGACCAGACATCCGAGGCTTCGATGGAGCTGCGCAAGAAGGAAGGGTATTTCTAATCCCTCCCAAGCCGCTCGCCCTTAAGTAGGGACTTAGCACAGGGTTATCGTGCTTAGTTCAATACTTAGTAGTCCCATCAGAGCTTGTCGAAGGGTGAACGTTCATGCTTCGACAGGCTCAGCACGAATGGGGCAGGTTAAATTGAATTTAAGAAAGAAATTATTATGAGTAACGCAACACAACTACTCCGTTTCATCACCGCCGGCAGTGTAGACGACGGCAAGAGTACGCTGATCGGGCGCCTGCTACACGACTCGAAATCCATTTTCGAGGATCAGCTTTCCGCCATCTCCAAGACCAGCGAAAAGCGTGGCATGGCTGCCGTTGACCTGTCGTTGCTCACCGACGGCCTGCAAGCCGAGCGCGAGCAGGGCATCACCATAGACGTAGCCTACCGCTACTTCGCTACGCCCAAGCGCAAGTTCATCATCG
The DNA here is from genome assembly GCA_903892645.1 of uncultured Nitrosomonadales bacterium. GTDB lineage: Bacteria > Pseudomonadota > Gammaproteobacteria > Burkholderiales > Gallionellaceae > CAITJF01. The sequence continues at coordinate 4,291 of CAITJF010000055.1, read as the reverse complement.
GCGACACGCCGGGGCATGAGCAGTACACGCGCAATATGGTTACCGCCGCGAGCACGGCAAACCTGGTGGTCATCCTGATCGATGCGCGCAAGGGCGTGCTGACGCAGACGCGCCGCCATACCTTCATTGCCAGCCTGGTTGGTGTGCCGCACATCGTGCTGGCCGTGAACAAAATGGACATGGTGGATTACTCCGAAGATACCTTCAACGCCATCGTCGCCGAGTACCGCGCCTTTGCCGCGCAGCTCGGCATCCATGACGTGACCTGCATTCCGATGTCCGCCCTGAACGGCGACATGGTGGTGGAGCACGGCGACAACCTGAGCTGGTATAAAGGCGCGCCGTTGCTGGAATTCCTGGAAAACGTGGTGATTGATTACGACGTGAACACCGCCGACTTCCGCTACCCGGTGCAATGGGTGTGCCGCCCGCAGACGCAGGAATATCACGATTTCCGTGGCTACATGGGGCGCATCGAATCGGGCGAGATCGCGGTCGGCGACGAGATCACCGTGCTGCCATCTGGCCGCACCAGCAAGGTAAAAGAGATCGTCACCTACGACGGCAATCTGCAACGTGCCTACGCGCCGCAATCCATCACGCTCACGCTGGATGATGAAATAGACATCTCGCGCGGCGACATGTTTGTGAAGACCAGTGCCAACCCCCCCAAGGTGGAAAAGGAGTTCGAAGCCATGCTGTGCTGGCTGTCCGAAGCGCCGCTCGATCTCAATCGTAAATACATCATCAAACACACCACACGCATGGTGAAGAGCCTGTTCTCGCACCTCGAATATCGCGTGGATGTGAATACCCTGGCGCATCACGAAACAAATAAACTTAACATGAACGACATCGCGCGTGTGGCGATGAAAGTGCAACAACCGCTGGCGCTGGATCACTACAGCAAGAACCGCTTTACCGGAAGCTTTATCGTGATTGATGAGGCTACTAACAACACCGTTGCAGCGGGGATGATTGCTTGAGGGGAGGTGGGATGGAACGCATATAGGCCAAAATATATAGGCCTTGGGAATGGAGTGCTCTCTAGTTCGAATCCAGATCGGGGAGTCAGTTACCGTCAAGCGTCGAACGCATAGTTGCGGCTTCAACCGGTCGATGCAACATACTAGAATCTGCGTAAGCAGAAGAAGGAGTGTTGCAGATGAAGCAAAGACCACGTATCTATTACACGGAAAGCCAGAAAGCTCTGATGTGGGACCGCTGGCAGCAAGGCGAGTCCCTCCAGCAGATTGCCCAGTTGTTTGATCGAAACCACGCATCGATACAACGCATCCTGGCTGAAAGTGGGGGGATAAGACCGGAGCCACGATGCCGTTCGAAATTGGCGTTGACCTTGTCTGAGCGTGAAGAGATATCGCGTGCAGTGGTGGCGGGTCATTCGATCCGTTCGATAGCAACGCTGCTCGGTAGGGCGCCATCCACCATCAGCCGCGAGCTCAAGCGCAACGGTGGCCAAGAATGCTATCGGGCGAGTCAAGCCGACCAGGCGGCCTGGGATCGGACACGTCGCCCCAAGACCTGTAAACTGGCCGAGAACCGGACGTTGGCGCACATTGTGGCAGACAAGCTCCAGCGGCAGTGGTCGCCGGAACAGATTGCCGGATGGCTGAAGCATACTCACCCAAGCGACGAGAATTACCAAGTGTCACACGAGACCATCTATCGCAGCCTCTTCATTCAAGCCCGTGGGGCCCTGAAGAAAGAGCTGGTGCAGCATTTGAGGCGCACACGAGTCATGCGCCGCTCGCGCCATCATACGCAGAAGACAGACAATCACGGCAGAATTGCTGATGCGGTATCGATCAGCGAGCGTCCGGCCTCCGTGGCAGATCGTGCTGTACCCGGTCACTGGGAGGGCGACCTGCTGTGTGGAAGCGGGAATAGCCAGATTGCGACCCTCGTCGAACGTCATACGCGCTACGTGAAGCTGGTGAAGGTCGCCAGCAAAGACACCGAAACGGTCATCAACGCGTTGATCAAAAATGCTCACAAATTACCGCAGGAACTCTACAAATCGCTGACTTGGGACCGAGGTAAGGAGATGGCAGACCACAAGCGTTTCACGTTAGCGACTGATATTAAGGTCTACTTCTGTGACCCTCAGAATCCTTGGCAGCGAGGGACTAATGAGAATACGAACGGGCTATTGAGGCAGTATTTCCCCAAGGGGATAGACCTTTCCACTTACTCGCAAGCCGAGCTAAATGGGGTAGCGAGGAAATTAAATACCCGACCCAGGAAGACACTTAACTACGAAACGCCCGCTGAACGATTCAGCCAATCTGTTGCATCGATCAGTTGAATCCGCAGTTAAAAGCAGCCATTCGCGACCGGCAGCTATGTGCCAATAGTGATTATTCGCAAATTACCCAAATTATTGTGTGAGCGATAAAGTGTTCTCGAAGACTTGCCTCGCAAACTTCGTTTTCACATTTTTTATCTTAATAGCTTGACGGCATTTTACCCAAAGCGCATCATTTAATCGGAATGGGCAAGAAACACCGTTGTAATTCATTAACAACAAAAGGGGATAAGAATATGTTCAATAAATTTTTATTATCAATGGCGATGATTGTGTCAATGTTTTCCTTATCGCAAGTATCTTTTGCAGATGATGTTAAATGTGGTGCTTCGGCGAGTGATCCTGATGCTGAGTGTGCTAAAGGGACAGTCTGTATTCTCGCCATGGATCCACCTGTATGTAAAGCACCCTTGGCAAAAGGTACAGCATGTAAAAGAGATAAAGTATGTGCTTCTAACAAATGCGAAAAACCTGAAGGCGCAGGCCCTAAAGATAAAGGAACATGTACATAAAGGTATTTCTTGCCTGAGTTCTATTTAGTGTAATCATGTTCATTCCAGAACGGGGGCTTAGGTTCCCGTTTTACATTCTTGTGTGGCGATGTGCGAAGTTCTGACTCGTGTCGACAAACCGCCTCTCGCGAACGACAAATTCGTGCCCTAAAGCAAAGGTCAAAGTAATAAGGCAACCGCTCACCAGTACCCAAGTTCACCTCCAGCTTTCTCATCACCCAGTAGAATGGAATCTGATAGCATAAAAATCCCTCTCATTGAATGACGGAAAACCGGGAGAACCTCACGTCTGCGTTGAATTTCTTTTGGAGAAAATAGGCTATGCAATTCCAATTTAATTTTAAGCAAATTCTTTATGCTGCGGCGCTTCTTCTTAGTGTTATGGTTCCAGCATTTGGAGGAGCTGCAATGGGTGGTGCTGCACAGGCAAGATCATCAGAATATGATTTTACCGTTGTGTCTGCCCCCAAGGATCAAACTCACCCTCATTTCAATGAAGGCAGCCCGATTGCCCTTGTTGTTAATGGTGTACAAGGCCGTACGCTGGTTTTGGTTCGAGGGAAAACCTATACTTTTAATATTGATACCGGTGTCATGCATGATTTCTATCTCTCGACCAATCCGATTGGTTGGGGTACAGGTACACTAACCGAAGGTGTTGAGGGCCAATTTATATATAAAGGTGTTGTCACTTTCAAACCCACTGCTGAAACACCCGATGTCATTTATTACCAATGCCGTAACCACAAATTTATGGGTGGCCAAATCTATATTGTCAATCCAGGAGAGGAAAGCAAAATAGAAATTCCGGAACCGACGATAGCTACCACATCAGTCCAGTTGGTCATTCCAACGGTGAACAAAGCTGAGCTTAAACAAAAAATCAATTTTTTGGAAACGTCCATCAACAAATCAGATTCGGCAAAACGCATTGCAGCGAGCAGCAACGCAGAGGCCAAGGCGAAATTTAAAGACGCTCAAGGAATGCTTACTATAGGCAAGAGTGCGTTTGATTCAGATAATCTTCAATTATCCAAAACAAAGATTGATGAGGCATATGGACTGATGACTGAGGCAGCGCGGCTTGTCCCATCAGAATTTATGCAGAAGAAAGCCAAAAACAACTTCGATGATCTGGTACAAGGCGTTAATGAGTTGGAGGCATCCTATGCGCAGAACTATGAGGCCATTGTTAAGGAAGGTAGTGCAAAGAATGTTAAAAAACTCGATAGCGACAAAATTCACAGGATGATGGACTCGGCAAAAGCTCTCTTCGAAGAAGGCAAGTATGCCAAGGCAAATGAAATTCTTTTTGATGCCAAAGGTGAAACGCGAGTTCAAGTTTGAAGTGCAACGCCTGACTTGAAGAATACCTGACTGGGTGTTTTGTATTCAAGTCTTTTTCTGGGTCGGTTGTTCAATCTGTTCATTGCCGTATCAATCTCCTGTTGTG
>CAITJF010000054.1 GCA_903892645.1 uncultured Nitrosomonadales bacterium | reverse complement strand
CGCGAACACCTTGGTCGCGGGCATGGCCCGCTCCTACGGGTGCCCGGCCAAAAGTTTTTAGGACATCCGAAAAGTTCTTGTCGTTTTTAGAATAAGGCTGCTTCAGTTATAGCCAGCGCTGCATAGAATACCCGCCGATCAAAGGCCGCTGCATGGCGGCACGCATGATTTGTCGACCCCACTTGAATTCCTTGTACAACACAACGAAGCGCCACATGTCGCGCAGCACCTTGGCGCGGTCGCGCCAGCCCAGCGCCATCAGTGCAGCAGGGAAATCGGCTTCGTGCGGACGGTCGAAAGCAACCTTGAGCGGGTTCCACTGGTCTGAGGTGCGGCGTACTTCCGAGGCGATCATCCTGCGGTACATCTCCTGCACCGGGCGGTTGCGTAGTCTGGCTTCCACCACGGCTTCGCCGCAAATTGCGCCGGAATGCAGCGCGCAGCTCATGCCCTCGCCAATCATGTTGAGAAAACCCGCCGCCTGTCCGGTGATCAGCACATTGCCTTTGCCGAATACATAACGGTTGATCAGCGACGGCCCGAAATTTTCTCCACAACCTTCGTCATCAACGGGGTCACCCAGGCGCACGCCATGCTTGTCGGAAAGATAATTCACCACATTTTCATGCTTCTTCGCGAAATTGTCGCCGCGCTTGAAACCCACGCCGATGATCTGCCGCCCATCGCGGGCGTGGCTCCAGGTGTAGTGCCCGAGGCCAGGATGAAACCAGAAATGAAAATATTGTTCATCCAGCGGGCACTCGATGATGTCGTGGAATTTCTGCCCGACAAAAAACCACGGAATGGACTGCGGATAATCCGGATAGATCGCACGGATCACGTGCGAACTCGGCCCATCCGCGCCGATGACCTGGCGCGCGCGGTACTCGACCGGCGCGCCCATTTTTCTTGCATTGACGATCACGTGATCACCGTTGTCCTGTAGCCCGACAAACGAAGTCTGGTCGTGGATTTCCGCCCCGCTGCGCTGGATCGCCCAATGATCGGCCTCTTTGCGGTGCAGGTGCGGGGTCGTGCCGCCGAAAAAATCCATCGGCATCGACACCATGCTGGGAAAGTGGAAAGTGACGCCTCGGCATGAGACCGGATCATGCAGCACTTCGCGCGGCAAAGGGCCGAAATTCTCAAGCAAAAATCGATGCCCGCGCGGCGACAAAATGCCGCTGCAAATCTTGTGGCGTGGCAATTTCTGCCGTTCCAGCACGATGGTTTCCAGGCCGGCATCTACCAGACGCTTGGCGGTGGCGGCGGCGGCAAGACCTGCACCGACGATAATGACATCAACAGTGCGCATTAAAACAAAATCCCTTCAATAAATTCCTCAATACAGTGTCTCACAATTACCTTTGTTTTCCACAAGGCCGTTCGTGCTGAGCCTGTCGAAGCATGAATAGCCTTCGACGAGCTCAGGCCGATCGGAATTAAATTTCAATTTTGTTGTATTAACAGGTATCACGACCATCATCCGCCAAATCCGCTAGATGCACCACCGGAAAACCGCTGACTTTCTCAAGGACAGCACGCTCCTCCATGCTCTCGACCACGATACGCGTAATGCTGCGGCCATGCAGAACCCAGTGCGTCTGCCCGTCATCGCTCGACGCCGCCAGCCCAAGCCGCTGCGGCAGATTGTGCGCGGTGGCAGGAATGGCGATGCGTTGCAGGTCGAGGTTGAAAGTGCAGCCGTGGGCAGCGCGCAAGCGATCATAGTGTTTGACCAGATGTTGGTAATTCGAATGATACGCGCGCGGCTCGATCACATACAGGTCGGTTGCGCGCAAGCCACGGCGCACACCGGCATGGCCGCTGAGCGCCTCGCCCAAGCCGATGATATTTGCATTCGGCAGCCATTGTTTCATGTGGCGCAGCAACAAGCCGTCGGCGACGATGATTTTTTTCAGTTGGCCTAGTGGGGCAAGGAATCGTTCCAGACGTTGCTTCGAAATGGCCGCGCCGGATTCAAGTGCCAGCGAAATATCCGAGCCATCATCGTCACTGAGGGAGATTTCCAACAAGGAGGTAATCCGCGCCAGGGTATCAGGGTACGCATACAGCGTCTGGTCAGGCAGCAGTATGTTTGAGGAGGAGGGCGCTGATGTGACCGGGCGTGCTGCTCCCTTGTTAATTCCGGCTTGCAGGTCGTGCAACCATGTTGGTGCGCCCAGTTGACGGCGCAGCTCAAGGATCATTCCAATGATGTCTATATTTTCCGGACACACCGGTTCGCAGGCCATGCACAGGGTGCAATGCCCAGCCGAAGCGGCGGCATCGGCAGCACTGAGCCCATGCTGCATGGCCTTGGCATGCCCATGCGGAGTCAGGCTGACATCCCGGCGCTGCCGCCACACCGGGCACACCAGCAGGCACAGGCTGCAACCGCTACAGTCGCTGTAGGTCTTGCGCGCGGCATGTGTTTTTTTGAAAAGGCTTAACATCAAAAAATCACATCCCGATTCAAAATCATCGCCGGGTCGGCCTCGCGTTTCATTGCCAGGTGGCGATCCACCACTTCGTCGCCGAATACGCGCCGGATATAGCCTTTCATCATGCCGCCGAAGCGGTAATAGCTGCCGCCCAGATCAACGCCGATGTCGTAGATCGCGTTCTTGAACGATTGCAAATGATCCCGGCTGTACACCCGGTCATTCATCATCGGCTCGAACTCGCAGCCGTAGGCCCAGCCTTCGGCATCGGGCGGGATGCAGGACATTTCGTAATGCGGCTTATGCTCCGGGCGCAGCTTGATGCCGACGCAATACAGCGTGTAATGCGGAAAATACTTGCGGCACACCGCGTTGCCGCGCTCCACCGCCTCGACGAATTTCTCCGCCGAAGTTGCTAGATCGGGAATTACCATCTGCTTGTTGCCCCAGAACTTCCACACCGCGCGCGAAAACACCACGCTGCGGTCATACATCAGACCGTCGCGCATATACTCGGAGCGGCGAAACTCGGGGAACAGCTCACGCTTGCGCTGCAACAAATACCACGCCTCGGAAATTTTCCACGGGCGCAACGCATAGCGCCGCAGCATGCACAAGGCAAAGCCGAATTCGCCGTGGCCGCGCAGATGCGACTGCCAGTCCGCACGGAACGCCGCTTCACGCTCGTCCGAATCGAAGGCGACCAGCAGATTCACCGCGCAATCCATGATGGTCAGGATGCCCGAATAGTCGCTGGCATCGTTCCGGTTCAGCAATTGCATATCCTCGACCGCCGTGCGCAGCGAATCGTAATAAAAGTAATGCATGCGTAGCGGCGTATAGCGGCGAATTTTCAGCGTGGCCTCGGTGATCACACCGAACTGCCCGTACCCCAGAATCACGCGCTGAAACAATTCTGCATTCTGCGTATCCGAACATTCGACGATGTCCCCGCGCGGGGTGACCACCTGCAACGCCAGCGCCTGATCGGCGCTGCAACCGAGGCGCGGCGAATTGACATCGATGCCGCCTACACCCAGCGTACCGCCGACCGAAGAAGTCAGGTTGAGCGGCGCAGAAAGATAATCCATGCCGTGGCGGCGCAGCTCCTCGGCCAGGCTGTGCCAGAAAATCCCGCCCTCGGTGCGCACCGTCAGCGCCTCGGTGTCGACGTGCAACACCCGGCTCATCCCGGTCATGTCCAGCAGCACGCCGCCGAATGCAACCGACTCACCCTCGGTGGTCAGCCCGCCGCCGCGCACGGTAACCGGCACGCGGAATTGTTGCGCCACCTTGAGCAAGGCAGAAACTTGTGCGGCACTGCGCGCGATCACCACACCATGCGGCAAACCATAAGCCGTGCCACCTGCATCGGTGGCAAATGTGCCACACGCGGCAATATTTTCGCGCAACTCAATGCCGCAATCGCGTAGTACGGCGGCAAACTCCTGCCAGCCCTGTCCGTTCCAGCGGGTGGGATTGGTCTGCTGGCGCTTGATGCCCAGCAAGGCATCAGGGCCAACGTGGCAAGGGCCAATGGTGCCGGGTTCGGTTAACGTCAGTTCGGATGTTTCAGGAATCATGTCGTGCAGCAATTTTCAAAGAAATAACCCGGCGGTTCATGAGTTGATGATGTGATGTCTGAAGTCAAGAGCATCCCCGCGCATGTTGCGGGCGAACTGTTCATTCGCCGTGTGCAATTGGCGTGGGCCGATCAGCACTACATCCGGAATGGTCAGGGATGCCTTGATTTTTGCCACCATCTCCTGTGTCCGTTCCACCTGCACGGCGGTGCGCTCGTTGTTCCGCGTGTGGCGCATGAAATTGAGAAACAGGAGTGCCATCAGGGCGAGCACGATGGGCAAAATGATGTACTCGTCAACAATATGTAACAGGTGCAGGAAGAGGGCTGCTATAGCAGCCAGTATGCCGGCAATGGTGTCCCATTCATAATTGTAAAAGCGATTGTGTTTCATTTTCCTAAAACTCTATATTAAAGAGTTACGGCCTATTATACCCGTCACAAAATTCGCAATAGATATTCTCCAGACCCTTCAGTTTTCTTGGCAAATATCCGTGCTTGTTCCTACGGCGGCATGACTTTGGATGAAAGTGCGCGAGCACCATCTCTCCCTAAAGCCCTAGTGACATACTGCGGACATGATGGAATTCGTCGTAGTTGTTTCGCAGCACTGTAACGATGTCTCCGTCGATTGCCTTGTCGAGAACCATCTGATCCAGGACAGCGATTGAACGTATGCGATCCATTCCCATTTGGTACGGACGATCCTCGGTGATTGCGGTAAAGATATCGGCAACGGCTATGATGCGCGAGCCGAGCGGAATTTCGCGTGATCGGAAGGGATAAGTGCCACAAAAATAAAAAGGGTTGTGGCTTGTTGCCGCAACCCTTTTGTGTGGTGTGCAGAGATTTACTAGCCCCTTATTCCGTAACCAGGACAGGGCGGTAATACGCTGTAAATCCTGTTAGCACACGAGTTGCAGATTCGTTGGAGCAAAGTACTCGGTATTGCCTGCCACAGTGTGAGCAGCTTTGGGTGCGTTAAGATCATTTTTAACCACGCGCCAGTTGCATG
>CAITJF010000053.1 GCA_903892645.1 uncultured Nitrosomonadales bacterium | reverse complement strand
TGAAACAACTGATTGATGAAGAAGGCAACACCGAACTCAAGCTGCGTGTATTTGTCAGTGGCGGCGGCTGTTCCGGCTTCCAGTATGGCTTCACATTTGATGAAGTGGCCAACGAAGACGATACCGTAATGAGCAAGAACGGCGTGCAACTGCTAATCGACCCGATGAGTTTCCAGTATCTGGCCGGCGCAGAGATCGACTATCAGGAAAGTTTGGAAGGCTCGCAGTTCGTCATCAAAAACCCAAGTGCTACAACGACTTGCGGTTGCGGTTCGTCATTCTCGGTTTAACAGTTTTTGGTTGAAAAACTACGGGGCGCATCGCGCCCCGTTTGTATTTTGTGCGGAATAAAACCTTTGCGAACCATGGCATAGGCTACGAATTGCGATAAACCGCGCCCAGTATACAAGGATGCTTTGCCCCGGTGACCAGCGGCAGGTTGGCGGGTTTGCCGTGCAGGGCTTGCTGCGCCAGCCAAGCAAAAGCGATGGCTTCCAGATAGTCACCATCCACACCGAGTGCATTAGTCGTTTGTACAGCACAATCAGATAGCAAGACAGCGAGGCGGCTGCGCAGAATTTGGTTATGTGCACCACCGCCGCAGAGATAAATTTCTTTTGCGCCAACGCAGTATTGTTGAATGGATTGCGCGATGGTTCGGCAAGTCAGTTCCAGCAGGGTGGCCTGCACATTTTCTGTTCGTTCGCTGCCTTGCAGTTTGTTCCGTAACCACTCCATGTTGAACAAATCGCGCCCGCTGCTCTTGGGCGGCGGCAGAGCGAAAAATGGCTCATTGAGCATTTGTTCCAGCAGCGCGGGCAGCACGCTGCCTGATGCCGCCCATGCGCCGTTGTCATCATAGGGTTTGCCGAGGTGTTGCATACACCAAGTATCCATCAGCAAGTTGCCGGGGCCGCAGTCGAAGCCGGTGGCGGAACGGGCTGGCGGCAGGTTGGTCAGGTTGCTGATGCCACCGATGTTGACGATGGCGCGGTGAATGCCGGGATGGCGCAACATTTGATCGTGGAACGCAGGAACCAGTGGAGCACCCTGCCCGCCTGCCGCGATGTCGCGGCTGCGGAAATCGCTGACCACGGTAATGCCGGTCAATTCGGTGAGCAGCGCGGCATTACCCAGTTGCAGGGTGTAGCCTTGATCAGGGCAGTGACGGATGGTTTGGCCGTGGCAACCAATAGCGCGAATGTGATCGGGGGTTGTATTGCCTACTTGCAGTACGGCTGCCGTTGCTGCCGCGTACAACCGCGCCAGTTCGTTGCCGACTAATTGCGCCTGATGCAGTTCATTGCCTGGGGGGTGATGCAGTGCGAGTAGCACATCCTTGATGGGCTGACTATAGGCCTGATAGTACGCACCTCTTAACTTGGCTTGCCCATCGGCAAACTCCACCAGCGCGGCATCAACACCGTCCAAACTGGTGCCGGACATGATGCCTACATAGAGCGCGGAGCTATTCACACCTGCATCTAGTCAAGTTTGGCCAAGCTGACATTGCTCAACAAGGCCAGACGCTCAGTCAGGCTGCTGGTGGCTTCCTGGAAGGCTGTTTTTTGCTGTGCGCTGATTGGGGCGGCATCCGGCAATGCAACACGCAATGGGTCGCGTTGCTGCCCGTTGATCTTAAACTCATAGTGCAGGTGCGGGCCGCTGGCTAGGCCGGTCATGCCGACATAACCGATGGCGTCCCCCTGCCCAACATGCTGCCCGCGATGCAGGCCGCTGGCGAAACGGGACAGATGGCCGTACACGGTGGTATGGCGGCCTTGATGATCCACCATGACCACGTTGCCATAACCACCCTGCTTACCGACGAAAGATACCGTGCCATCGGCAGTCACCTTGACCTTGGTGCCTACCGGTGCGGCATAGTCCACGCCTTTATGCGCGCGCCATGTACCCAGCACCGGATGAAGGCGTGACAGGCTGAAGCCGGAGCTGACGCGCGAAAATTCTAGGGGCGAGCGCAGGAAGGCTTTGCGTACGCTCTTGCCCTCCGGGGTGTAATAGTCGCCATGACTGCTGTCTGTCTGAAAATACACCACACGGTAGGATTTGCCCTGATTAATAAACTCGGCAGTCTGGATGCGCCCAGTGCGTACCGGTTCGCCGTTGCTGTAAGCCATTTCGTAAACCACGGTGAACTTGTCACCCTTACGCAGATCGCGGTGGAAATCAATGTCGCCGCCAAAAATTTCGGCCAACTGATTGGCAGCCGGCTCCGGCAAGCCGGCTGCATCGGTTGCGGCAAACAGGGTGCTCTTGATCTCGCCGGTGCGCATGAAGATGCGCTGTTCAAGCTGCGGGGGCAGCACGCTGGCTTTGAAACCGCCGACGCTTTTCTCGATAACGATCTGGCTGCCACCGTTGCTCAAGTAGCGCAGTGCCAGCAGACCCCCATCCATGCTGGTTTCAGCCTGTACGGCCTTGCCTGCGGAAAGTTGGCGAAAGGATTCCGCGGCCCGATCATTACGCAGATACTCATTGGCAGCGGCATCTTCCACATTCAGGCGGCGCAGCAGTTCAGCCACGGTATCGCCGCGCTGCACACGCTCATTGCGCCAGAAAGTGGCGGCATTACTGGTGGCCGGAGCGACGTGCGGCAGGGCAATTTCTTCTACCACGGTTTTCAGTGGGGTAGCGGTGATTCCATTCTGCGGCACGATGCCGAATGCGGTGACCACGCCAAGCAAGGGTAGGCTGGACATGGCAACAAACCAGCGCAGTTTCAATTTGCGTTCTTGTGTCAGGGTGTTTTGGGTTAACATTTGCGCCTCCGACCATTGCTTTCTTTGATAAGTTTATGAGCGCTTGCTGCTTCAGATTGGCCGCCACTGTACCAGAAAGCCGATGCCGCTCAAAATCCGCCCGGCCAGTTGCAGGTCATCGGGATGAAAGGCAAAACACTAAAGATGAACGGCGGAAAAGTGGGGATGAGCGGTGAATCGCACGGGTTTGGATTAACGATAAAAACACTTAAAACATGACACAACAAAAAATACTGGATCTGATCAAGCGCGGCTGTGACGAGCTGCTGCTGGAAGCCGAGCTAAAACAGAAGCTGGCGCTGGGCCGCCCGCTGCGCATCAAGGCCGGATTCGACCCCACCGCGCCGGACTTGCACCTCGGACATACTGTGTTGCTCAACAAGATGCGCCAGTTGCAGGATTTGGGGCACCACGCCCTGTTTCTGATCGGCGATTTCACCGGCATGATAGGCGATCCAAGCGGCAAGAATACAACCCGCCCACCGCTGTCGCGCGAGCAGGTAATGGAGAACGCACAGAGTTATCGCGAGCAAGTGTTCAAGGTGCTGGATCCGGACAAGACCGAGATCGTGTTCAATTCCACCTGGATGGATAAATTCAGTGCGGTTGATTTAATCAAGCTGGCGGCCACACACACCGTGGCGCGCATGCTGGAACGCGATGATTTCGGCAAGCGCTATAAGGGCAACCAGTCTATCGCCATTCATGAGTTTATTTATCCGTTGGTGCAGGGCTACGATTCGGTGGCGCTCAAGGCCGACATGGAGCTGGGTGGCACCGACCAGAAATTCAACCTGCTGATGGGACGCGAGCTGCAAAAACATTACGGGCAGCCTGCGCAGTGTGTGCTCACCATGCCGCTGCTGATAGGGCTGGATGGTGTGAACAAGATGTCCAAGTCGCTCGGCAATTATGTCGGCATTACCGAACCGCCGCAGGAAATATTCGGCAAACTGATGTCGGTTCCAGACGATTTGATGTGGCGCTATCTGGAGTTGCTGTCATTCGAGTCGATGAGCACCATAACCCAATGGCGCGCCGAGGTGGAGCAAGGCCGCAATCCGCGCGACATCAAAGTGCTGCTGGCGCAGGAAATGGTTACCCGTTTCCATAGCCGGGCCGCTGCAGAACAGGCATTGGCGGAATTCGAGGCGCGCTTCAGGCAAGGCATATTGCCGGATGACATGCCGGAAGTGACAGTGACCGCCAGCGAGGGTGCCATCGGTATTGCCCAATTACTCAAGCAGGCCGGCTTAGTGGACAGCACCTCAGATGCTTTGCGCATGATAGCCCAAGGTGCAGTAAAGCTGGATGGCGAGCGCGTCAGCGACAAGGCGTTGCAACTCAAGGCCGGCGCTGTAGTGGTCGCACAAGTCGGCAAGCGCAAATTTGGGCGCGTGACGGTGCAATAGCTGCTGTTTTAATCAGATATTTCCTGAGATTCTTGCTGCTAGTGCATTCAGCTAACGGAATACGAAAATGATGCCAGTTCTGTTTCTCTCGCATGGCGCGCCCATGCTACCACTCGAAGCAGGAGAGGCAGGCATGGCGTGGCAGCAACTCGGTGCGCAACTGCCCAAGCCTACCGCCATTCTGGTGATCTCGGCGCATTGGGAAACACGCACCCCGACTGTCAGCCGTGCCGGCCGGCCGGAAACTATCCACGACTTCAGCGGTTTCCCCGAAGCTCTCTACAAGCTGCGCTACCCCGCACCCGGCGCACCGGAAATGGCGCAAGCCGCAGCCCTCGCGCTGCAACAGGCTGGCATTCCGGTGCAACTGGACAACACACATGGCCTCGATCACGGTGCGTGGGTGCCGCTGAGTTTCTTGTTTCCGCAGGCGGATATTCCCGTCGCGCAACTCTCGCTGCAACCGGACAGGAATCCGGCGTGGCATGTCGCCCTAGGTCGTGCCCTGCGCCCGTTGCGCGAGCAGGGCGTACTAATTGTCGGCAGCGGTTCCATCACTCACAACCTAGGCGCTGTATTCAAACACCCGCAGGGCGTGCCCGCACCGAACTGGGTGACGGAATTCCGCGACTGGGTTGCGGCAAAAATTGCCGCCGACGATTTACCGGCACTCGTCGAATACCGCAGCCGTGCGCCGTGCACTGTGCAGAACCATCCCACCGATGAACATTTACTGCCGCTGTTCGTGGCTCTTGGAGCGGCAAACAAGATTGATAGTGCACTGCATCTGAACCGGGTAATGACGTATGGGCTGCTGGCGATGGATGCATGGCTGTTTGATACAGTCGAGTAAGCCCGCTAAGCGGCTGCCCGCAATGGCTTTAAAACGGCTGCTAAATTCAGGTTGTGGAGCAGGGGGGTATTTTGATAGAATCGCGCCCTCAAATTTTTTGTTGAAGGGTAGTTTGTTCATGACAACTGTACGTGTTAAGGAAAACGAGCCGTTTGAAGTGGCCATGCGCCGTTTCAAGCGTTCGGTGGAAAAGACCGGTTTGCTGACCGAGTTGCGCGCCCGCGAGTTCTATGAAAAGCCCACTGCCGAACGCAAGCGCAAGCTGGCCGCAGCCGTAAAACGCCATTACAAGCGCCTGCGCAATCAGGTTCTGCCCCCCAAGCTGTATTGAGTCCCAAGTGACACGCATTAACGCGTGGCCTGCGTCTTATCCTGTGAGCTGAAGCCCTTATGAGCCTGAAGCAGCAAATCACCGAGGACATGAAAAACGCCATGCGCGCCAAGGATACGGCGCGCCTCGGCGCGGTTCGCCTGTTGCTCGCCGCCATGAAGCAGCGCGAGGTGGACGAGCGCATCGAACTTTCCGATGCCGACGTGATTGCGATCATCGAAAAGATGATCAAGCAGCGGCGCGATTCCATTAGCCAATTCGAGGCGGCGAACCGACAGGAGTTGGCCGATATCGAAAAGTTTGAAATCGCTGTGTTGCAAACTTACATGCCGCAGGCGATGACTGAGGCCGAGGTCGCGGCAGCCGTGGCTGAAGCCATTTCTGCCAGCGGCGCAAAATCGCCGCAGGAAATGGGCAAGGTGATCGCGTTGCTCAAGCCGAAACTGGCCGGGCGCGCAGACATGGGCAAGGTTTCTGCGCTGGTGAAGGCGCGGCTGTCACAGTAATTTTTGTAGTTCGCATCAACCAAAAACATTCTCCGGCGTATCGGCGCCGACAAGATGCGGGAGCGGAACTGGGGTGATTCCAAAAAGCTTCATTCAGGATTTGCTCAACCGCCTCGACATCGTGGACGTGATCGAGCGTTACGTTCCGCTTAAAAAAGCAGGCGCCAATTTCGTTGCCTGCTGCCCCTTCCACAACGAAAAGTCCCCTTCTTTTACGGTCAGCCAGAGCAAACAATTTTATCACTGTTTCGGCTGCGGCGCGCATGGCACGTCCATCGGCTTTGTCATGGAACACGGCGGGTTGAGCTTCGTCGATGCGGTGGAAGAGCTGGCGAGCAGTGCCGGCGTGACCGTGCCGCGCGAAGCGCCTGCGCCGGGACAGGCGCAGCACAAGGTTGCGCCCGACTTGTACGAGGTAATGCAGTCCACGATGCGCTATTACCGTGACCAGCTCAAGCAAACGCCGCGCGCCATCGATTACCTCAAGCGACGCGGCCTGAGCGGGGGGATCGCGGCGCGTTTCGGCATCGGCTATGCGCCGGAGGGCTGGCAGAGCCTGGAGGCCGCATTCACGAATTACCAGGATACCAGTCTGCTGGAAACCGGCTTGGTGATCGAGAACGATGAGGGTAAACGCTACGACCGCTTCCGCGACCGCATCATGTTCCCCATCGTGAATACGCGCGGGCAGGTCATAGGCTTCGGCGGACGAGTGCTGGACAAGGGTGAACCGAAATATCTCAACTCGCCTGAAACGCCCCTGTTCGAGAAAGGGCGGGAATTGTACGGGCTGTACCAGGCACAAAAAGCCATTCGTGCCGAGAAAATGGCGCTGGTGGTGGAAGGTTACATGGACGTGGTGGCGCTGGCGCAACTCGGGGTCGACTATGCGGTCGCTACTCTGGGCACGGCGACCACGCCGTTCCATATCCAGAAGCTATTGCGCCTGACAGAACAAGTGGTGTTCTGTTTCGATGGCGACAGTGCTGGACGCCGCGCTGCCTGGCGGGCACTGGAGAATGCGCTGCCGTATTTACAGGATGGCAAACAGTTGCGTTTTTTATTCCTGCCCACGGAGCATGATCCCGACAGTTACATTCGTGAACATGGCAAGGAGGCTTTCGAACACTTGCTGGGCGAGGAGGCGCTGCCGCTATCCGGCTATTTATTGCGTGAACTGTCCGCACAAGTTGACTTGGAGACACAGGAGGGGCGTAGCGCCTTGCTGGAGCGCGCCAAGCCTTTGTTGACGGCCATTGCGGCACCCACCACCGCGCTATTGTTGCGCAAGGAAGTGGCAGCGCTGGCGGGTATTACTCAGGCCGAGCTGGAGGGTTTGTACGCCATCAAACCGGTCGGGGCGCCTGCGCGCCGTACGCTGCAAAAGTCACCGCGCAATAGGTTTCCCGGTTTGCGCGCATTGCTGCGTTGCCTGCTGGCAAAACCGGAACTGGCGCGCGAACTGCCCGTCGAATGGAGCGTGGAAGGAAGCGGCGCGGAAACAGTGGCGGCGCTGGCCGAATATCTGCGCGAACAGGATTTTGTCGTCAGCACTGCCGCCATCATCCAGCAATTCCAGGGCACGCCGCACGAAGCGGTGCTGGCCTCAGCCGAGGCTGACATCATGCAGTGGGGCGAGGAATTTGACGTAGCGGCGGAATTCCACGGGATGTTAGCCAAGCAGCGCGAAGAGCAGCGCGGGCAGCAATTGCGGGTATTGGAGGCCAAGGGGTTGAAGGGTATGAATGAGCAGGAACTGGCGCTCTATCGCCAGTTACGGCAGCGCAGCTTGCCCCAAGACAACGTTTTGAAAAATCGGGTATAATCCGCGCCCTTTTCAGCGGTATTTATCTCCGCACTAATTAATTTTTATCTGGGAATCCACAGATATGGCGACTCAGCAAGGCAAGAAAAAAACCGTCAGTGCCAAGAAGGCAGCAGCCAATGCTAAACAGGCTGCGAGCGCTAAACATCTCATAAATCCCGTAGAACAATTACAGGATGTAGAGGCACGGCGCACACGCCTGAAGTCACTAATAGTTCTGGGCAAGGAACGCGGCTACCTGACTTTCGGCGAGATCAACGATCACCTGCCTGAGATGCTGGAAGTCGAGCAGATCGAAGGCGTGGTCAGCATGATCAATGACATGGGTATCACCGTGTGCGATGAGGCGCCCGATACCGAAAACATAATCATGTCGGAAGCTCCCGTGGCGGCGGCCGATGAAGACGCCGTTGAGGCTGCCGAGGCGGCGCTCTCCACGGTGGACTCGGAGTTTGGCCGTACCACCGATCCGGTGCGCATGTATATGCGCGAGATGGGTACGGTTGGCTTGCTCACGCGCGAAGATGAAATCGTGATCGCCAAGCGCATCGAGGAAGGCCTCAAGCACATGATTCAGGCGATTTCCGCTTGCCCCGCCACAATTGCCGATCTCCTTGCGCTGGCCGGAAAAGTTGCACGTGACGAATTGCGCGCAGACGAGGTTATCGACGGTTTTATTGATGCTGAAAGTGATGTCGTAGCAGGGGTTGACCACGGTGGCGAGCATGGGCACGGCGAAGACGATAATGGCGAAGAGGATGATGACGGCGAAGCAGTTGCAGCGGCTAACCTTGCGCAACTCAAGGAGGATGCGCTGGC
>CAITJF010000052.1 GCA_903892645.1 uncultured Nitrosomonadales bacterium | reverse complement strand
CGAGCGGCGGATGGCATCCGACACCAACCTCACCGCCTCATCCTGTCCCACCACGCGCTCGTGTATCTTGTCTTCCATCTTGAGCAGCTTGTCGCGCTCGCCCTGCATCATCTTGGAAACCGGAATACCGGTGGCGCGGCTCACCACCTCGGCGATTTCTTCCGCGCCGACCTGAGTACGCAGCAGGCGGTTCTTGGGCTTATCGCCTTGCCCCTCGGCATGCGCAGCTTCTTTCAGCTTGGCTTCGAGCTGCGGCAGCTTGCCGTATTGCAGCTCCGCCACCTTATCCAGCTTGCCCTCGCGTTGCAGCCGGGTAATCTCGGCGCGTACCTGCTCCATCTCTTCCTTGAGTTGCGCCGTGCCTTGCGCTGCACCTTTTTCCGCCTTCCAGATTTCTTCCAGGTCGGCGTACTCGCGTTGCAGCTTGGCAATCTCGGCTTCAATCAATTCGAAGCGTTTTTTTGAGGCTTCGTCTTTTTCTTTTTTCACCGCCTCGCGCTCGATTTTGAGCTGGATCAGGCGACGGTCCATCTTGTCCATCACTTCCGGCTTGGAGTCGATCTCCATCTTGACGCGCGCCGCCGCTTCGTCGATCAAATCAATTGCCTTGTCCGGCAGGAAGCGGTCGGAGATGTAGCGGTTGGAAAGCTCCGCCGCCGCGACGATGGCGGGGTCGGTGATTTCCACGCCGTGGTGTAGCTCGTATTTTTCCTGCAAGCCGCGCAGGATGGCGATGGTGGATTCCACCGTCGGCTCGTCCACCAGCACCTTCTGGAAGCGACGCTCCAGCGCGGCATCCTTCTCCACATACTTGCGGTATTCGTCCAGCGTAGTCGCGCCGATGCAATGCAGTTCGCCGCGCGCCAATGCTGGTTTCAGCATGTTGCCCGCATCCATCGAGCCTTCCGTCTTGCCCGCGCCTACCATGGTATGCAGCTCGTCGATGAACACGATGATGCGCCCTTCCTCCTGCGCTATTTCCTTGAGCACGTTTTTCAGGCGCTCCTCGAATTCACCGCGATATTTCGTACCCGCCAGCAGCGCCGCCATGTCGAGGCTCAATACCTTCTTGCCCTTCAATGTCTCCGGCACTTCCTCGTTGACGATGCGTTGTGCCAAGCCTTCTACGATGGCGGTCTTGCCCACTCCCGGCTCGCCGATCAGCACTGGGTTGTTCTTGGTGCGGCGTTGCAGCACCTGGATGGCACGGCGTATCTCATCGTCGCGCCCGATCACCGGGTCGAGCTTGCCTTGCCGCGCACGCTCGGTCAGGTCGAGACAATATTTCTTCAGCAATTCGCGCTGCCCTTCCGACTCGGCGCTTTCCACCGAGGCTCCGCCGCGCACCGCGCTGATCGCCTGCTCCAGCGGCACACGCGCCACACCATGCTGTTTGAGCAGCCGCCCGCACTCGCCCTTGTCCCCGGTCAATGCCAGCAGGAACATTTCGGAGGCGATAAACTGGTCGCCGCGTTTTTGCGCTTCCTTGTCGGTAAGGTTCAATAGATTGGAAAGGTCGCGCCCTACCTGCACCTCGCCGCCATGCCCTTCCACCTTGGGCAGGCGCGCCACAGCATCATTCAGCGCCGCCTTCAACGCCGCCACGTTGCCACCGGCGCGCGAAAGCAGCGAGCCGGCACCGCTGTCGGCATCGTTGAGCAAGGCCAGCAGCAGGTGTTGCGGCTCGATGAACTGGCTGTCCTGGCCGACAGCCAAGCTCTGCGCATCGGACAGCGCCTGCTGCAGTTTGGTAGTAAATTTGTCAAAACGCATGTTGTACCCCCTGTTAAATTCGCTTTCCTGCCAGATTGGGGAAGGCCACAAGAATTTCAAGTCCGCGCCACATCTCTTATACTGCTCCTCTTTCAAAAGTAAAGACACCATGCCGCACCCGAATCTTGCCCAATATATTCACGCCAACGTCGCCGCTGCACTGGAGGAGGATGTGGGCAGCGGCGATTTAACCGCACAACTGATCCCGGAGCATGGCTTGGCGCATGCCACGGTCATCTCGCGCCAGCGCATGGTGCTGTGCGGCACGCCGTGGTTTGAGGGCTGTTTCCGCGTGCTGGATGCGAATTGCGAAATACGTTGGCAACTACGCGAAGGCGAGGTGGCGGAAGCCAATCAGGCATTGTGCGAAATTCACGGCAACGCACGCGCGCTGCTCACGGCGGAACGCACCGCGCTGAATTTCCTGCAAACCCTTTCCGCCACCGCCACGGCCACGCGGCACTATGTGGATGCGGTAGCGGGCACCAAGGCAAAGATCATGGATACGCGCAAAACCTTGCCCGGCCTGCGCATGGCGCAGAAATACGCAGTGACAGTGGGTGGCGGGAATAACCAGCGCATTGGTTTGTTTGACGGCATCCTCATCAAGGAAAACCACATCCTGGCAGCAGGCGGCATCCGCCACGCACTGGAAGCCGCATACCGCATGGCTCCACCAGATGCGACGATCCAAATCGAGGTGGAAAACATAGACGAGTTGCGCGAAGCACTGGATGCGGGCGCGAGGTTGATCCTGCTCGACAACTTCGATCTTGATGGAATGCGTGCCGCAGTTAGCCTCAACGCCGGGCGGGCGGAACTGGAAGCCTCCGGCGGCATCACCCTGCAAACCGTGCGCGGCATTGCCGAGACCGGCGTGGATCGCATTTCCATCGGCAGTCTTACCAAGGATGTGCAGGCAATAGACCTATCCATGAGGTTTGGGGCATAAACCATGTGCCAGCTATTGGGCATGAACTGCAATGTCCCAACCGACATCTGCTTTTCCTTCACCGGCTTCCAGAAGCGCGGCGGCGAAACCGATGTGCACGCCGACGGCTGGGGCATCGCCTTCTTCGAGGGCCGTGGCGTGCGGCTGTTCCTCGACCCGCAGCCCTCGGCGCAATCGCCCATCGCCGAACTGGTGCGCAATTACCCGATCCGTTCGCTGAATGTCGTCGCACATATCCGCAAGGCCACGCAAGGCATCGTCTCGCTGGAGAACACACATCCATTCCAGCGCGAGCTGTGGGGGCGCTATTGGGTATACGCGCACAACGGCAACCTGCCGCAGTTCCAGCCCGAACTGGACGGCAGTTTCCTGCCCGTCGGCAATACAGACAGCGAGCGCATCTTCTGCTGGCTGCTGCAAAGCCTGCGCCAGCGCTTCGGCGATACGCCGCCCACACGCGATGCGCTGTTCGCCGCGCTGCACGAACTTAGCTATCCGCTTGCCGGGATGGGCATCTTCAATTTCCTGTTGTCCAACGGCGAGTGGCTGATGGCGCACTGTTCCACCGAGTTGAGCTACATTGTGCGGCGCGCGCCGTTCAACGTGGCGCACCTGAAGGACGAGGACGTGATGGTAGATTTCAGCGAAGTGACCACACCCAACGACCGCGTGGCGGTGATCGCCACCCTGCCGCTCACCGACAATGAACCTTGGATCACCCTGCCGCCCGGATCGCTGTGGCTGTTCCACGAAGGCGAAGCGGTCAGCCATCGCGCTACGCAACCCAGCCCGGTAAAATCGCTAAGCGGGATTTGAATTTTCCCGATACGCCCCCACCTGCGGCGTATCGTTGAACGAAAGGAAATTCATGACCGACTTTCAGCACATCGCCTGCCCGCATTGCAATGCGGTGAACCGTGTCCCTGTGTCCAAACTAAAGAAACATCCCGCCTGCGGCAAGTGCAAACAACCCATGTTCACTGCCCACCCGGTAACGCTCGACAGCGGCAACTTCAACCAGCACATCACACGCAATGACATTCCGGTACTGGTGGATTTCTGGGCGCCGTGGTGCGGCCCCTGCCGCATGATGGCACCGGCTTTTGAACAGGCAGCGGGCCGGCTGGAGCCGGAAATGCGCCTCGCCAAACTGAACACCGAAGAAGCGCAGGAACTGGCCGCACGCCACAACATCCGCAGCATTCCGACACTGGCCCTGTTCAAGGGCGGACGCGAAATCGCACGCCAGGCCGGGGCGATGGATGCCTCGGGCATCGTGCAGTGGGCACGGGCAAATAGCTAAATAATCTCCACTCAATCCCCTCAAGTTCCGGATTTGTCCGCCGATAATCTATTCAATGTAGAGTAGCGGGGGCAAAAGTGAAAATTTCAGATTCCACGTTGACCATGCAGGCCAGCCACGACTGGTCGCAGCAAAGCAGCATCAAGGAATCCCTTCGCGTATGGGTGGATCGCCGCGTGCCCGCCCCTCCACCAGCATCTCAGCAAGTCACCCTCTCAGCCACCGCGCAGGAAAAGCAGGCCGGTGAAGTTGCGGCGATTGATGACGCTATGCGCAATGCTGAGAACGATCCAAAGCTGCAACTCCTCATATTGCTGGTGGAGAAAATGACGGGGTTGAAGGTCAAGGTATTTGACGCCAGCCAGCTCAAGGCGCCGGAAACAATACCTGTTCCAGACCCGAACGCAGCACAACCCCAGCAACCAGCCCCACGCGCCGGGTTTGGCGTGGAATACAGCAAAGTGGCCAGCTATAGCGAATCCGAGCACACCACCATGCAGGCATCTGGCGTCATCAAGACCAGCGATGGCAAGGAAATCAAGTTCAGCCTGGATTTGTCCATGCAGCGCCAGTACAGTGAAACCAGCAGCACCGAGGTGCGCTTGGGCGATGCGGCGCGTAAAACCGATCCGCTGGTAATTAATTTCAACGGTACCGCCGCCCAGTTGAGCGAACAACGCTTCGCTTTCGACCTGAATTCAGACGGGAAGAACGAGCAGGTTAATTCGCCCCTCTCCGGCAGCGGTTTTCTGGCGCTCGACAAGAATGGCGATGGCAAGATCAACAACGGCAGTGAATTGTTTGGCCCCAGCACAGGCAACGGTTTCGGCGAACTGGCGAAATATGACAGCGATGGCAATGGCTGGATAGACGAGAACGATCCTGTCTTCAAGCAGCTCAAGGTGTGGACCGGAGGTGCCACAGGGAGCGGCAAGCTAAGCAACTTGGCGTCGCTGGGAGTAGGCGCCGTTTCACTGCACTCGACAGCAACCCCATTCGACATCAAAACCGCAAACAACCAGCTGCTCGGCACCGTTCGGGCCAGCAGTATTTACCTCAATGAAAACGGCAGCGTCGGCAGTGTGCAACAGATTGACCTGACCGCCTAACTCCGATTCACCTCCGCAAACCTCAATACGGTCACGCCACGCCTCCTTCGCTGCACAGAAAACCTGTTTGCGTAACGCTATACACAAACTGATATTGGACAAGCCAAGCTTGAAGGCCTCGCACACCGTTTCGGCAAGACAACCTTAGCTGCTATTCGTTTGAATTTTAACATGGCCTGGATTCTGCCTTTATATCCGTCTGGCGTATCATACCGCCAGTGCGTAAGACCATCATTCGCCAAAAATAAGTTTTTGTATCGTTTAAAACAACCGCAAGGAGATTCCCATGACCACCGACATCACGCTGTTCTCACCCCTCCGGCTCGGCCCCTACAATCTTACGAACCGCATGGCGATGGCGCCGATGACGCGCAACCGCGCCGATGAAGGCAATGTCCCGCAGCCGATCAATGCCGAATACTATGCGCAGCGCGCCAGCGCCGGGCTGATCATCACCGAGGGTTCTCAAATCGCCGCCGATGCGGTGGGTTATCCCGCCACGCCAGGCATCCACAGCGCAGCGCAAATTGCGGGCTGGAAGCGCGTAACCGATGCGGTGCATGCCAAGGGTGGACACATCTTCCTGCAACTGTGGCATTGCGGGCGCGTTTCCCATTCCTCCATGCTGCCCGGCGGCAAGCTGCCGGTAGCGCCATCGGCGATCAAGTTGGCCGGACAGACATACACCCATCAAGGCATGCAGGATTATGAAACACCGCGCGCACTCGAACTCTCCGAGCTTCCCGGCGTCATCGGGCAATACCGCACCGCCGCGCAGAACGCGCTGGATGCCGGTTTCGACGGTGTGGAAATCCACGGTGCGAACGGCTACCTGCTCGACCAATTCCTGCGCGACGGTTCCAATCAGCGCAGCGATGCTTATGGCGGCTCACTGGCAAACCGCGCACGGCTGATGCTGGAAGTGACCGGGGCGGTATGTGCGGTGTGGGGCGCAAACCGCGTCGGCATCCGGCTTTCCCCGTTGCAGCCATTTAACGACATGCGCGATTCCAATCCCGAAGCGACATTCAGTTACGCGGTTGAGCTGCTCGACCGCTTCGACCTCGCCTACCTGCATATCACCGAAATGGGCAGTGACAAGCCCGGTGCGGCAGGCCCCGCATTCGACCTTGGCAAGCTGCGCGCAATCTGGAAAGGGGTATACATGACCAACGGCGGCTACGATCTCGCCCGCGCCAGCGCCGCACTCAGCGCAAATAAAGCGGACATGGTTTCATTCGGCGTGCCGTTCCTCGCCAATCCGGATTTGCCCGTACGCTTCGCCAAAGGCGCGGCGCTCAACACACCCGACCAGGCGGCATTCTACGGCGGCAACGAGAAGGGCTATACCGACTACCCGTTTCTTGGCACAAATTGAACAGTGATGGCCTGGCAGTAAAATGCAGCTGGCGTCAAAATTAAAAAAAGATACTCCGAGGAGCACTGAACATGAAATACAAACAGGACCGGGAATCAAGCGGGGAAATTCTGCGCTTGCTCATCCAGAAAATGGCCGGGCACCCGGCGGCGTTCACGCCGCTAAATTACGCAGTGTGGTACGAATTTACGACAGGCATCAATCCCGCGCTGAGTCAGGCAATGGGCGGTTTGCTGGATGATGGCAAAAAGCTCGACGATGACGCCATCGAAAACCTGTATGTAAAGTTTGTATCCGAGTGCAACATGGACGTGCAGCGGGCATTGCAGAAAGACTTCCAGCAATTGTTGAGCAACCTCGCCGGATTTACCGAAGAAACAGACAAGCAGGCGCATCACTTCGGAAACAGTTTGCAGGCATACGGCGACACACTGAAGCAGAACCCCGACACACCAAATTTGGTTGCCCTGATCAGCAACATGACAGGCGACACAACCAGGATGCGCAGTTCGATGCATAGCTTGCAATCGGAGCTGGAGGCCAGCAAGCAGCAAGTGGAAAAATTGCATCATGAACTGGAATCCGCGCGCGAAGAAGCGTTGATTGACCCATTGACCGGCACCCTCAATCGGCGCGGCTTCGAGGCCAAGGTGCAAAACATCCTCTCCGACAAGGCATCAACCGACAAGGGATTTTGCCTGCTGATGGCCGACATTGACCACTTCAAGAAAATCAATGATGCCTACGGCCACCTGTTTGGCGACAATGTCATCCGCGCAATTGCCGAAGCACTCAATTCCAAGATCAAGGGACAGGATTCGGTGGCACGTTGGGGCGGCGAGGAATTTGCTGTGTTGCTGCCGGAAACGACGAAGCAGGGCGCCCGTGCGGTGGCCGAGCAGATCCGGCAGAGCATTGAAAAAGGCAAGATACACCGCCTCGGCACCCAGGAACAGATCGGTGGCATCACCATCTCCTTCGGGGTTGCCGCATATTCCAAGGGTACCAGCATTGTGGAACTGCTGGATCAGGCCGACAAGGCTCTCTATGCTTCCAAGGAACAAGGTAGAAACAGGACAACCGTGTACGGCCAAAAGTAAGGGAGCCTCTAAAAATTCAGAGTTTGCCCAAATGCAAGGCGCGGGAAAAATTTCGCCGCGCCGCATATGTTTTATATGTAAGCAAGAAATTTTTTCTGCAACGCAGCAGTTGGGATGAAATGTGGATTTTTAGAGGCTCCCTTGAATCATTGCGGTTTGCGCACCGCCAAATCAATCAACGCCGACATGCCGTGATGCCCCACCCCTTCGCTGATGAAGTCGTCATGCTCGCGTAAATGCAAAATCTCCATGTCGCCGAAAGCCGCACGCAGCATGGCTTCGGTGTACATGTTCTCAGCCAACGGCGGCCCGCCGGTGCCGTAGTCAAGCTGGCGCGGCGTATAACCTTGCAGTAATAACAACCCGCCCGGCTTGAGGGTGTGCTTGATGTTGGCAAACAGCTGGTCGCGTTCAACAGGCGTGGCGAACTGGATAAAGATGGCCACCACGGCATCGTATGCCGCACCCGGCCAAGTCCACGTCAGCGCATCCGCCTGCACGAAATTCACCGGCACATTGCGCAAGGCATCCAGCCGCTGCGCCTTTGCCAAAGCCACCGGGGAGATTTCCAGCGCGGTGGCCTCTATCCCCTGCTGCGCCAGCCATACGCCGTTGCGGCCTTCGCCATCGGCCACGGACAGCACGCGCATGCCGGGGTGAAAGTAACGGGATTGTGCGGAAAGGAAGCGGTTGGGTTCCGCGCCGAACAGGTAACCCTCGCCTGCCTGGCTAAACCGTTCGTTTCAGAATGCCAGCCGATCTATGTCGCTCATTGCGGAGAAATCAGCCAGTTGTGTTTTGTGTGATGAAATCTTTCACCGCATGAACGTCGGCAACCATCACCACCACCCGCTGCGGCAGGTTCTCGATGCCTTCCAGTCTGGCGGGACGCTCCGGTTCGCGCCCCAGCGCTTCGCGGATGGTATCTTCAAACTTGGCCGGTTGCGCGGTTTCCAGGCAGATGAGCGGCAGGCTGGGGCGGCGCTGCTCCAGCCCAACCTTGAGCCCGTCGGCGGTATGCGTATCTATCATCACGCCGTATTCCTCCCACAGCTCGCGGATAGTCTTGATGCGGTCAGCGTGGCAACTCTTGCCGGAAGCGAGGTGGAATTGCGGCAGAGCATCCCAGTACGGCGTGCCCTTGATGTCAAACGCACCGCCCGGTGTCAATTCCGCATCCAGCTTGCCGGATAGTGGATTGCCTGCCTTTGGTGCTTCCACCTTGCTCCACAGCTCACGTACCTTGGCAGCATCGCGCCCAACCAGGTCAAACATGAAACGCTCGAAGTTGGATGCCTTGGAAATATCCATTGATGGGCTGCTGGTGTGATAAGTGTGATCTGCACCGCGCGGGCGATACGCGCCGGTGCGGAAAAATTCATCCAGCACATCGTTCTCGTTGGTGGCAAGAATCAACTGGCCGATGGGCAGACCCATCATGCGCGCGATGTGGCCGGCGCAGATGTTGCCGAAATTGCCGGAGGGCACGGAAAACGCGACCTGCTCGTCGTTGGATTTCGTCGCCGCGAAATAGCCCTTGAAGTAATACACCACCTGCGCCGAGACGCGCGCCAAATTGATGGAATTGACCGTGCCGATCTTGTGCCTGGCCTTGAAAGCGTGGTCATTGGACACCGCCTTGACGATGTCCTGCGCATCGTCGAACACGCCGCGAATGGCGATATTGAACACGTTGGGGTCTTGCAGCGAGAACATCTGTGCGGTCTGGAAGCGGCTCATTTTGCCCAGCGGCGACAACATGAACACGCGGATGCCGCGCTTGCCGCGCATTGCGTATTCGGCAGCGGAGCCGGTATCTCCGGAAGTCGCGCCGAGGATGTTGAGCTCGTCGTGCTGCTTGTCCAGCGCGTATTCAAACAGGTTGCCGAGCAACTGCATCGCCATATCCTTGAAGGCGA
Source organism: uncultured Nitrosomonadales bacterium (assembly GCA_903892645.1). Classification (GTDB taxonomy): domain Bacteria; phylum Pseudomonadota; class Gammaproteobacteria; order Burkholderiales; family Gallionellaceae; genus CAITJF01. The sequence goes on along the minus strand of CAITJF010000052.1, from coordinate 7,776 downwards.
GCGTCGGGCCGTTGGACAGCTCCAGAATATGCAGCCCCGGCTCCAGCGTGCGCAGCGGCGTAATGTCGCGCGCGTTGCTGCCGGTGCGGGTATTGCAATACACGGCGGGGGTATAAGTCTTGTCAATGATGCGCTTCAGGTCATCCGCCGGAATGTCGTCGGCAAACTTGGACAGCACGGCAAACGCCAACTCGGCGTAAGAAAGATTCCGCCACGCATCCAACTCGGCGCGCGTAACCTGCGGATATTTTTCCGGCAGGTACAAGCCGCCATCAGGCGCCAGGCCACCAAGCAGGATTTCGGTGAAGGTCTTGGCAGGCGCATTGCCGCGTGTGGAAATGTATTTCATTAAATTACTCACCATCGTCATTCCCGCGAAGGCGGGAATCTAGTTTTTATACTGCTGGATTCCCGCCTACGTGGGAATGACAAAACCTATTTACCCAACTCTTCCAGCCGCAACTTGGTCACCTTGCCTGCCACCACCGGCAGTGCCTCCATCTTCGCAATTGCCGCGTTGATGCGCTTCTCACGCGTCTGGTGGGTGAGCATGATGAGGTCGGTCTGGTCTTCGCCTTCGCCCGGTTCCTTCTGGATCACGGCGTCTATTGAAATCTGTTCGTCGGCCAGGATGCGCGTGATGTCGGCCAGCACGCCCGGTTTGTCCTGCACGCGCAGGCGCAGGTAGTAGCTGGTCTGCACTTCGCTTATCGGCAGGATGGGCAGGTTGACCAACTGGTTCGGCTGGAACGCCAAGTGCGGTACGCGGTTTTCCGGATCGGCGGTATGCATGCGCGTCACGTCAACCAGGTCGGCAATCACCGCGCTGGCTGTCGGCTCGGCACCCGCGCCCTTACCGTAATACAGCGTGGCGCCCACCGCATCGCCCTGCACCAGCACCGCGTTCATCGCGCCTTCCACGTTGGCGATCAGGCGCTTGGTCGGAATCAGCGTGGGATGCACGCGCAGCTCAATGCCCTCCGGCGTGCGCCGCGTAATGCCGAGCAATTTGATGCGGTAGCCGAGTTGTTCGGCATACTTAATGTCCACCGCCTGCAGGTTGGAGATGCCCTCGATATATGCCTTGTCGAACTGCATCGGAATGCCGAACGCCAGCGCGGACAGGATGGTGATCTTGTGCGCCGCATCCACGCCTTCGATGTCGAAGGTCGGGTCGGCCTCGGCGTAGCCCAGGCGTTGCGCCTCTTTCAGCACGGTGTCGAAGCTCAGGCCCTTGTCGCGCATCTCGGACAGGATGAAGTTGGTGGTGCCGTTGATAATGCCCGCGATCCATTCGATGCGGTTCGCGGTCAAGCCTTCGCGCAGCGCCTTGATGATGGGGATGCCGCCCGCCACCGCCGCCTCGAACGCGACCATCACGCCCTTGTCCTGCGCCGCCTTGAATATCTCGTTGCCGTACGTCGCGAGCAGCGCCTTGTTTGCGGTGACCACGTGCTTGCCATTGGCAATCGCTTTCAGCACCAGCTCTTTCGCCACTCCGTAGCCGCCGATCAACTCGATGACGATATCCACGCCCGGGTCGCTCACCACGGAAAATGCGTCGTCGGTCACACGGCAAGCGCCCTTGGTAACCGCCTGGGCGAGCGCCACGTTCTTGTCCGCCACCACGGTGATGCGGATGGGACGCCCGGCGCGGCGGGTGATTTCTTCCGCATTGCGCGCCAGCACGGTGAAGGTGCCGCCGCCGACGGTGCCGATGCCCAGCAGACCTACGTTGATTGGTTTCATGCTCATAATATTTTTGCCCGTTATGCTCAATTTTATTTGTAGGAGTGCAATTTGTTGCGCGATTAAATCGCCCGATGAATCGGGCTCCTACGGCGTTGTTATTTCGTGCCGTGTTTCTTGCGGTAGTATTCCAGAAAGCGCGCGATGCGCCCTATCGCCTCGGTGAGGTCGTCCGCATTGGGCAGGAACACCACGCGGAAATGATCCGGGTGCGGCCAGTTGAAGCCGCTGCCCTGCACCACCAGCACCTTTTCAGTCTCCAGCAATTCAAGGATGAATTTCTGGTCGTCCGCAATCGGATACATCTTCGGATCGAGGCGCGGAAATAAATACAGCGCGGCCTTTGGCTTGACGCAGGTCACGCCGGGAATATCGGTCAACAGCTTATGGGCAAGATCGCGCTGTTTCGCCAGGCGCCCGCCGGGTGCGACCAGATCGTTGATGCTCTGGTAGCCGCCCAGTGCGGTCTGGATCGCGAATTGCCCCGGCACGTTGGAACACAGCCGCATCGAGGCAAGGATGGTCAGGCCGTCAATGTAATCCTGCGCGTGCTTCTTCTCGCCCGATACGATCATCCAGCCAGCGCGGTAGCCGCAGGCGCGGTAATTCTTGGACAGGCCGTTGAAGGTGACGAACAGTATGTCGTCTGCCAGCGAGGCCATTGAAGTGTGGGTCGCGCCGTCGTACAGCATCTTGTCGTAAATCTCGTCGGCGAACACGATGAGCTGGTGCTGGCGCGCAATCTTGATAATCTCGCGCAGCAGTTCATCCGGATACAACGCGCCGGTGGGATTGTTCGGATTGATGATGACGATGGCGCGGGTGTGGGGTGTGATCTTGCTGCGGATGTCGGCCAGATCGGGCAGCCAGCCGCTCTGCTCGTCGCACAGGTAGTGGCGCGGCGCACCGCCCCCCAGCGTCACCGCAGCTGTCCACAGTGGATAATCCGGCGCGGGCACCAGCACTTCATCGCCGGTATTCAGCAACCCTTGCATGGACATCACGATGAGTTCGGAGGCACCGTTGCCGATATAAATATCCTCAAGTCCCACCCCGGCGATCTTCTTCTGCTGGGCATAGTGCATGATGGCCTTGCGCGCGGGAAACAGGCCTTTGGAATCGGAGTAGCCGGAGGCATCGGCCAGGTTGCGGATGACATCCTGCTGGATTTCTTCCGGCACCTCGAAGCCGAACGGCGCAAGGTTGCCGATGTTCAGCTTGATGATGCGGTGGCCATCTTCTTCCATCTGCTTGGCGCGTTCCATCACCGGGCCGCGAATGTCGTAGCAGACATTGGCCAGCTTGGTGGATTTCAGCACAGGGCGCACGGTAGCCGTATCGGGGAGGTCAGGTCGTTTCACAATGCTCTTTCAAATCAGGCCCGGAATTCTATTATTCCAAGCATCGGCGAATCCGGTAGAATCCGCCACCAGCCCAATAACCACGGGCTGTAAAGGCTGCAATTCTATCCGAGCAGGCCCCAGTCAGCAAATAGAGAATCGCTTTGGAGATACCGCTTGAAACTGCACCTCAACACAACCACAACCCAAAATATTTTCACCGCCCACGGCGCAGGCTATGTTGTGGTTGGTGGCCAACGCTTCGAGCACCCCATCGTGGTTACGCCGGAACAGATATTTACCGACTGGCAGCCGCAGGATTTTGATGCGCTGGATGAAACCCACTTCGCCTATTTCCTTACCCTCAAGCCGGAGATATTACTGCTTGGCACGGGCGCGCAACAGCGCTTTCCACATCCGCAACTATACCGGCAACTGATTGCGGCGCGCATCGGCGTGGAATGCATGCACACCGCCGCCGCCTGCCGCACCTACAACATCTTGATGGCGGAAAATCGCAAGGTAGTGGCGGCGATCCTGCTGTAATCCACAGCTGGAGGCGAGCGTTGAACTTGGCCTGAGACATGAGCATTTCAAAGCAACCAAAATCGGATATTCCGCTTCGCACCATTATGCATATTATGAGTACGCCAACTTCATGGCATCAATCTCAGAGATTACTTGCTGCCTTAATTCCTTTGGCTGCATCACTTTGACCCCAGCGCCGCATCTCAGGATGTCCATCACCAGCTCAGTGTCTTTGCTGTAAGGAATCTTGAGCTCATAGCTACCATCCTTGTTGAGTTTTCCTTTCTGGTTGGGGTGCCAGAGTTCAGCGGAAACCCATCGTGCAAGCTCTGGGGTAAATAGCAGCGTTGCCCACTGCAATTTCGCGCCAGAGAAAATTCCATAGCCAGCCCCCCATACATCATCGAGCTTCCGGTCGGAAACGTCCTTGGCTTTCTTCTCTAATATCTCTGCATGTTGAATCGCATCCACCGAAAAATTACGTATGCCATTCCTGAGATGACACCAAGCATCCAGATACCAGTTGCCACGGTAATAAATCAAGCGTTGAGGCGAAACTTCACGATTACCAGATTCTCCCGTCCCTCTGGCGTGATAGTCGATCATCAGGCGCTTGCGACATAATAGCGCGGAGCCAACGGCCTGAAATTGCTCAAGGTGAAATTGGCGAGCACCAACCATTTTTAATTGAACGCGTTTCTTTACTTCATCGGCAGGATTCTCGGCTGCACCAAGTAATGCGGTGAGGCGGGATACTCGTGGACAGCTTTGTTATTACTACGAGAAGGCGCGTCGACAGATTGATAATGACAAGGATAAGGGCGGGGGAGACATTGTCATCGCTAATCAGCCTATTTGCTTTATTTATCTAACGCCAACGAAAAACACGGGCATGATTGAATTCGACTCACTTAAGCCCGACTCAAGTCGCCGCGACATAAAAATACATATGGAATGGAAAGAGCTGCTCGAGCCTTTAAAATCGCTACCCGACATGCCAAATAGCTTTGCTTTTTCCTTTCTTAAGACAGGTCTTAATAGAGTTGAAGAAATCATAGAGAGCGCCAAGAACGGCACATTGCCAGATCCTGATGGGCGGCGCGACAAAATTAGGGCGCTTATGAATAACTTGAAGGAGCGTATCCAGAATGGCCATGAGCAAACTTCAGGTTTTGTATTTTGCCGATGGTCGGATCAACGTAATGAGCAGCTGTTTGCTAGAGGACAGACTCGATCCACGTATGTGACCCTGTATGTGTCTTATGATCGCAGCCGATTTCCGTCTGAGGGCCGTATTCAAGCAATCGGCGATATCTCTTTTGAAGTGGCGAGTAAACATCGCACCCGCCTTCATAGGTTTCTGACTAGCAAGTCACAGGAAGAATGGTGCAAGCTCCTTGACGTTGCGAGTGGTGAGACTCGAATCAATCTTGAAAAAGGTAAGCTCTTCTGGGGGTTTTCATTGCCGGAGATGCCAACAGAAGAGTTTCTATTAGCAATCGAGGGGCGTTTTCTTTTATTTGTTTCAGTGTTCAGAGAGGTTCTGGTAGAAATCGTCGATCCGAAAGCGGTTTCCATTGCTCCAGCAGGTACGCCATAAGTGGCGCGCCGCCCCTGCCAAACAAAAATCAATCCTGACTTTGAAAATACTCGACCAGCCTAACCATAGCCAAGGTGTCCAGCTTGCAATAATCCAAGAGCTTTCGGGTAAGATCATCTCGCCTTTCTTTTGATGTATCAGGGCGAATAATTTCCAAGTAAGCTTCCTGAGCTAACAAGCCGTTCTGAACTTCATCCAGCTTCTTGTAATCCAGATCAGCTGCACCTTCTGCAATGGTAGGCAATACAGCCTTGATCGACCAGGAGCCTTTCATGGCAGGGTGGTAGTAGTGTTTTTGCGCCAGCGGCAACAAGTCCACCAACCGGCCAACAATTTTCTCCAATCTTTTGGCAAGGTCAGGATACATTTCGATGAGTTCTTTGATGACCCCCGCTTCATATGAGCTGTACACGAAGATGGGGCCATCCGAACCCATCTTCTCCACCAGGCTTTCAGCAAAAGGCCGCATGGGTGGCTGTGTGCCATCGACATCAAGGTATTCCATGTGGGTCAATGTGCCGGGAGCTGTTTCCAAATGGCACGACCATTGATAGGGTAAGGATTGATAAGGGCGCGTCCCTTTCCAGATGGGCACGACGTAGCCCACTGTTTCAAAATCCAGGTAATAGCGGGGGTAGGGAAGCTTGGCGAGTTCCCCTGCAATTTTTTTATCCAAAACAGGTTTGCCTGTTACTGTCGCCGTCCAGATGCGGCGCTGCTTGTCTGTCGTCAACATGGCTTCTGGTACGTTGCGAATATCGGTTATTCCTTCTGCGCTGAGTGGCTCCAGAAATTTGCGGCTATAGGACAGCAGGGTAAGCGGATATTCAGCTTGGTCTTTGTTGCAGAATCCGTCGAATGGGCAGTCATAAGGTTTGTGGCATTGCTCTCCCGATGCGATGTCCGGCATTTCTCCCGCCAATAGCGTCTTGAATGAGCTGGCCCATCCATTCACCTTTGGCTTGATTTCCGATACCGCCTCGGTAATGTTCGCATGAGTCAGCAAACCCATGTAGTCGCCATCGCCCTGATAAACGAAGCTGTTATTGACGTGCGCCAATTCAACACGCTTGACCTGATAACCAGCATTCTCCATGACCCATGCCTGGATAGCGCTGTCAGTTATGTGCAACGGCTTGACCGATGTGGTGGATTTAACTTCTACCAGCCGCAGGCCATCCTCTTCACTGAAAAGCAGGTCTACGCGCACCACCACGCCTTCATGCTGAAAGGCGGCTTCAAATAAAGGGGCTTGTGGTTTCTCAGCAAGTGCGGCCTGAGTTTCCGCTAACGCCTTGGGAATATCAAACACATGCTCTATCAATTGGCCTTCTGGATATAGGCGGCGAGCTGCTTCTCCCAGTTCATTACCAGCCGCATAAGCCTGCTGGTTATCATCCTGCATCAAGTCGCGGCGATGTGTCTGGAGCCAAAGCCGCTTCGGGCACTGCAACCCGGCCATGATTTTTGATTTTGAAAGTCCTCTGGGTAACACGATTGCTCCTTCAGTTTTGTATTGGCGTTGTGCGGCAAGACCTCTAAACCTCGGTGATTGTAATTGTTTTAAGGCTCACCCAGTGAGCCGATACAGAGTTATGCTGAAATCACAATGGAGGATCATATGGAAAAAAGTGAGGTAATTCTCAAAGCCTGCGCGGCAGGCGGGAGCGTAACCCTCTATGGTGTTCGCACCAATCACGGTTGGCTATTCAGCCGACAAGTGATTGACCAAACACCCGAACTCATTGATGAGCCGTGGGTTCAGCACAAATCAGAAGTGGTTGACACTTGGCAGGCAGCACTCGAATTGATGGACAGATACCGTTGGCACAAATTATATCCACGAGAAATCCATAGTGAATTTAAAGAGCTCGTATGGGCGGCGTTAGTTTCACGCTACGAATTGGAGAGTGACGAGGAGCTGATCCTTAAATACGTGGAAATGGTTTGTGCAGTGAGAGTATCGAATGAAAAGCAAAATTGCTATTTGGTATCTTGTTGAATGCTTCGGAGAAGCTCGATTGACCGGCTTTGTCCAAACCGTAAGTTAGTGATCTGGCACGAGGAGCTATTGTGTAAGCCGCGCGGGTAGCTTATCGTTCGCAACCCGATCATAGATTACGCGAACATCGCCCATGAGCAGCTCACTACACAACGTCATCGCCCAGGCCGAACAGGTCATCCTCGGCAAGCCGCACCAGATCAGGCTTGCGCTGGCATGCCTGCTGGCGCGCGGCCATCTGCTGATCGAGGACTTGCCCGGCGTGGGCAAGACCACGCTGGCGCATGGGCTGGCGCGCTCGCTCGGCTTGCAGTTCCAGCGCATCCAGTTCACCAGCGATATGTTGCCCGCCGACATTCTTGGCGTGTCTGTGTACCAGCGCGATAGCGGCGAATTCAAGTTCCACTCCGGCCCGATCTTCGCGCAGATGATCCTGGCCGACGAGATCAACCGCGCCACGCCGAAAACGCAGAGCGCGCTGCTGGAAGCGATGGAGGAACAGCAGGTGACCATCGAGGGCGTCACGCGCCCGCTGCCCACACCGTTCTTCGTGATTG
>CAITJF010000051.1 GCA_903892645.1 uncultured Nitrosomonadales bacterium | reverse complement strand
TCGCGGTAGGCGTGCATCTTTAGTAAGTCCTGCCGTTTGTAGTTGCCCGCCACCTCGTCCATTTCCTCTTTCTCAAACTGTTCCGCTAACTGTTCGTCGCTTAAAAATTCCTCATTCGCCCCGAACAAACCCTCGATGTCTTCCACGCGATACTTCGCGTCGAAATGCACATGTACGAGCAACTCTTGTCGCTCAGCCTCAGCTTCGCTCGTTAAATCGGCAGGCCAGAACGTCAGCGTATAGTCGGGATGCAAGCGCCGGGTCCAGCTTCCGCCTCGGTGCCTGTCTTGGGTCACTTCAAAGCGCCGATTGTAAGCGAATCGAGCATTCAATTTGCGACTCTGCCCCACGAAAGTCCCTTCAAACGGCCCAAGTTGATACTGTTTTCGGAGAAGAAGATTAGGCGAACCATCATCCAAGCCTTCGACTAGTTGTTCAATGGGAGGCGGGTTTCCTCCCCGACACTTCTTGCAGAACCAGCCGAGCAACTCGAAGAACAGCCAATACTCGTAGAGACTCGCCACATCGCGCTGCCCGGCGTGGAACAAATCCTCACCGCCCTTCCATGAAAGCTCCGCCGCCGTGCGAAACCGTAACCACCAACGAAACACCTCGCGATAGCCAGCCTTGCGCTGCAACACCGGACTGCCTAGCGGCGCGAAACGCATCACGCCCACTTCACGGAACAGGCTGCGCCCTAGCCAATCCTCGACTGTGGCAGCTAGTCGACGCGACAACGCCGCGGGCGCGCCCCATGCATTATAATTCTCTTTCGTCTCGAACACGCCTTGCGTATGTGTGAGGAAAGCTCGGAATTCTCCTAGCGCGAACTTCACAAATCAGTTTTCTAGCGTGTCTAGGTCCCGCGACTTGCTCGGCACGAGCACTCGCTCAGCGACCGATTCCAAATCGAGTTGTGTCTGCAGCGGATGCGACGACGGAACCACGCGGCGTGGATTGCCCGTCACTAGTTGCCGCACCACGTAGGGCGTCCAACGAATTGGCCGATCTGTGGAAACCGAATCGCTCACCGTAGATAACCTCTCATGGGGAAAGCTCAAAATGCGTTGCATTGCGGCGGCGAAATCAGCACAGTCCAGCGTTTCGCGCAGTAGTTCAAGTTGGATTTGCAACCAGCCCGCATCCGTCCGGTCTTCAAAAGTTGAACGGAAACCTGCCTTGGCCGATGACCGAGCATCCGCTACCAACCCCGCGATTTTTTCCGTCAATTGCCGCAGCATCCCACGGTATTCCGTCCGGTAGTTCAGCTTCAGCGAGCGCACTTCTAGCAGCGCCGATGCCACCGCAGGCTTTGTGGCGTCCACCTTACCCTCGACTAGTTCTAGCAAGAGCGTGCCACAAAAGGAACGCGTCTCGATAAGTCCCTCATCGGGTTTTTCTCCGCCATGGTCAAGACTGCTGCGACGGCTAGAAAGACTGCACCGCAGCCGCAAGTCCGCGCCGTTGGCAGGCACTACTTCATATTCATAACGCTCGGACTCTCGCAATTGAATCGTCATCTCCCCATGTTCGCGGGCATCTTCTTCAGTCGCCTCCGCTAGCGGGGCTGTTGCATTTTTAACCGGTGTCAGTTTGACATGGGCAACTATCTCACCAAATGGAGAGCGGAACGGAACACTAGTTTGAGAAAGGGCTTGCATGAGCTCATGCCTCGGCAAAGGAGGCGAAGCCATTTTCTATCAACAGTCGCCACATCCGGCCAATCTTCTCCGCGCTCAGTGGATAATGCGCACCATCCGGGACGATGACTGATGGCTCAGCTTTCTTTTCAGTCGAGCGCGCTGCTTCTTCCGCTGACTTGAGTGAGTCAGCGCCACGGCCCATTGGGCCGTTCACACAAAGGAACCAAAGCTTCTTGAGTAATGGCCCCAGCTTGGCCCGTGAGCCATGCAACTTCGGCAGCAGTTTTTGTAAAACAACGCAGTCAAATGCGCCGGGGAACCAACCGATGTCACCGTCCGCATGGTTGCCGAGGAGTTTGTAGAAGTGGATGAAACGTGCCGTCTCGTAGGCTGTGCGATAGCCAAACTCTGCCCCATGAACTTGCAGTGTTTTAAAGAGCAGGAGCATCTCGGCATCGTAATCCGCCTTTACGTCATATGGAACGCTCACTGGGTTCTTTGCCGCATCCACAAACGCTTTTCCAAATGCTGCTCCTTTGCCATCGAGCTTCGACAAGTTCGGCTTTGCCGAATTACCGAGAAAACCTTCCAACTCGCCAGCTTCCATGCGGAACCCGATAACGTTCGCTCGGTCTAGCACTTTGGGTGAGAACATATAAGTCGTCTCGTCTACGTTTACCGTACCGATGATGAACAGATTTTCGGGGAGGTGTTCAAGTTGTGGAGGGACGGGCATTGCCGCAGATGTTTTCCGCCACGTTTCCGGTTTTGTCATGTCGCCTGAGTAGAGCTCTAGGCCTTCGTCTGACTCGATGGTGGAAAGGATGTCGGCGAAATACCGCTCGACGTGCGACAGGTTCATCTCGTCGAGAATGAGGAAGTGCGGAACTTCAGCGTGAACTGCGGCGTGGAGAATCAAATCCAGAGCCGGTTTGGCGACATAACTGGTCGCCTGTAATCCATCAGCGTAGCCAATTATATTTTCATTTCCTATCCAGTCTGCGCCTATGGGAATCAATGCGTAGTATGGGCTTATATTATTATGATTTGAGCGGCTAGTAGCGTTGACATAATTAGAAATAGGTGTAATCCAACGACAAACGACTTGAGCAATTTTAGTCTTCCCGCTACCCGCAAGCCCCGTAAGAATCACAAAACGCTTTGTAAGCAGTGCCGTTATGAATCGCTTAGCTCTATGTTGACTACACACCACAGAGGCAGCAGCTATATCGTTATTTATTTGATCTAAAACATTTTCATAAAATGGAACTGAAGGCGTCGGCACGTGAGTTGAAATTGGAGTAATTTGCGGTATTATTCCATTATTAATAGCGAGATTATAAGAATGCAAAAGAGCTGATAAATCTTCTAGGAGTACGTGCGCTTTAGGAAGGGCATTCTTTGAATAAAATTTATGCACTACACTTCCAATTTGGAAGCCCTTGCCGGGGCCATCAGATACCGCTAAATCTATAGCAGGAATATGGACAAACCCATGGGTAGACAGTTCATTAAAGTAAATAGCTAGGCGGGCAGACTCAGCAGCAAGGGCAGTGGCGCGTGTGGCATTTGGTGCACCATAAGCAACACCTGTGGCAGTAGACAACGAAAGATAGAAGCCTGACATATCTGCCTTGAATAAAAAGACAGGGTAGACACCTTTTTGAGCACTCTTCGTCACTCTTCGATCAAAAATAGCGACCCAAGGAACTTTTGTGTAGTTGCCTGCACCCCATGAAGGCTTTACGGATAAGTAAGGATTGTTGCGTAACAAATTAGTGTTTCGGACCTCGATAGCTAACAGTCTTAGCTACTGTATTGCAGGGTGGGAACCAACTACATTTGTGCCAGCCTGCAAAGCATTAATATAGGTATTTAAGATTGCTTCAATTTGCGTTATCATTAATTAATTCCTATTAATTAGGTAAATAGAAAGTTAGGAAAGATTTTTGCGTCAATAACTCAATATATATATTTGTGTAACACTGAAATTTATAGCCGTATCAATCATAGACTATATTTTTAAGTAAGGCGTGACAGAAATAACAAATAGGAATTGGTACCAAAAATTTTTATGCAAATTGTTGACAACAAAAATTTCCTAAGTAAATTGATTAAATCCGAGGGGAAAGGCACGGATTGACGTGCGATAAAAGACAAGGTCAAATATGAATATGAATGTGTATGTCTTTAAGAAAAAATTCTGAAAAAACTAGCAAATTTATACAGATCAAGTGATGATACTAAAATGGCAAAAAAATAAAATCAATTCCTGGGGCAAGCAAAACAGTAAAAGCTTTACGTGACATAGGTTACGAACTAAATTCTGCAGTTGCTGACATATTAGATAATTCTATATCAAGAGGCAAAGCAAATAATATTTATATTACGTTTATAAAAAATCAATCAGAAAAACATAATATATTTATTGGAGACGATGGAGTCGGAATGGATCCCTCAATACTAGAAGAGGCGATGAGAATCGGTAGTTCAAATGAAGCGTATTCCGAAGACGACCTAAGCAAATACGGGATGGGAATGAAAACGGCTTCTATGAGTCAAGCTTCATTGATAACTGTACTATCAAAAAAAGATGGATTTCCAGAAGCAGCATTTGCCTGGGATATGGAACATGTCAATAGAACTAATGAATGGGAAATCTTACAGCTAGACGCAAAAGAAATTCAAAATTTTAAGTCAAAAATACTTTTTAAAAATAAAGAAAATTTCAACGTG
>CAITJF010000050.1 GCA_903892645.1 uncultured Nitrosomonadales bacterium | reverse complement strand
GAGAGCAAGGAACATGTATTAAGCGCATTGGAGGAATTGCGCTATCAGAAATTCGCGCTGGATCAACACGCCATTGTCGCCATAACCGATGTGCATGGCACGATCACCTACGTCAATGATAAATTCTGCGAGATCAGCGGCTATTCACCACAGGAATTACTCGGGCAAAATCACCGCCTACTGAATTCAGGCATACACCCAACAGAATTTTTCCGTGGCATGTTTCACACCATCGGCGCAGGCAAGGTGTGGAATGGCGAAATTTGCAACCGCACTAAGGATGGCCGCCTGTATTGGGTAATGACCACCATCGTGCCTTTCCTGAATGATAAGGGCAAGCCCACACAATATATCGCAATACGCGCCGATGTCACCGAGCGCAAACAGGTAGAAGAAAAGCTGCTTGAGAAAAATAATCTTCTCGATAGTATCGTCGAAAACATCCCAAACATGATCTTCCTCAAGAATGCATCGGATCTACGCTTTGCATTGTTCAACCGGGCCGGGGAAGTGCTGTTAGGCCATAGTCGTGAAGAATTTTTGGGCCGCAACGATTATGACTTTTTCCCAAAAGAACAAGCGGATTTCTTCATTGGTAAAGACCGTGCAACATTGGAGCAAAACAGCATCGTAGACATACCAGAAGAGTCTATCGAGACTCCTCGCGGAATCCGTATCCTTCATACAAGAAAACTAACGCTCAGGAACGAGTGGGGCCAACCCCAGTACTTATTAGGCATTTCCGAGGACATCACCGAGCGCAAGCAAGCGGAAGAGCAATTGCGTATCGCGGCAGCGACGTTCGAGACCCACGAAGCCATCCTGATTACCGACGTAAATGCGAATATCATCCGCGTCAATCATGCATTCACCGATATTACCGGTTACCAACCAGAAGAAGTATTGGGTAAGAATCCGCGCATTCTGAGTTCTGGCCACCAGGACAAAGCTTTTTACGCAGCAATGTGGAAACAATTGCTGGATACCGGTTCGTGGACGGGTGAGATGTGGGACAGGCGCAAGAGCGGGCAGATTTACCCGAAGTGGCTGACCATCACCGCCGTAAAAGATGAGCAGAATGAAACGACTGAGTATGTCGCTATTTTCAGCGACATCACCGCGCGCAAACAGGCCGAGGAGGAAATCCACCATCTGGCGTTTTATGACGCATTGACTAAGCTACCTAACCGGCGTTTGTTAATGGACCGTTTCCGCCAGGCGCTCTCGGTGTCGGCGCGCAGCAATCATTACGGCGCGGTGCTGTTCCTCGACATGGACAGGTTTAAAACGCTTAATGACACGCTGGGACACGACCATGGCGACCTGTTGCTGATTGAGGTGGCTCAACGCATCCAGTCCTGTGTGCGTGAAGTGGATACCGTGGCGCGCCTGGGCGGAGATGAATTCGTGGTGTTGCTCGAAGAAGTCGATGCAAATACTGAACAGGCTTCGCAAAAAATCGCACTGATCTCCGAAAAGATACGCGCATCCCTGGCCGCACCTTATCAACTGAAGGCTTCCGAGCATCACAGCTCGCCGAGCATCGGCGTGTGCCTGTATCGCGGCAATGAAGAATCAGTGGATACTTTGCTCAAACACGCCGATATGGCGATGTACCAAGCCAAGGATTCCGGGCGGAACGCAGTGCGCTTCTTCGACCCCGCCATGCAGCTCGCAGTAGAAACGCACGCAACCCTTGAGGCGGATTTGCGACACGCTGTTCCCGATAAACAACTGCGCCTGTATTACCAGATTCAGCTGGATAACGATCTTCGCCCGCTGGGTGCGGAAGCACTGGTGCGCTGGATACATCCGAAACGCGGCATGATTTCACCGGCGCAATTCATTCCTATTGCCGAGGAAGGATCGCTGATTCTCGATGTGGGGAATTGGGTGCTGGAAACGGCCTGCCAGCAGCTTGAGGTGTGGAGTAAGCATGAGCAAACATTCCACTTGGAGCTTGCCATCAACGTCAGCTCGCAGCAATTCAGAAAGTATGACTTTGTGGAAAACTTGGCGGCAATAATTCGTGCCCATCATGTCAACCCAGCACGTCTGAAGTTGGAACTGACCGAGAGCGCGGTGCTGTCCGATGTCGCCGATGTTGTGGCCAAGATGCACGCGCTGAAAGCACTCGGTATCAAGTTATCCATGGATGATTTCGGTACCGGCTATTCATCGCTGTCCTATTTGAAGCAACTGCCGCTCGATCAAATCAAAATCGACCAGAGCTTCGTGCGCGACATCGCAACCGATCCCAATGATGCCGTAATGGTGCAAACCATTATCGGCCTAGCGCAGAACTTCCGTCTGAATGTGATCGCCGAAGGCGTGGAGACCATGGCGCAACTGGACTTCCTCAAGCTGAATGGTTGCATGGCGTATCAGGGCTATCTGTTCAGCAAACCTGTGCCGATTGAGGAGTTTGAGGAGCTGCTGGGAAAGAGTTAGCGGGAGTTGGGAAGACACACCGGTAAAACAGTCGCCTTGACGCACCCACCTCCCTCAGCTACCATCGCCCGAATTCGGCTTTTCCCGGATGCCAATAGTGTTTTTTAACCGCCTATTTTTTCTCGCATTTTCTGCCATCATTGCGCTTGCGCCAGTACCTGCCATGAGCGCGGACGAAGGAGCTATGGCTCATGCCGGAGAAGCGACCGCACTGAATGACACGCAGCTGGAACCAAACACTGCCCCTGCCGCCCCCGACACTGTTATCACCCCCACAGACATTAATCCGGTGCTCACCACCGATACCAGCCTTTCAGAAAACGATTTGTGGCAACGTATCCGCAACGGTTTCGCAATGCGTGAGCTGGACAGCCCGCTGATCGCGCGCCACGAGCAATGGTATGCCAACCGCCCGGACTATATGGCGCGCATGACGGAACGCTCCCAGCGCTATCTCCATTTCATTGTGGAGGAAGTGGAGAAACGCGGTATGCCAACAGAAATCGCGCTGCTGCCGATGATCGAAAGCGCATTCAATCCCAGCGCCTATTCGGTGGGGCGTGCCTCGGGCATCTGGCAGTTCATCCCCTCCACCGGCAAGAATTTCGGAATGCAGCAGAATTGGTGGTACGACGGGCGGCGCGATATCGTCAGCGCAACCAATGGCGCGCTGGATTATCTGCAAAAGTTGCATGATATGTTTGGCGATTGGGAATTGGCGCTGGCCGCCTACAACTGGGGCGAAGGTGCGGTGCAACGCGCACAGGCGCGCAACCGGAAGCATGGCAAACCAGTGGACTATGCCAGCCTGAAAATGCCGAACGAAACGCGCGGCTATGTGCCCAAGCTGCTCGCGGTGAAGCATATCATCAGCGACCCGGCCAGCTTCGGCCTGACGCTGCAACCCATTCCAAATCAGCCCTACTTCGCCGCCGTCACCACGGCACGCCATATCGACGTCAAGCTCGCCGCCCAGCTTGCCGACATTACACTGGATGAATTCAGCGCGCTTAATCCCGCGCATAACCGCCCGGTAATTTTGCAGGAAAACGATGACGTGTTGCTCCTGCCGGTGGACAAGGTGGAAACCTTCCGCGCCAATCTGGAACGCTACAGCGAACCGCTGGTGTCGTGGCAGGCTTACAAGAGCAAGAAGGGCGAACGCCTGGACAAACTTGCGCCGCACTTTGGCCTTTCGGTGGAGAAACTCAAGTCCATCAACGGCCTCTCACCGCGCACCAAGCTCAGCAACGGGCAGGCGTTGCTGGTACCGCTGAATGGCGAAGATGCAAGCAACGAATTTGAGGCGTTCAACACACACCTTGCACCCAGCGATCAGCCGCGTGGACGCATTCTCACGCACACTGTGCGCAAAGGCGAAACGCTGGCCAGTATTGCCCGTCGCTATCATGTGAGCCTGGCGAAACTGCAAGACTGGAACAGCGACATTTTGCAGCTCAAACCCGGCCAGGTCCTCACCATCGTACAAGCCGGCAAGCCGCGCCGCCTGGATAGGACAGGCAGGAACCACGTCAAATTGGCCAGCGCCGTAAAGAACAAGAAACAGGTTACGCGCAAGACGCAACATCGCGTGCATGTTGCCTTCAATACGCCCTAGAAGCGTGACGATAATTTTGCCGAAAAAGCAGTGAAATAACGGTACCCCTTCCACACACGCCACACGCGCCTCACCAGACCAGCCACCCCGCGCCGGCGAATCACGATTAGCGCGGCCACGCCTGCGACAAGCAAAGGATTCGAACGTAAGAAACGCATGGCAGCCAAGCCTTGATCGGCAAACGCCAGCGGGGTTTGCCAGCGCTTTCCAATCTCAGCCGCCTGTTCACGCTGCGAAGCGATTCGCGCCAATAGCTCACCGCGTCTTTGCATTACCTCAAGCATCTGTTTATTCATGGCCAGTATCCAGTTGCTCCCTATCCATGGACAATTCGGCGAGGCTGGCAGAAAACAATTTTGATTTGGCTTGCGCCTTGCTGCGCAACAGCAGCGTCATGACCGTGCCCAGCGCAAAGAAAAGGATACACAGTGCACCGAGCACAGCAAGCCGGTGGTCGTCCCAAAACAGCACCACGACAAATACCGTGAGCAATAGCACGCCCAAGCCAAAGCAGAACAGTGCCAGTGCAGAAAAAAGGAGCATCTGCGTTAGACGCAGACGCTCCTCTTGCAACTCATTCGCCAGCAGATCAAGCCGTGTCGAAACGATGGAAGTCAGTGTGGACAGCAACCGCCTGACCGACCCCATCAGACCAGAGCCTGCCTCCGGCATGGCTTAACGACCGCGCGAAATCAGCATACCCACAACCAAACCGACTCCAGCAGCGATGCCGACAGCCTTCCATGGATTCTCATGCACATATTCGTCGGTTGCTTTTGCCGCCTGTTTGGTCTTCGCGACCATAGATTCCTGCGCAGCGGCAAGTCGTTCCTTGGCGGCGGCCAGGTTTTCCTGAATACGCTCGCGTACCACGGATACTTTTTCGCCCGCCTGGCCAGCCGTTGCGCGCAGCAACTCCTCGGCATCCGCCACCACCACGCGCAAATCCTGCATGAGTTTTTCTTTGCTGACTTCGCCTTCCACGCCTGCTGATTTTGTGCTCATGATTAGCTCCTTAGAATGAAAGAAAAAACGCCATTTGACGCCATACAACTTCCGATGTTCACGGATGCCCTGTCGCCTTTGTAGTCCTAAAACTTCTGAGCGTCAACCTAAACCATCGCCATACAAATGGCAATGCACGCCATGCGTTGTGCTGATGCCCGTTGCATCCGGATAAGCTGCACGGCATACCGCCATGGCATGGGTGCAACGCGGATGGAAATGGCAGCCCTGCGGCGGATTAACAGGGGATGGCAGTTCGCCGGCCAAACGGATCATTTCCACGCCGCGCTTATCAATACGCGGCACAGCGGATAACAGCGCCTGGGTATAAGGATGCCTGGGGGTGTGCAACACTTCCTCCACCGTGCCGCGCTCCACGATACGCCCCAAGTACATTACGCACACCTCATGCGCGAGATATTCCACCACCGCGAGATTGTGCGAGATGAACAGATAACTTAGATTCAGTTCCTGTTGCAGCGATTTCAGCAGATTCAAAATCTGCGCCTGCACCGACACATCCAGCGCGCTAGTCGGCTCGTCGCAGATCAGCAGTTTCGGGCTCACCGCCAGCGCGCGGGCAATCGCGATGCGCTGCCGCTGCCCGCCGGAGAATTCGTGTGGGTAGCGCCAAATGGTACTGCGCGCCAGCCCGACCTGATCGAGCAAGATGTCGAGGTGTGCTTTGCGCGCCGCATTGTTTCCGTCGATGTTTAGTGCAGCCATGCCTTCTTCAAGAATTTCCGCCACGCGCATTTTCGGGTTCAGCGAGGCATACGGGTCCTGAAACACCATCTGCATTCCCGCGCGCTGCTTGCGCAATTTCTGCGCCTTGAGTCCGATCAGTTCGTTACCCGCAAAGCGCACGCTGCCCGCCGTGGGGCGGATGAGTTGCAGCAGCGCCTTGCCTGTCGTGGTCTTGCCGCAGCCGGATTCGCCGACCAGCGCCAGCGTGCGCCCCTGCGGAATCTCCAACGACACGCCATCCACCGCCTTGACCTGCCCCACCGTGTGCTGCAATATACCTTTGCGGATGGGGAAGTGAACTTGCAAGTCGGACACTTGCAAGAGAACTGAGGACTGAGTGATGGGGACTGAGTGCTGCGTGCTGGGCACCATCCCCTCAGTCCCCATCACTCGCCCCTCAGCCTTTGCCCCTTGCCCCTCATACAGATGGCATCGCACCCCCTGCCCTTCCCCAACCCCCGTCCATTCCGGCGCCTGCTCGTGGCACAGCTCCCAAGCCTTGTCGCAGCGCGGTGCGAAGCGGCAACCCTTGGGGATGTCGTGCAGCGGCGGCACGCTGCCGGGAATGGCGGCCAGCGGCTGGCCGCTGCGTGCGGTGTCCGGCAATGCGGCAAACAATTTTTGCGTATAGGGATGTGCTGGGTGTAAGAATAATTGTTCGCGCGTGGCCTGCTCGACGATATGCCCGGCGTACATCACCGCGACCTGATGCGCCACTTGCGCCACCACACCGAGGTCATGCGTGATCAGCAATATGGACATGCCGCTTTTTTGTTGCGTATCGCGCAGCAATTGCAGCACTTGAGCCTGGATGGTCACATCCATCGCGGTTGTCGGCTCGTCCGCAATCAGCAGCACGGGCTGCCCGGCGAGCGCCATCGCGATCATCACGCGCTGCTTCATGCCACCGGAAAGCTGGAACGGATATTCGTGCAAACGCCGTGCCGCGTCAGGAATACCCACTTGATCCAGCAACTCGACACAACGCGCACGTGCCGCTGCACCGCGCAGTTGCTGGTGCAGTTCCAGTGCTTCGGCGATCTGCTCACCCACCGTCATCACCGGATTCAAACTCAAGCCCGGCTCCTGAAAAATCATCGCCATCTTGCCGCCACGCACTTCGCGCATGGCACGCTCGGGCAACGCCAGAATATCTGCCTCATCGAGCCGCACCGCGCCGCTTTCGATATGAATGCTGTCAGGCAACAAGCGCATCAGCGACAGCGCGGTCATAGACTTGCCACAGCCGGATTCGCCCAGCAGCACAAAGGTTTCGCCCTGCTTGATACGAAACGAAATATCATCCACGATGCGCGCGCCATTGCGCAAGCGCGTGACCAGCCCGTCGACTTTCAACAAAACAGGCGAAATGGACTGCGTCATGCCACGCCCTCTGTCCGGTTCAGCCTCGGATCGAACGCATCGCGTACCGCATCAGCAAACAGGTTCGCCGCCAGCACCAGCACCAGCATGAAGCCAAAGGCGGAGGCCAGCGCCCACCACACCATCGGATCGCGCCCCATCTCCAGCCGCGCCGCGTTAATCATGGTGCCGAAGCTGATGGTGGTGGGATCAACGCCCACGCCGACATAGGACAGCACCGCCTCGGCCAGCACCAGCGCGCTGAAATCCATCACCACCGAGATCAGCACGATGTGCATCACGTTGGGCAGGATGTGGCGAGTGAGGATGCGCAGCGAAGACACGCCAAACGCCTGCGCCGCCTGGATGTATTCCATCTCGCGCAGCTTCAGCGTCTCGCCGCGCAACAGGCGGCACAGCCCGGTCCAGCTGGTCACGCCGAGGATCAGGCACAGGCACAGCAGGCGCACATCGGCGCGCGCGGCGGCAGTCTCGAACCAGTCGGCGTGCATCTCGATCACCACCTGCATCATCAGCACCGCCGCCGCGATCAGCAGCACGCTGGGGATGGAGCTCAGCACGGTGTAGATATACTGGATCACGTCATCCACCCAGCCGCGCAGATAACCTGCGGCCACGCCGAGCAGCAGCGCGAACGGCAGCATCACCAGCGTGGTGACCGTGCCGATCACCAGCCCGGTGCGTATGCTCTTCAGCGAGAGATAAAGCACATCCTGCCCGACCTTGTCGGTGCCGAGCACGTGATAAGCGGCGGCGAGGTTGGCGATGGCGCCGATGAGGGCGGCGATGATGAGGGTGGCGATCAACACAGCCCTGAGAGTTTTATTCTCCATCATTCCCGCACAGGCGGGAAAACGAGCGCAGCGAAGTTTCGAGGAACGGCCATCCAGCCCAATCAACCCACTGGATTCCCGCCTGCGCGGGAATGACACAAAAACTGCGGCAATCAAAAGCACCCAGACCAGCAACCCGCCTGCTGCACCCAGCAGTGCACGCTTAGCCACATCGCCGACCAATTCACGCTGCGGATCGGCCAGATGCGCTCCACCATATTTTAATCGTGGGTAATCGCGCAATATTTTCCCGCCCGGCGCTTCCATGCTTTCCTTGGCATACAGATACGCCGTCAGCGGTGCGGAATAGGTCTTCTCAGTGCGGCTGCGCAGGCCGCTGACGAGCTTGTCGAACACGCTCAGCACTTCCGGCGAATACACGGTTTGTCCGTTGCTCTTCTCCGGCAACGCTGCACGGAAATGCAGCGAATCCAGCAATCCGACCAGCAAGAACAGTGACAACACCAGCAGCGACACCATGCCCACGCTGCTCCGTGCCACGCGCTGCCACGGCAGCATGAGATGCGGGCGCTGCCGTATATACCATACGGCCGTAATGCCGACCGTGATAAGCAGGAAAATCAAGGCGTCGGTCCAGAGAATGACCGGCATCATTGCAACCTCACCCTCGGATCTACCACCGTGTAGGAAACATCCGTCAGTATCAGCCCGACGATGTACAGCACCGAGCCAAGGAACACCATGGCGCGCACCACGCCGAAGTCCTGCGCGTTGATCGCATCTATGGTGTAGCTGCCCAGGCCCGGGATGCCGAAGAACGATTCGGTGAGCAGGCTGCCCATGAACAGCAGCGGAATGACCACCACCACGCCCGTCAAAATCGGGATCATCGCGTTCTTCAACACATGGCGGAACAGCACCGCCAGTTCCGACACACCCTTGGCGCGCGCGGTGCGCACATAATCCTTGCCGATTTCTTCGAGAAAAATGGTGCGGTACCAGCGGCTGCTGGAACCGATACTGCCCGCCACGCCGATCAGGATGGGCAGCACCACGAACTTGATGCCGCCCATGCCGCCGCCGTAGCCGGAGATCGGCACCAGATGCCACAGCTTGCTCACCACAAACTGTCCGCCGATGATGTAGAACAGCCCGGACACTGACATCAGCACCACGCACAATGCCACGCCCGCAATGTCCAGCGCGGTGCCACGGAACAACGTCATCAGCAGCGCAAAGCTGACATACACTACCAGTCCGATCAGAAAAGTCGGCAGCGCAATCGCCAAGCTCGGCATCATGCGCGTCTGGATTTCCCGCGAGATGTTGCGCCCGTCATCGGAATAGCCGAAGTCAAACACGAACATGCTGGCGGATTTCTGCCAGAAAATCGTATCGGTGATTTTTCCCGCGCCGCTGGCCGCACTGTTGATCAACAGCGGCTTGTCATAACCGCGCTGCTGTTTCCATTTTTCAATCGCGTCGGGTGTCACTCGCTTGATGCCGAGTTGCATCCGCGCCATATCGTCCGGCGTATTCACCACAAAAAACAGCGCGAAGGTGAGCAGGTTCACCCCGATGAGGATAGGGATAGCATAAAAAATACGGCGGATGAGATAGGCGATCATAACTGCCCATTATTGTACGGGCAAAAAAGAGGGACGAACGACTGGGTGCCGTAAAATTAATTTTCATTGCACTCAACATTGAGTAGCCATGTTCCATGTTGATTTTTTCGCCACCCTTGCCCGTTACAGCCAGATGCATAAGAAAGGCTTCCACATCCCGTTCCTTCAGGTCTTTCGGGTGCAGCGCAAGGCACGCAAAGCGCAGCACCCGAGACCTATCGAGTGGACAGGCAATGGGGCGAATACCGCGCAACGCAGCGATGCGCCGCCGCAGGCACTTTTGCAGAGGTCTTTAGTGCAGGTGCCCGCCCTCGCCATGCGTGTGCCCATGCTCCAATTCTTCAGCAGTAGCGGCACGCACGCCGGTAACGACGCCCACAAAGTTCAGCGTTTTACCGGCGAGCGGATGGTTGCCGTCCACAGTCACCTCATCATCCGTCACGTCCACCACGGTGTAGAGCATGTAGTCTTCATCATCGGCATCTTCCGCGCCACCCTCGAACTGCATGCCAATGGCGATTTCTTCCGGGAACAGGCTGCGCGGCTCGACGCGCACCAAGTCATGCTCATACTCGCCGAAGGCCTCATCCGGTTCCATCGTGATATTGAATTGCGTGCCCACATCCTTGCCGTGCACTGCCTCTTCCACCGCCGGGAAGATGCCGTCATAACCGCCGTGCAGGTAGCTGACCGGCTCGTCGGTCTTTTCCAGCAGGGTGCCATTTGCATCGGACAGCTCATAGCGCAGCGATACGACGGTGTCTTTTGCAATCTTCATTTCAGTTCCTTTATCAAGTTAAAAATCTCATCGGCATGACCGTGCGCGTGGACACCGTACAGGGTATGGCGCAATTTGCCTTGCTTGTCTATAACGAAGGTGGAACGCTGTATCGCCACTTTTTTGTGACCGTCCACTTCCTTGTCATAGAGCACGCCATATTTCTTGCACACCTTGGCCTCTGCGTCAGACAACAGCAAGACGGAAAGCCCATATTTGTCGCGGAATTCAGCGTGGCTCAGGCATTCATCGCGGCTGACACCGACCACCAGCGTATCGAAGCGGATGAAGTTATCATCCAAGTCGGTAAATTCGGTCGCTTCCATGGTGCAGCCCGGTGTGTCGTCTTTCGGATAAAAATACAGGACGACGTTTTTCTTGCCGCGCTGCGCCTCCAGGCTGAACATTTTCATATCCGCATCGGGCAGTTCGAATTGCGGTGCGTCCATTCCAGCCTGCAACAACATATAGCCACTCCTCCTGCGAAGAATTTTAACTTATTTCGTTTACCATGAAAGTATTTTTGTGCGCATATTTTTTGCGCGCTGGCGCGGCTATAATTTAGACAATGGGTTATTTTGACCACTGGTAAGCAAACGTCTATATTGCGCTCGTCGAGAGCAAACAAAAGGCAATTTCATGAGTGATAATCTGCAACATACCATCTTAAACGGAACGGCGGATTACATAGCGGCATTGGATACGTTATGCGGCTTGGCGCAACGCAGCCTGTATGTCTTTGAAAAAAACTTTGAAGACATCGGTTTCAATTCCGAAGCGCGCCACGACACCCTGCGTCATTTCCTGCTCGCCAACCCGGCCAACCGCCTACACCTACTGGCACATGACGCGCGCCCGATAGTGCAACACTGCCCGCGTCTGATGCTGCTGTTGCGCCAGTTCGGCCACAACATGCACATTTACCAGACACCCCAGCATTTGCTGCACCTGTCCGAGCCCTTCGCGGTGGCGGATGAATCACATTATGTGCGCCGCTTCCACTTTGACGACCCGCGCGGCATCCTGGCGCAACATGATGTCGAGGGCGCACGCGTCCTGAAATCACGTTTCACGGAGATGTGGGCATCCTCTCATCCGGCGCTCTCTGCGACCACCTTGGGACTGTAATTCCACCCTCGAGCCACAACTTAAGGAATCTGAGAAAACCCTGGCATTTTTCCAACAAGTTGCTAAAATGCCGCGCCTTCGCTGTGGCATCGGCTGCGGCGGATTGGATTCTCTGGTTTTTTGTGTGGTCATTAAATAATGAAGGAAAAGTAAATGAAATATTCTGCTCTGGTTGCTGCATTGTTAGCCCTGTCCTTAACCGCCTGTGGCAAAACCGAAGCTCCGGCTGCACCGGCTGCCAAGCCTGCTCCGGTTGCTGCACCTGCCCCGGCTGCTGAAGTTGCACCCGCCTCGGCGCCTGCTGCCGAAGCTGCTCCCGCCCCGGCAGCTGCTCCCGCCCCGGCAGCTGCTCCCGCTCCGGCAGCTGCTCCGGCTCCGGCTGCTGAACCTGCAAAGAAAAGCGGAGCACACTAAGCAGTGTTTTGCCCAACAAAAAAGCCGACGCAAGTCGGCTTTTTTGTTTCCTGTCGTTCAACACTTATACAATCTCGCGCCAGCCCAACCCCTCTTTTTGGGTCGCCACGGCAATCCAGTCCCTATTGCAATTTAACACTGCGCTCAACGCAGCAACTGCCAGTTCCCGCGTATTGTTCTTGCGGCTCAGGTGTGCCGCCACGATGTGCTGCAGGCGGCTATTGTCCAGCCTTGCCAGCAGCGCCGCCGCTTCCGCATTATTCAGGTGGCCGAAACGGCCACCGACACGCTGCTTGAGGCTTGATGGATAGTCGCCATTGGCCAGCATTTCTGGATCATGGTTGCATTCCAGAACCAGCGCATCGCAACCGCTCAGCGTCGCTTCAATGTGCGGTGTGGAGCAACCGGTATCAGTCAATACTCCCAGTCGTTTTGCCCCGTCGCTGAACACATACTGCACCGGTTCAGCCGCATCGTGCGGCACGGCATACGGCTGCACCTGCAACTCACCGATAGCAAAGGAGTGATGAGGGTTAATTTCGGTCAAATTGGGCAAACCGGCCAGCGCGTCGCACTGCACCTGCCGCGTACCGTGTGTCAGCCATATCGGAATGGCATGTTTGCGTGCCAGACGCGCCACCCCGGCAATGTGGTCGCCGTGTTCATGCGTCACCACGATGCCGCTGATGCTGCCGGCTGCCAAGCCGAGACGCCCCAAACGCGCGCTGGTATCAACCAGGGTGAAACCGCAATCCATCAGCACACAAGTCCGTCCAGCCTGCACTACCAGTGCGTTACCCTCGCTGCCGCTGCCGAGTGAGGCGAAGCGCATAAGGGGTGGCTATTTCTTGGTCAGGTTCTGATACAACACATCGATAATCCGCTGCGTAGCAGGATTGCTTTCACCCTTGTCATTGCTGGCGGCCACTTCGCAATTTGTACCGTCCTCGTGCACGGTCACCTGATAACGCATAGGCTTGGCACTGTCCTCATTGCGCCAGAAAGCCATCTTGTCGAGCCACCCCTTTTCCTTGGCGGCTTCCGTAATACGCACGAAGTACACGCCCTTAGCCCTGTCCTTGTCTTCCACCACAAGGCCTGCGCGTTCCAGCGCCAAGCCTACCTTGCGCCAGCTTTTGTCAAACAGCTCGCTCAACAAAAGGACATTGTTGCCATTGGCAAGCGTTTGCAGTTTGGGTGCGGCGACCGTTTCCCGCGCAGGTTCGACAGACACACTTTGCGCCTTGGCCTGTGCTTCCGCGTCACCTCCCAGCTTGGCCATCAGCATTTGCAACATGGAGATTTCCATCTCAGGATCATTCGGGCGCGACTGCCACTTGGAAGTGTTTGCATCCTTGTCCAGCACCTCCTCCTTGCCATAATAGGTAATGTAGATTTCCGTGCTGCTGCCATCCTTGCTGCGTTCCAAGCGGGTGCGGTACATGTCTTTCTCACCCGAGTCATACAGGCTGTCGAATACCTTGCCTATGACACTGCGCAGACCGCCCTTCGGTATCTTGGCACGGTTCTCCGCCCAGTCGGTTTCGATGACGCCAGCCTGCGGATTCTCGGTCTTGATGATGAAACCTTTTTCCTGCCAGAACGTTTTGATCAACGGCCACACATTCTCCGCCCTGTCAGCTACTACCAGCCAGTGCTGTGGTCCATTACGCTCCAAATGCACATTCTTCGCCTCAGGCAACACAGTGGCAGCTCTCGCCTGCGGTGTGCCACCCTTGGCGAAATCGGAATAGTTTGCTACAGTTTCCTCGCCGCTATCCGGAATGGTGTAGCGATCCTCTACCCCTGGTGCGGTCAGGTCCGGCGGGACTTCCAGCGATGGCACCTTGACCGTGGCGGATTTGTAATCAACGCGCTTACCTTCAAGATCCATGCTGCTGCATCCGGCCAAGACCAATATTACGATGGGCAATACGGCAAGCTGTAGTGTTCTCATGCTGCTCCTCAAATTAACTGCTTGTATCACTTTAAAATTACCCCCGCCTGGCGCATCGCGTTTTCCACCTCGCCCTGCGAAACGGCAGACAGCGGCGTGAGCGGCAGGCGCAATACATTCTTTATTTTCCCCATCCGCGCTACCGCCCATTTGACCGGAATCGGGTTGGGCTCGATGAACAGATGGCGATGCAACCCCAGCAAACGGAAGTTGATCGCGCGCGCCTTATCCACTTCGCCGTTCAGGGCTGCGACACACATTTCGTGCATCAACCTTGGCGCCACATTGGCTGTAACCGAAATCGTGCCATGCGCGCCCAGCAGTAGCAACGCCAGCGTGCTCGCATCGTCACCGCTGTACACCGCAAAATCCCTGGGTGCGCGCTGCAACAGATCGCTGCCGCGCTCGATGTTCCCGGTCGCATCCTTGATGCCGATGATATTGGAAATTTGCGCCAGGCGCAGCACCGTGTCGTTGTGCATATCCGCCCCGGTGCGGCCCGGCACGTTGTACAGGATGTGCGGCATATCCACCGTTTCGGCGATGGCCTTGAAATGCCGGTACAGGCCTTCCTGCGTCGGCTTGTTGTAGTAAGGCACCACCGTCAGCGAAGCCTGCGCGCCGGCCTTCTTCGAAAAGGCAGCCAGCTCGATGGCCTCCTTGGTGGAATTCGCGCCGGTTCCGGCAATCACCGGAATGCGTCCGGCGGCATGTTCCACCGCAAGCTGGATCAGCAACTCATGCTCTTCCACATCCACCGTAGGGGATTCGCCCGTGGTGCCCACCACCACGATGCCATCCGTATCCTGCGCAATGTGAAAGTCAATCAACTCACGAAAGGCCGCCAGATCCAGGCTACCGTCCTCGTGCATTGGAGTAACTATTGCAACAATACTGCCTCTAATCATGACCGCGCGCCACGGTAGTAAAAGTGGTTATTTTAACCGAAACCCATGCGGAATGCGTTACAAACAACGGGCTGCTGTGGAATAATTCAACCACCGTGAAAACCGCTCACCCCCACTCCCCCATGACGTTAGCCAACCTGCATCCGGGCGAAATTGCCACCATCGTCGCGATCCACACCGAGGAGCCGTTGCACCAGCGCCTGCTGGCGATGGGTTTTCGCAGCGGCAAGCAGATTGAATTGATCCGCAAGGCCAGCTTTTCCGGCCCGCTGCAAGTGCGCATCGGCACCACCGACATCCTGCTGCGGCGCAGTGAGGCCGCTAAAATCACGGTGTGTAAGACATGAAACGGGTTGCCTTACTGGGTATGCCCAACACCGGTAAATCCACGCTGTTCAACCGCATGACCGGCGGCGCGGCGCGCGTCGGCAACTGGCCGGGGATTACCGTTGAATTGCTCAGCGGCAAAATTTTGCTGGGCAGCGACATGGTGGAAATTATCGACCTGCCCGGCATCTATGACATGCACGGCTTCTCGGATGACGAGCAAGTGGTGCGCCACTTTCTGCACGACAACGTGCCCGACCTGGCGCTGGTCATTCTCAACGCTACGCAAATCGAGCGCCAGATAAGCCTGCTGCTGCAACTCAAGCAACTCAACATGAACGTGGTGGTGCTGCTTAACATGGCTGACGAAGCAAAAAAATTCGGCATCAGCATCGACAGCAATAAAATGTCCGAGCTGCTGGATATGCCGATTTTCCTGCTCAGCGCAAAATACGGCACGGGTTATCCGGAAGCCTTGCAAGCCATCAGCAAGGCGTTGCGCTATCCCACGCCCGGCATGGCCGAGCAATTGCGCAGCCAGCTGGAACGAGACGAGCATATCGAATCCGAGATGGCGCGCGTGCTGAAACACTCCGTACAAATTCCCGTCCGCCTGTCGGATAACCTTACGGAAAAACTGGATCGCGTGATGCTGCACCCGTGGCTGGGGCTGCCGATTTTTTTCGCCGTCATGTATCTGCTGTTTCAGGGCATTTTCTTGTTCGGCCAGCCGCTGCAAACCGGCGTTAACGACTTGTTCGGCTGGTTGCGCAATGCTGCCATCGCCCCCCTGCTCGCCAGCCTGCCCGCCGCGCTGCAGGGCCTGCTGCTGGACGGCATCTACAACGGCGTGGCAACCGTCGCGGCGTTTGTGCCGATCATCATATTATTCTTCCTGTTCATGGCGATAGTGGAAGACAGCGGTTATCTGTCGCGTGCGGCGTTTTTGATGGACGCGCTGATGGCGCGTCTGGGTCTGGACGGGCGCGGCTTCGTCATGCTGCTAATGGGCTTCGGCTGCAACGTGCCCGCGCTGATGGGCACGCGCGTGATGCGCTCGCGCGCCATGCGTCTGCTCACCATGCTGGTGATCCCGTTCTCGCTGTGCTCGGCGCGCTTGCAAGTATTCGTGTTCATCACCGCCGCGCTATTCTCGCCCAAAGCAGCGCCAATAGTGCTGTTCAGCCTCTATCTATTCAGCTTCGCCGCCGCGATACTCACCGCGCTGTTATTCAAGGGCCGATTCAAAAACAGCGAGCCATTCGTGCTGGAACTGCCGCCGTACCGCTTCCCCACCGCGCGCCAGATGGCACTGCGCGGCTGGTTGGAAGTGCGGCATTTTTTGCGCCGCGCCACCAAGTTCATCATCGCCGGCGTGGTGCTGGTCTGGCTGCTCACCCACCTGCCGCCCTCCGCCGTGCCCGCCAGCAGCAACACGCTGGCCGGCATGATCGGCAGTTGGCTGCATCCGCTGTTCGCCCCCATCGGTATCAACGAACAACTCACCATCGCCCTGATCTTCGGCTTCGTCGCCAAGGAAATCGTCATCGGCGCACTGGCGGTAATCTACGGCCTCTCCGGTGAAGCGCTCAGCGGCGCAATAGGGCAACAACTGGACTGGGTGCAAGCCTACAGCTTCATGTTGTTCACCCTGATTTACACCCCGTGCCTGGCCACTATTGCCACGCTGCGCAGCGAATCCAAACAGCTTAGCTTCACCGCGCTGTCCATCGCATGGTCGCTGGTGCTGGCATGGCTGGTGAGCTTTATGTTCTATCAGGGCGCGAGGGTATTGGGGTACTAAAGTCAAAACCGCACTAATGCGTTGTTCCACGTGCCAAGAGCACAAGGAATACAAGTTCACTTCATCTTGGGGTATTCGTTTTGACTATGCTGAGGTGTACCAGCCGATGTAACTCAACTTGTAAAAATCGAAATTAAAGCTGGCTCAGGTGCAGGACTCAGGATATATCTTCAGCATCAGCCATAGCTCATGCCGATATTTACAAGGCATCCCCTTTCTTCCAGCCAGAGGCAAAGCGTTGGCCCTCGGTGCGTTGATCTGGAGTAAGCATCGTTTCGACTTTATCACGATTTTTTTTAGCTTCCTCATCCCCTTGTGCAGCCGCCAGGGCAAACCAAGTATAGGCACGGACAATATCACGGCTTACACCATCGCCGTTTTGATATATATCGCCCAAGTTGTATTGCGCGTCTGCATTCCCTTGAGCAGCAGCTTTCTGATACCACTTTATTGCCTCTTTATAATTTTGTGGAACACCTTGCCCTTTATCATGCATCCTGCCCAGGTTGTATTGTGCGTCTGCATCCCCTTGATCAGCAGCTTTCTGATACCACTTTACTGCCTCATTAAAATCTTGTGGAACACCTTGTCCTTTTTCATACATCACTCCAAGGTTGTATTGCGCAGTAGCATCCCCTTGATCAGCAGATTTTTGATACCACTTTACGGCCTCTTTATAATCTTGTGGGACGCCTTCCCCCTCTTCATACATCCTGCCAAGGTTGTTCTGCGCGTCTGCATTCCCCCGAGCAGCAGCTTTCTGGTACCACTCCACAGCCTTTGCAACATCCTTGGGGACGCACTCACCTTTGGAATACATTGCACCAAGCCAGAATTGCGCATCTGCACCCCCTTGTGCGGCATATTTCTGATACCACTTTGCCGCCTCTTTATAATCTTGCGGGATACCCTGTCCTTTGGCATGCATACGCCCAAGTTTGTATTGCGCTGAAGCAACCCCCTGTTCTGCCAGAGGCCTGTATAACTTTGCAGCTTTTGCATAATCACCGACAAAGTAGGCACGATTTGCATCTAATAGTGAATCGGCTATTGCCTGTTCGGTCAACGCAAACAAAAACACATAAACCAACAATATTTGTTTTAGCACCTGATTCATTCTCGTTGTCCTTATTATTAACTCAGAACATCGGGCGCAAATTACGCCACTACCGTCTTACGGTCAATACGCCAAATATTTTATGCCAGAATATTCGGGTAGACCACGTTGTTTATGTAGCGGCTTGGAATGCAGGGAAAGGAAAAATCAGCATATCAAGTAATGGGGAGTAAAAACGTTGTGGTGACAATCTGAACTCGCTCCCATCGGCTACCTCAACCGGGAGCAGGTTTATTGAACCAGGCGGGCGCGCGGTTATGTGCCTCATGAAAAATCCGGCAACTATTGGCTTGCGGCAAAATGACTTCGAAAACAATCGGCCAGAAGTGCCCAATGGCAGGCACTCCACAGCCAACCTTCGGCTGAGCGGAATTGGCACTCTTTGGTATTGGCTGACAGCGGATTGCGCGCAGCCTCCAAGTGCGAGAACCCATGCGGAACCTTTGATGAAGCCAACAAAGCTTTACCGATAAAACGGAATCACCCCTTCTCGAACCTCATCACCCCATTCACACACCCCACCTTGATGGTGTCTTTCGCGGCGAAGCGCCCTTCCAGGATCAGCTTGGCTAACGGATTCTCCAGTTGCGCCTGAATGGCGCGTTTCAGCGGGCGCGCACCGTACACCGGGTCGAAACCGGCATTGGCGATTTCTGATAAAGCGGCATCGCTCACCGTGAGCTTCATCTCCATCGCGGCGAGGCGCTTCTCCAGATAACCCAACTGGATGCGCGCGATGGATTTGATGTTCTTCTCGTCCAGCGCATGGAACACCACTACTTCGTCAATGCGGTTTACGAACTCGGGGCGGAAATGCATTTTCACCTCGCCCATCACCGCCAGCTTGATCACCTGATAATCGTCGCCAGCCATCTGCTGGATCATCTGGCTGCCGAGGTTGGAAGTCATCACGATCACCGTGTTTTTGAAGTCCACGGTGCGCCCCTGTCCATCGGTCATGCGCCCATCATCCAGCACTTGCAGCAGCACGTTGAACACATCCGGGTGCGCCTTCTCTACCTCGTCCAGCAGGATGACGCTATAGGGCTTCCTGCGCACCGCTTCGGTCAAGCCGCCGCCTTCCTCATAGCCGACATAGCCGGGCGGCGCACCGATCAGGCGCGCCACGGAATGCTTCTCCATGTATTCGCTCATGTCGATGCGGATCAGATGATCTTCCGAATCGAACAGGAACCCGGCCAG
>CAITJF010000049.1 GCA_903892645.1 uncultured Nitrosomonadales bacterium | reverse complement strand
GGTTTCAGAAAATCTGTTTTTTGCATATCCGACTCCGCGTGGATTACTTGGAATACAACTCGACAATGAGATGCTCGTTAATCGTGGCAGGCAGTTCTGAACGTTGCGGTTTTGCCTTGAACGTTCCTTTCATTGCTTTGGCATCGACTTCAATCCATTCCGGGAAACCGCGTTGCTCGGCGGCTTGCAATGCGGCCTTGATCCGCAATTGTGCCTTGGCCCTTTCAGCAACCTCGACCACGTCACCCGGACGAACCTGATAGGACGGAATGTTGACGCGCTTGCCATTCACCAGAACACCGTTGTGGCGCACCGTCTGGCGCGCTTCGGAACGTGATGCACCGAAACCCATGCGGTAGGACACGTTATCCAAGCGCGATTCCAGCAATTGCAACAGGCTTTCGCCGGTAATGCCGCGCTGCATTTCAGCGGAACGGTAACTCAGGCGGAATTGCCCCTCAAGCAAGCCATAGATGCGGCGCACTTTTTGTTTTTCACGCAACTGGCCGCCGTAGTCGGACATGCGAGTGTTTTTCTTTTGTCCGTGCTGGCCGGGCGGATAGGCACGACGTTCCACCGCGCACTTGTCGGTAAAACACTTCTCGCCTTTCAGAAACAGCTTCTCGCCTTCGCGGCGGCACTGACGGCACTTTGCATCAAGATTTCTAGCCAAGGCTATCTCCCAAAAATTAGATACGACGCTTTTTCGGCGGGCGGCAGCCGTTGTGTGGTACCGGCGTGATGTCGGAAATGCTGGTGATTTTGAAGCCCGCCGCATTCAACGCACGCACTGCCGATTCACGGCCGGGGCCGGGGCCTTTGATGCGCACTTCGAGGTTCTTCACACCGCATTCCTGCGCTGCCTTGCCAACCTGCTCCGAAGCAATCTGCGCCGCGAACGGCGTGCTCTTACGCGAGCCTTTGAAGCCGTTGCTGCCGCTGGTAGACCAAGCCAAAGCATTGCCCTGGCGGTCGGTGATCGTCACGATGGTGTTGTTAAAAGAAGCGTGTACATGGGCGATGCCCTCGGCTACGTTCTTTTTGACTTTTTTGCGCACTCGCGTGCTGGCTTTAACCATGTCTCAAATATCCTCTATTAAATTACTTCTTGGCGCCAGCGATGGACTTGCGCGGCCCCTTGCGGGTGCGCGCATTGGTGCGGGTGCGTTGGCCGCGCACCGGCAAGCCGCGGCGGTGACGTACGCCACGGTAGCAACCCAGATCCATCAATCGCTTGATGTTCATGGAAATCTCACGGCGCAGGTCGCCCTCCACCGTAAATTTACCAACCTCATCGCGCAGCTTATCCATCTCCGCATCGGTGAGGTCTTTAACCTTGGTGGCTGTGTTAACTCCGACAGCTGCGCAGATTTTGCCCGCGCGCGTGCGCCCGACGCCATAGATCGCGGTCAACGCGATGATGGCGTGTTGGTGATTTGGAATATTTACCCCTGCAATACGAGCCATGCAGCTACCCTATCATTTAAAATTGGAAATTATACCATCCTGGCATGACTTGATTCAATCAGCCCTGGCGTTGTTTGTGGCGCGGATCACTGCTGCAAATCACGCGGACTACCCGCTTGCGCCGTACCACCTTACAGTTACGGCAAACTTTTTTTACCGATGCTTGCACTTTCATTTGTTTCTCCTCAATTTACTACTTGGCACGGAATACGATGCGCCCTTTGGTCAAATCATACGGCGTCAATTCAACCGTCACCTTATCACCCGGCAGGATACGGATATAGTGCATGC
>CAITJF010000048.1 GCA_903892645.1 uncultured Nitrosomonadales bacterium | reverse complement strand
TCATCGCCGATTTTACCGTTGCCCACAGCGATGATTTCGCCTTGGTCAGGTTTCTCGGTGGCGGCATCAGGGATCACGATTCCAGACGCGGTTTTACGTTCTTCTTCCAGGCGCTTGACAATAACGCGGTCGTGCAAGGGACGAACTTTCATATCTTATTCTCCTGAAAACAATTGATTAAGTTAAAAGCGGCGCTGCTAGTTAGCACTCGCCGTTAACGAGTGCTAATAATAAGGGTTAGGTGTGCTGATTGCAAGAGTGTAGTGAAAAGTTTCCTGTGAGGACTTAAGGGAGCCTCTAAAAATCCACATTTCGCCCAAATGCAAGGCGCGGAAAAAATTTCGTAGCGCCGCATATTTAAGGAAATGCTGAACAAGTCAGCGAACTGAAGGGGTTGTGCGGAATGCAAATCAGATGAGAGTCAATCGTATGAAGCAAGCGACACTGGCAATGATGAATAACGGATTCGAGGCATAACCTACCACCCCACTGCCTCTCCAACTCGTGGCCATCGAGCGGATCGGGATCGATCAGCAAGATTTGTTTGTCTGGGGCCTCATTGAGCGCAACTCCGATTTTCTTGAGCGCCTGCATCTGTGTCTTCAATGCCACGCTCTTGTCTTCCAGTCTTTCGGTCTTGACTTTTGCGCGAAGGTTCTTGCCAATCTGCCGTATCGAGTGCCGCAAGGTAGCGATTGGTGCTGTCCTCTATCTACTGCAGACGAAGCTCCATTTAACTCTTATCCCTGTTGTTGACGGCCTTGAACTTGCTGTCGTCAATGGCGATGATCGCATGGGAGAACAGGCCAATTTGATGGTGCAGCATCACGAACTGACGGCAGACGTTGCGAATGGCCTTGCCGTTGTCTTTGCGGAAGTTGGCGATGGTCTTGAAACGGGCATCAGGCGGCTGGTCAACCACATCAGTTCGACGTTGTGTTGTGCTTCCCACTCAAACCGACGGCTGGATTGAATGCGATTCAGGTAACCGTAGATGTAGATCTTCAGAAATATTGCCGGGTAATAGGAGGGGCTGCCGGTTGCGGCTGGTGAAATACCCTCGAAGCCTAGTTTGCCAAGATTAAGTTCATCGACAAAGACATCTATTTACTCGCACCGGGTTGGTATCCGCAACAGTCGTCTAGAAGTTCCGGCAACAAGGTTGCTTGAGTTCTATCTTCGCCCTGAATGAATCGCTTTACATGACTTCCTTCAACGTATTCCACAACATCTCTATCAACACATAGCGCGACATTCGGTGTGCATTCGGCATTACGTTTTTACACACTCTCAGACGAAAGCAGTCTTGGCGTTCACACCTTGGTTGCCGTCAACAGCAGACTCCAGACACGCTTTAGTTTTTTGAATCAACCCAACACCTTCAACAGCATCTTTGTCGCCAGCATCAGCAACAATACGGCAAAGCCGCATCGCAGAAGTTTGAGCGGCAGGCGGTGTGTGGCTTTCGCGCCGAGTGGCGCGGTAACGGTGCTGGCGAGCGCGACCCATAATAAAGCGGGCAGATAGACGAATCCCAAGGTGTTGGGCGGCAGGGTGTCCAGTGTTAAACCCGTCGCGATGTAGCCGACTGTGCCGCCGATGGCG
Source organism: uncultured Nitrosomonadales bacterium (assembly GCA_903892645.1). Taxonomy (GTDB): domain Bacteria; phylum Pseudomonadota; class Gammaproteobacteria; order Burkholderiales; family Gallionellaceae; genus CAITJF01. Next base: position 7,974 of record CAITJF010000048.1, on the reverse strand, counting down.
ATGGGCAGCCCGAGTGCGGCGGAGGTGCCGATGGCTTGTTTTAGCGGAATGTTGTGCCGCAGCATGAAGGGGATGCTGATGGTTCCGCCACCAATGGAAACCAGGCTGCTGATAGCGCCGATACCGGCACCGGCCAGCGTCATACCTAATCGTCCGGGCAATTGTCGCGTGACCTTGGGTTTGAGGTTGAGCAACATTTGCAGCGCGGCAAAATACACGAACAGCGCAAAAAATATTGTCAGGTAAACCGGTGAGATATGGCTGGCGAACAAGGTGCCCAGCGCCGTGCCGAGTAACAGACCGGGCGTGATGGTGCGCACGATGGTGATGTTGACCGCGCCGTGGCTATGGTGTGTATAAGTGCTGGATACAGCACTGAGAAGGATGGCGGCCATCGAGGTGCCCAAGGCGAGAAGGTGCAGATTGCTTTGGGCGGTGAGGTGTTGCACCTCAAACAAAAAACTCAACACGGGTACGAGCACCAGGCCGCCACCGATGCCGAATAGCCCCGCGAAGAAACCAACAAATGCGCCGAGTGCCAGATAAGCCGCATACCATTCCATTAGTCGCGTACCAGGTGTTTCAGGATAAAATTCCATTCCGCCGGATCGAGCGGAGTGATGGAGAGGCGGTTGCCGCGTTGCAAGGTACGCATTCTTTCCAGTTCGGGATGCTGACGCAATTCTTTGATCGGGATGAACGGAATTTTGCGCACCAGCTGCACATCCACGTTGAACCAGCGCGGCGTTTCCTGCGTGGCCTTGGGGTCGAAGTATTTGCTGGTGCGGTCAAACTGTGTGGCATCGGGATAGGCAGTGCTGCTGACGCGCGCGATGCCAACAATACCCGGTGTGGCGCAATTGGAATGGTAATACAGCACACCATCATTGACGCGCATCTGGTCGCGCATGAAGTTGCGCGCCTGATAGTTGCGCACACCATACCATGCCACGGTCTGGTTGGGCAGGGCGGCAAGATCGTCAATGCTGACGTCGCCAGGTTCGGTTTTCATCAGCCAGTAACGCATATTCAATCCGCTGAGGTTAACTTGTCTTCGCACCGTCTAAGAATAACTGAACATTCTTGTCTCTAGTAGCGTTATTATCCATCGCTAAATGGGTTACACGAAACAAGCGTAAGCTCAACCGTGCCAATTCCACTTATCGTTAATTATTGAGCATTCCATAATTTGCGACAACAGCCCCGTTCGGGCTGAGGTATCGAAGCCCAAGGTTGACGCGGGGTTTCACCCTTCAACACCTCAGTATGAACGGTGTAATGAATTACGGAATGCTCAATAAGTGGGGAAAGAATTCATGAAATATTTGGTGTTTATTTTTGGGGCGTTTCTATCAGCCCATGCGCTTGCCAGCACATCTCTTCCCATAACCCCGCTGAACCAATATCTGGCGGCGCTTGATTATTTCAAGGAAGGCGAACAAACGGGGTGCGGGTTAAGAATAACCGGGGAAACCAAGGGTGATTTATGGATTAATGCGTTGATCAATGTATCCATGAAAGAGTCCGGAGCACTCTTTGGGATATTCAAGGTGGTCGTCAAAAAAATAAGCATAAAAAATGGCAAGCCCCTGATACGGGATGGCAAGGTTATGTATTCAAGTATTGGAAAAATCCATAAGGGCTGGATAATAACTGACTCGGGGGTTCAGTTTCTGGCCAATAAAAATGGCGGCGGCCCGCATAACGACGGGTATATGGCGCCAATGGAATTTGATAATGCGATGGCTTTGCTGATTGCGATACCACAAACAAATTTCAGGGTTGGGTTCAGTAAAAAAGAGAATGGGGCTGAGGAGATTTTTGAGTTCAACAAGCGCATCACGCAGGATGAAGCTGACAGGCTGTCATCCTGCATGAAAAACCTGAGGGAGGCGAAGAAAAGAAAAAGCTTATGACAACTTACAATTCATTGGCATGTTCGGCCAAATACTTCGCCACACCCTCAGTAGAGGCGCCCATGCCTGCCTTACCCTTATGCCAACCAGCCGGGCAGACTTCGCCGTGTTCTTCGTGGAATTGCAATGCGTCCACCATGCGCAGCATTTCATCAATGTTGCGTCCCAGCGGCAGGTCATTTACCACCTGATGGCGCACTACACCGGCACGGTCAATCAGGAATGAACCGCGGAAGGCCACACCACCACCGGCTTCCACATCATAAGCTTTGCAGATCTCGTGCTTGATGTCGGCCACCAGCGGATAGCGCACTTGGCCAATACCACCTTTATTAACCGGCGTATTCTTCCAGGCCAAATGGGTGAACTGTGAATCAATCGAAACGCCGATCACTTCTACATTGCGCTTCTTGAACTCACCCAGACGATGATCGAAAGCAATCAGTTCAGAAGGGCAGACGAAAGTGAAATCCAGCGGATAGAAAAATATCACGGTATATTTGCCTTCCGTATATTTTTTCAAATTAAAACTTTCGTTAATTTCGTTGTTGCCCATCACGGCAACGGCGCTGAAATCGGGGGCTGGCTTACCAACAAGAACGGACATGATTATCTCCTTTGATTGGTTGAATTGCCGAGGTACAGAATTTAAAGGGTGCAGGTGCGACTGTCAACTTTAAATCTATTCCAGTCTGAAATGAGCCTGAAGGCTGTATTGGGAGTGGTTAGCCTTTCCCGCGCTATAATGCGCACCGTTTCCATTTCCCGAGATTTTCAACATGCGTCCCAGCCAGCGCCAGCCCGATCAATTACGCACCATCCGCATCACCCGCCACTACACCAAACACGCCGAAGGCTCGGTGCTGATCGAATGCGGCGACACCAAAGTGATCTGCACCGCCAGCGTCGAAGAGCGCGTGCCGTCGCACAAGAAAGGCAGCGGCGAAGGATGGGTCACGGCAGAATACGGTATGTTGCCGCGCTCCACCAATGAACGCATGGGACGCGAAGCTGCCAAGGGCAAGCAATCCGGACGTACGCAGGAAATCCAGCGTCTGATCGGGCGCAGCCTGCGTAGCGTAGTGGATCTGAAAAAACTGGGCGAGCGCACCATCCAGATTGATTGCGACGTGATACAGGCCGACGGTGGCACGCGCACCGCCAGCATCACCGGCGCGTTCGTCGCGCTGCACGATGCTGTAAGCAGATTAACCAGCAAGGGTTTGCTTGCGGAAAGCCCGTTGCGCGATTTTGTCGCGGCGATTTCGGTGGGTATCTACCAAGGCACACCGGTGCTTGATCTCGACTATGACGAAGATTCCGCCTGCGACACCGACATGAATGTGGTGATGCTGGGCAGTGAACACTTTGTCGAAGTGCAGGGCACGGCAGAGGGTCATGCTTTCAGCCGCGCCGAAATGGACGAACTGCTGGAACTGGCGAAGTCCGGCATCGCGGAGTTGATTGGTATGCAGCGTGCTGCGTTGGCAAAATAACACCGTGCAAAAACTCGTCATCGCCTCCAACAACCCCGGCAAGCTGCGCGAATTCCAATTCCTGTTGCAGCCGCTCGGCATCGAGGTGTTGACGCAAGCGCAACTCGGCATCGCAGAAGCCGAAGAACCGCATAACACCTTCATCGAAAACGCCCTTGCCAAAGCGCGCCATGTCAGCCGTTTGAGCGGCCTGTCCGCACTGGCGGATGATTCCGGCATTTGCGTCACCGCGCTGGACGGCGCGCCCGGCGTGCTTTCCGCGCGCTATGCCGGCGAACCAAAATCGGATCAACGCAACAACGAGAAACTCCTGCACGATATGCAAGGAGTGGCGGATCGCCGCGCGCATTACTACTGTGTGCTGGTGCTGCTGCACCATGCCGATGATCCGCAACCGCTGATCGCCGAAGGCGAATGGCACGGCGAAATCGCCCTGCAACCCAGTGGCGACGGTGGCTTCGGCTATGACCCGCTATTCTGGCTACCCGGATTGGGCAAGATGAGTGCTGAACTGTCGCGCGACGAAAAGCATGCTATCAGCCATCGTGGCAAGGCGCTGCGAATGTTGCTGGAGAAGTTGAAAGTTTTGTAGCCAGCAAGGCGCGTTACGCACCACATCCATGACCACCCATCCGCTCCAGCCCTTCGCCCTCAAACGGGTGCCCGGACAAAAGTTTTTCGTATCGCAAGCCGTGAATTTTCAGGCCTTGCCGCCGCTTTCGCTTTACATCCACATTCCGTGGTGTGTGCGCAAATGCCCGTATTGCGATTTCAATTCGCATGAGGCGCGCGTGGCGTTTCCGGAGCAGGAGTATGTTGCAGCCTTGATCCGCGATCTGGAGCTGGCCTTGCCGCTGATCTGGGGGCGCAAGGTGTATACAGTGTTCTTCGGCGGCGGCACGCCCAGCTTGTTGAGCGGCGATAGTGTCGAGCAGATCATCCGCAGTGTGCGCATGTTGCTGCCGCTGGATGTGAATGCGGAGATCACGCTGGAGGCGAATCCCGGCACGGTCGAAGCAGCGCGTTTTGTGGCCTATCGTGAGGCGGGGGTGAATCGGTTGTCGATGGGCATCCAGAGCTTCAACGATGCGCATCTGCAAGCACTGGGGCGCATCCACTCTGCCGATGAGGCCAGGCACGCAATCGGGATGGCGCAGCAGCATTTCGACAACCTCAATCTCGACCTGATGTACGCGCTGCCCAAGCAAACGCTGGATCAAGCGTTGCAGGATGTGCAGACTGCGCTGTCTTTCGCACCGCAACATCTGTCCTGCTACCACCTGACGCTGGAGCCGAACACGCTGTTCCATAGCAACCCGCCCGCGTTGCCGGATGACGATGAGAGCAGCGACATGCAGCAACATATCGAAGAGTTGCTGGCGGTGCACGGCTACCAGCACTACGAGACTTCTGCGTTTGCACTGCCTAAAAAGCGCTCGCGTCACAACCTAAACTACTGGCAGTTCGGCGATTATTTGGGCATAGGCGCGGGTGCGCACAGCAAGCTGAGTTTTCCCGACAAGGTAATCCGCCAAGCGCGCTACAAGCAGCCGCAGGAATATATGCAACAAGCAGCCAGGAATGCGCCGATACAGGATGAACATCAGGTGAGCTGCGATGAACTGGGGTTTGAATTCATGATGAATGCGCTGAGGTTGAATGAGGGGTTCGACAGCGTACTATTTCAAGAGCGCACTAGCCTGCCGTTGCTCAACATCCGCCGCGAACTGGAAGAGGCAGAACGGCGCGGGTTACTAACGAGAGATCATCAGCGTATTGCACCGACGCAGATGGGGCAGCGGTTTTTGAATGACTTGCTGGAGATGTTTCTAGCGAAAAACTAAAAAAACCCGTCATTCCTGCGAAGGCGGGAATCCAGTACTTTTATCCAATGTTTTTATAAGCTTTGTTACCGTGTTGCGCGCGGACTTTTTAATTATCTGGATTCCCGCCTTCGCGGGAATGACGAACAAATTTTTAGCTGCTTTTCCTGCGAAACACCAAATCCCACACCCCATGCCCCAACCTTAACCCACGCTGCTCAAACTTGGTAAGCGGGCGATAGGCAGGGCGCGGCGCGTAATCTGCCGCCGTGTTTTCCAGCAGCGGTTCCGCACTCAACACCGCCAGCACCTGCTCGGCGTAATCCTGCCAGTCGGTGGCGACGTGGATATAGCCGCCGGGCTTGAGCTTCTGCACCAGTTGCGCGATGAACGGGGCTTGAATCAAGCGGCGCTTGTTGTGGCGGGATTTGTGCCACGGGTCGGGGAAGAAAATATGCACACCGTCCAGCACGTTGTCTGGCAGCATGTCGCGCAGCACCTCCACCGCATCGTGCTGGATGATGCGGATGTTGGCGAGATTCATTTCGCCGATCTGCTTGAGCAGGCTGCCCACGCCGGGAGTGTGCACCTCAATGGCGAGATAGTCGTTTTGCGGGTGCGTCTGCGCAATGGCGGCAGAAGTTTCGCCCATGCCGAAACCGATTTCCAGAATCCCGGGTGCGGTGCGCCCGAAGGCTTGCGCGAGATCGAGCGGCTGTGCGGAATAGGGAATGCCGTATTGCGGCATCAAGGTGTCGTAGCAGCGTTGCTGCGCATTCGAAACGCGACCCTGACGCAGGACGAAGCTGCGAATATGCGTATGCGGTGGGCGTGACATCAAAGAGGGAGCCAAGGCGCGTTATTAGTCTTGAAGCTGTTCCTGGTACACCACGACCCGGTTGCGCCCATTTGTTTTTGCTTGGTACAGGGCGGTGTCGGCCTGGGCCAATAAGGATTTTTCGGAGGCGTCGGCGTTCGGCAGGATACCACTGACACCGAGGCTAAGCGTGACGTGCCCCGTTACTTTCGAAGTTTTGTGCAGGATGTTGAGGTTTTCGATATGCCTGCGAATTTCCTCGGCAAGCATGACAGCGCCATCTATCGGGGTGTCGGGCAGAATGAGTGCAAATTCCTCGCCGCCATATCGCGCCACCATGTCGGCCGGTCTGCGTAAGGTTGCCTTGATTGCATTGGCGACCCGCTGCAAGCAAAAATCCCCTTCCTGGTGGCCGTAGGAATCATTGTATGACTTGAAATAATCAATGTCGGCCATGATGACGGATAGCGGCGCGCCGCTTCTGGCGGCACGTTTGAATTCATCCGTCAGGTATTCATCCATCCGGCGCCTGTTGGGTATGCCGGTCAGGCCGTCGAGGTACGCCAGGCTGCGCAATTTTTCAGCCTGTTCCCGCAACAGGCGTTCCCTTTTTACCGCCAGGCTGATGTCATTTACCTGAATCAGGCACAGCCGGATACGATTCGCGCATTCGATCGGGGTCACGTTGATTGCCTGCTGCAAGCGCTCCGCAGGGTCGGTCTATTTATTAAAGAGCGGGAGAGGCGCCTTATTCAGCGACTGCGAAAGCAACGAAGTAAGGCCGTGTTTCAGGGCGGCATCAATGGCCGATGCAAGACGGCTGTTATTCAATTCCGGGAATAGCTTCAGGAATGGCTTGCCGGCTGCGGCCTCGGCTGTTAGCCCGGATTTCTCTTCAAGCCAGCGGTTCCAGAACCAGACCAGTCCAAAGCTATCAATGATTACAATGCCCGCATTTATGCCGTTGGCGGCAGATGTGCCGATGCGCAGCAGCTCTTCTGCAAGGCCGTGTAGAGTGGGAATGTTAGTTTCCATGCGCCCTCGCAAGAAATTGATCGATTTTCTTGATCAGCGCATTGAATGAAGGCAGGGTCATCAAGAAAAACAGGTAGCCATCAATGTAGGCGCTGGGCATGAAAAAGTCGATATGCAGAAGCATCAGCAAATCGTCATCGCGTGAAGCCTTGACCGACAGAATTTGATCGACCGTACCCAGATGGTAAACGGGAAGGGTGCTCTTGAAATCAGATTGCAGCACTTCGGAGAGCGCGCTGAAACAGGAATTCAAAATAATGTTGCCGATTTCAGTTAATGCCTCCTGCTCCATCTCGCTCAACTCGTCGACGCTGACCGAATCGCCCAGCATGCGGCGCACGATTTCCTGGGTCTTGCCTTCGGGAAAAATGAGGAATGCCTTGGCATCAAGGCTACCGGTGAAATCCTGCGAAACGGCGCAGATATTCGTGCTGCGGATCGCCGCCTTTATCGCACCTGCCTGGTCTGCATTGTGCAGGATCTCGAACCGGGGAACGGAGAGAGTGATTTCCTCGCCGACAATCTGGCTCATGCTGCTGGCGGCCTGCCCCACGCCGATATTGAATATTTCAATCAGCGCATCTTGTTGCAGCTCGGATAGTTGCGCTGTCATGAGCGGCTGTCGAAAAAGGCGATGGCCTGTTTGATGCTGGCCTCGGTGATGGGTTTGCCCACAAAGCCGATCCCCAGTTTTTCGGCTTGGGCGCGTGTGTGCGCCTGGACGTTGGCCGTGAACAGCACGATGGTCGTCTGCGGGGCATGCCGCAATATCTGTTCCGATGCCTCGATGCCATTCATGTCCGGCATGTTGAAATCCATGGTGATGTAATTGGGCGTTTCCACATTGGCATATTCTATCGCCTCCTTGCCGCTCGCCACTTCCGTGA
>CAITJF010000047.1 GCA_903892645.1 uncultured Nitrosomonadales bacterium | reverse complement strand
GTTTGCCAGTCGTTGCAATGTACGACTTCAGGCTTCCATTCCAGCGGTGAATCCGCACAACTCAACATGGCGGCGATTCTTGACAGCAAGCCGAAGCGCAGTGCGTTATCTGCCCAATCGACGCTGTGCTCGTCCTGATAGGGGCCGCCGCCGCGCAGGTATAGCTCGGGGCAGTCAATCACCCAAAGCGGAATGTCGTCCGGCGGCAACGTGCCAGCCAGCAAGCTCGTTTCGGGAAATCCCGGCAAGCCTGCAAACTTGGCAATAACCCGAAGCGACGGCAACGCCTTTAACACCTGTGCATAGCCTGGCAACAGCACGCGTATGTCCACACCGATACCATGCAACGCCGCCGACAATGAGGCGCTGACGTCGGCCAGGCCGCCGGTTTTGACCAGCGGCACAACTTCGGAAGTGGCAAATAATACCCGCATTGTTATAGCCAGCGCATGCAGCCCATCTCAAGTGGATGGGTCAGCATTTCATGGCAAGGATAGACGCGTATGCGGTACTCGAGCTTGCCGCATTGTTCCGGCGTGAGATCCAGCACAAATGCTTGCTCACCCGCTTCATTGGCATCGCCTTGCGCCATGAATTTGTATTTCACCGGTTGCTTGAGCCACGTTTTGTTGAGCATGTGGCCGATGATCATTTCCACAACTACGTCGGCAGGCTTGATCCCATTCAGTCTGACGCCTACTTCAAGGCGCAATCCTTCCCGGAATGCAATGCTTTGTCGGGGCGTGTTCAGCAGCCGGATCGCCACGCCGGGCCAGGCTTGGCGCACAATGTTTTTCCAGGCCGCGATCTGGCGCGCACCCTCGAAATTATTGTCGCTATACCTGCGGTACTGTCGGGCGGCAGGCACGTAAGTATTGGCCACGTACTCACCCACCATGCGCGTGGAATTAAAGCTTGGCAACAGGGTGGCGATGGAGTTCTTGGACAGCTTCACCCACTCCGGAGAATAGCCCATCTTGTTGCGGTTGTAGTAGGTGGGGATGACCTGGTCCTGCAATAATTCATACAACGTCTGGCTTTCTTCGCGGTTGCGCTGCGCTTCCGGCAAGGATTCCGAAACCGGCTTGATTGCCCATCCGTTTTTTCCGTCGTAGCCTTCGCCCCACCAGCCATCCAGCACGGACAGGTTGAGCACGCCGTTCATCGCCGCCTTCATGCCGGAAGTGCCGCTTGCTTCAAGCGGGTACAGCGGGTTGTTCAGCCACACATCCACCCCGGACACCATGCGCCGTGCAAGCCTCAGGTCATAGCCTTCGAGCATCAGTATCTTGCCCTCGAATTCCGGCATGCGTGAAATCTGTGTGATGCGGCGAATCAAATCCTGCCCCGGAATATCCGCCGGGTGCGCCTTCCCGGCGAAAATAAACAGCACCGGGCGCTCGGGGTCGTGCATGATCTGGCGCAACCAGTCCAGATTCTCGAACAGCAGCGCTGCCCGTTTATAGGTTGCAAAGCGGCGCGCAAAGCCGATGGTGAGCACGTTCGGGTTGGCCGGGTCGGCGTATTTCAGCACACGTTCGAGATGCGCTTCCGAACCGTGGTTGCGGAAATGCTGCTGGCCGACGAGGTGGCGGATGAGCATCATCATCCTCGACTTGATCGATTCGCGCACACTCCAGTATTGATGATCCGGGATGCTGTCGATCCGTTTCCAGCAATCAACATCGTCCAGGCGACGGCTCCAGTCCCAGCCGAGAAAGCGCTCGAACACCTCGGCCCATTCCTTGGCCAGGAAAGTCGGCATGTGTACCCCGTTGGTAACGTAGCTCATGGGATTTTCTTCCGTCTCGATTTCCGGCCACATCTCAGCGCATATTTTTGAAGAAACCTTGCCGTGGATACGTGACACACCATTCTGGAAGCGTGAACAACGGATTGCCAGCGCCGTCATATTGAAATCCGGCGTGTCGGCCGCATGCCCCAACGCAAAAAATCCCTCGCGGCTGATTTTCAATCGCGGATAATACTGCTCAAAATAGGGTGCCAGTATGCCGTGATTGAAATGATCGTGCCCGGCTGGCACGGCCGTGTGCGTGGTAAATATAGTGTGGGCGGCGACTGCTTCGAGTGCGCTTGGGAAGTCCATGCCCTGCTCCGTCAGAGTACGGATGCGCTCCAACGGCATGAATGCGGCATGTCCTTCATTCATGTGCCACGCAGTCGGCTTGATGCCCATCTCCGCAAGGGCGCGGACACCGCCGATGCCAAGCACAATTTCCTGCTCGATGCGCATGGATTTGTCGCCGCCGTATAGATGGTGCGTGATGGCGCGGTCATGCAGGGAATTCTCATCGAGATCGGTATCCAGCAGGTACAGCGTTATATTGCCCACACGTGCCTTCCAGACCTTTATTGCCACACTGCGACCCGGCAATTCGATGCTCACATGCACTGCCGAACCATTCCCGCGCAAAACCGGGGAAATAGGTAAATTTTCGAATTCAGAATCGGTATAAATGGCGTTCTGGTTGCCATCCCTGTCTATAGTCTGGTGGAAGTAACCCCGGCGGTAAAGCAAGCCGACACCGACAAATGGCAGATGCATGTCGCTTGCCGACTTGCAATGATCTCCCGCCAAGATTCCCAAACCGCCGGAATAAATCGGGAAACTTTCGTGAAAGCCAAACTCGGCGCAGAAATACGCCACCAAATCGCTTTCCGCAAATTCCTCGGTATGGCTATTGCGCGCCGGCTTGATGTGGTAAGAGTCGTAGACTGCCAGGACGCGGTTGTAACTAACCAGGAAAATCGGGTCTTCCGACGCGTCAATAAGGCGCTGTTCATCCACGCTACGCAAAAAAGCTTTCGGGTTTTGGCCTACTTCATCCCACAAATCCCGGTTGATATGAAAAAACAGGTCACGCGTGGGCAGATCCCAGCTGTACCATAAATTATTGGCCAGCTCTTCTAGCCTGGCTAATCCTGCCGGAATCCTGGGTCTGACCTCTAGGGTATACGATGTGCTTTTATGCATGAATCAAGTTACTCCGGTTTATTACGGGTTGAATGCATTGGCCTGGATATTCAAAACGAGATGTAGACATTTGCAGCGCCTGTATTTGAGGCAGTGGCTCTACCGTGATTGTCGTTTTCGGGCATTATATCAACCTATCGCACACCGTGATGTGCTTTGCCCGACTTGACTTTGAACTATTGGAAGATGGCCGGTGAACCTGTTGCACTGCGCCAGTGCTACTTGCGCTCTTCCGTGGCCTTGCGCTGGAGGATTTCGTGGAACACTGCCACATGGTGGGTGATCTTGCCACTCTCATCGCGCACCAGCTTGATGGAAAGCCACTCGGTATAAAGCTCACCGCTCTTGCGGCGGTTACAGATTTCACCACTCCAGCTACCGGTGGCGAGCAGCGTTTCCCATACTTTTACGTAAAACACCGGCGG
>CAITJF010000046.1 GCA_903892645.1 uncultured Nitrosomonadales bacterium | reverse complement strand
GTTGGCCGAAACTAAATTTTTTCTGCAACGCAGCAGTTGGGATGAAATCTGGATTTTTACTGGATCTCGACCAGGGTTTCGTCCGGTGCCACGCTATCACCTTTCTTGACATGGACGCTGATTACAATGCCGCTCATAGGCGCTTGGATTTCATTTTCCATTTTCATGGCTTCGATGACCAGCACGCCATCCCCGGCTTCGACTTTATCTCCAGCCTTGACCTTGACATCAACAATGGTGCCGGGCATGGCGGTCGCCACACAGCCTTGATGGGATGGGCGTGGACGGTCAGAGCTTGATACTGATGTGGAGGATTTTTTCTTGCCGTTACTCTTTTCGCCGGAAACCTCAATTTCATTCAAGGTTTCGACCATAACTTCTTCTGAAATGCCATCGACGGAAACATAGAACGGGCGCTGGGCCTCTCCGCGGTGTCCGCTGCCGGTGAGTTTGATATGGAAGCTTTCGCCATGCAGCGTTACCTTGAATTCGTTGGGCGCGTAACGGTCGGAAGTGGGTATGGCGGCATCCTTGTGCAGCAACGGCTCGGGCTTGAGTGTGTTGGCATTGCGCTCTTGCAGGAAAGTTTTTGCCAGTTCCGGAAACATGGCATAAGTGAGAACATCTTCCTCGCTCTTGGCCAGGTTTTCACACTCGATTTTGAGCTTGTTCATTTCATCTTCCAGCAGATCCGCAGGGCGGCAGGTCACAACTTCCGCATCGCCAACCGCAAGGGTTTTGACCTGTTCATTGACCTTGCCCGGCGCCTTGCCATAGTGACCGAGCAGATAGCTCTTGACCTCATTGGTGACTGATTTGTAGCGTGTGCCAGTCAGTACGTTCAGGACAGCCTGCGCGCCAACGATTTGCGAGGTTGGCGTAACCAGTGGCGGGTAGCCCAGGTCTTTGCGCACACGCGGGATTTCGGCCAGCACTTCGTTCATGCGCTCGAGCGCGCCCAGTTCCTTGAGCTGATTGGACAGGTTGGAAATCATGCCGCCTGGCACATGATTTACCAGCACGCGCGTGTCCACACCGGTGAAGGCACTCTCGAACTGCCAGTACTTTTGGCGCACTTCGGTGAAATAGGCGGTAATTTCCTGTAGTGCGGCCAAGTCAAGGCCGGTGTCGTATTCTGTGCCTTGCAGCGCGGCAACGATGCTCTCGGTCGAGGAATGGCTGGCGCCTTCGCCGAAGGAAGAGTTGCAGGTATCCAACATGGTGGCACCCGCTTCCACGCCCTTGAGGAAGCACATGGAAGACAAACCGGAGGTGGAATGGCTGTGCAGATGAATCGGCAGTCTGACGGCTGCGCGTACTGCCTTCACCAGTTCGGCGGTTTTGTAAGGCGTGAGCAGTCCGGCCATGTCCTTGATGGCGATGGAGTCGCAGCCCATGGTTTCCAGTTCACGGGCCAGTTCGACGAATTGGGGAATACCGTGCATCGGGCTGGTGGTATAGCTGATGCAACCTTCTGCATGCTTGCCGGATTTTTTTACCGCTTCGACGGAGACGCGCAAATTGCGCAGGTCATTCATCGCATCGAAAATGCGGAATACGTCGATGCCGTTGTCCGCAGACTTGCCTACAAATGCACGCACCACGTCATCGGAATAGTGCCGGTAGCCGAGCAGGTTCTGGCCGCGCAGCAGCATCTGGATGCGGCTGTTCGGCAATACCTGGCGCAGTTTTTTCAGGCGCTCCCACGGATCTTCTTTCAGAAAACGCACGCAGGAATCGAAGGTTGCGCCTCCCCAGGCTTCCAGCGACCAGAAACCGATGTTATCCAGCTTGTGACAGATGGGCAGCATGTCTTCTGTGCGCATGCGTGTTGCGATCACGGATTGATGGCCATCACGCAGGACCAGCTCTGAAATAAAGATTTTTGCCATGTTATTAACTTGACTATAGGTTGAAATTAAATGCCTTCGTGCGCAGCGATGACGGCTGAAATGACTGCTGCCCTCAGTTCCGGCGGGATTTTTGTGGTGTAATTGATCAGCTCCGGGTGGGACTCCACAAACCCGGTGTTGAAGTCCGCATTTCTGAAGTCGGGGTGCTTTAATATTTCCTGATAATACGGCATGGTTGTTTTGACACCGTAGATCACCATATCGTCAAGCGCCCGGCGGCCGCGTTCGATAACACCCTCCCATGTGAGTGCCCAAACAGTGAGCTTGGCACACATGGAATCGAAATACGGCGGGATCTCATAGCCGCTGTACATGGCGGCGTCGATACGCACGCCGGGGCCACCCGGTGCATAGTAACGGGTGATCTTGCCGAAGCTTGGCAGGAAGCCATTCTTGGGGTCTTCCGCATTAATGCGAAACTCCATGGCGTAGCCGCGAAATCTGACATCTTCCTGCTTGTATTGCAGTTCAAGACCATCGGCGATACGAATCTGCTCTTGCACGATGTCGATGCCGGTAATGGTTTCCGTCACGGTGTGTTCAACCTGTATGCGGGTGTTCATTTCCATAAAATAGAAATTATTGTCCTGGTCGAGCAGAAATTCGACTGTGCCCGCATTTTCATAGCCCACGGCGCGGCTGGCTTTGGCGCCAAGGCTGCCGATGTATTCGCGCTGCGCCTGGGTGATCTGCGGTGAAGGGGCAATCTCGATCAGTTTCTGGTTGCGGCGCTGGATGGAACAGTCGCGCTCGAACAGATGAATCATGTTGCCATGGCTGTCACCCAGCACCTGCACCTCGATGTGCCGAGGGTTGACCACGCATTTTTCCAGAAAGACTTCCGGCTGGCCAAATGCCTTGCTGGCTTCCGAAATCACGCGCTCATAGTTGCTGAGGAGGTCTTTGTCGCTGTCGCAACGGCGAATGCCGCGCCCGCCGCCGCCATTGGTGGCCTTGAGCATGATGGGGTAGCCGATTTTATTTGCCAGCACGCGCGCCTCTTCAACATCGGTGAGGTTGCCGTCGCTGCCTGGCACGCATGGAATACCGGCGGCTATCATGGCATTGCGCGCCTGGACTTTATCGCCCATCTGGCGGATGACGTCCGCGTTCGGGCCAATGAACTTGATATCGCGGCGCGCGCAAATTTCCGCCAATTCAGGGTTCTCCGCAAGGAAACCATAGCCCGGATGCAGTGCATCACACCCCGAAGTAACAGCGATGTTGACGATGTTATGCGCGTTAAGATAGCCGGTGACTGGCTCGGAACCGATGTGGTAGGCCTCATCCGCCTTTTTTACGTGTAGTGCATGGCGGTCGGCATCAGTGTAAATGGCGACCGACTTAATGCCCATTTCCGAGCAGGCACGCACAATACGAACAGCAATTTCACCACGGTTGGCGACGAGTATTTTCTTAATCACGAATTATCCTGAATCAGGCTGGATGATGGTTAGGTTGCATGTTTTTACGAGTCGCTGCTTGGGTTTCGATTGCGGCATTATAGCGGCATCGTCCAGCTGTACTCAATGGTAACTCTGTATAAAGCTCTTTGCGCTACTAAACCGGGCAGGTGCACAAGGGTAAAAATGGCGAAAACGCAATTTCAGCACAGCCAACAACTGGAATTTAATCCATTTTTTAACGCTGTGTTGGCAATCGCGGTAGTTGTAAAGAAGTCTTTGTCATAGAATCGCTGTTCATAAAAAATTTCATTAATTATCGTTTCAGGGGAAGAACATCATGTCGCGCAAGCATCCCATCATCGCCGTTACCGGTTCATCCGGCGCAGGTACCTCCATGGTAAGGCATGCTTTTGAGAACATCTTTCGCCGCGAGACAAGCTGTGCATGCCTGGCTACGTTGGCATGCCCCGAAAGAAAAATTCAAGCAGCGTTCATCGAAGGCGCCAGTCTGCACAACAGGGATCGCATGGCGTTCCGCGCGGCAGCGGCTGAGGCAGCCAAGGCCGGCAACAACACTTTCAGCCACTTTGGCCCGGAAGCCAATCACTTCGACAAGATTGAAGAAATGTTCAAGAGCTACGGCGAAACCGGCATGTGCAAACGGCGTTACTACGTGCATAGCGATGCCGAAGCCGACAAACACAACAAGCATTTCGGTTTAACCGACCTGAAACCGGGCGTATTTACACCGTGGGAAAACATTGAGGCGAATTTTGACCTGTTGGTCTACGAGGGTCTGCATGGTTTGGTAATTGACGAAACTAACAAAATTGACGCTGGAAGGTATGTGGATTTTGGTATTGGCGTAGTGCCGGTGGTGAATTTGGAGTGGATCCAAAAGATTCATCGCGACCAGGCAGAGCGCGGATATTCCGCTGAAGCGACGGTGGATACCATCATGCGCCGTCTGCCTGACTACATCAAGTTCATCACCCCGCAATTTTCCAACACCCACATTAATTTTCAACGTGTGGCGACGGTTGATACCTCAAACCCATTTATTGCGCGCGACGTTCCGACGCTGGATGAAAGCTTTGTGATAGTTCGCTTCCGCAATCCTAATGGCTTGAACTTTCCACACATGATGACCATGATTCCTAATTCATTTATGTCCCGCGCCAACACCCTGGTCGTGCCCGGCGGAATGATGGGCCCTGCAATGGAAGTGATTCTTGCGCCGATCGTGCATGAGTTGATTGAGAACAAGAACAAATAACCTAACGTCGGGAGAAAAATACAGATACTGCACCTTGGGTTGACAGACAAAACACCGAATGATGTGTAATATTACGTTAGGCGTTACCGATGGCAGTTTGAATGAGGAAGTAATGCTGAAGTGAATCTCTAAAAATTCATAGATCGCCAAATTACATGACGCGAAGAGGGATAAGCAGGCAAGCCGCGTAGTGGCTGCCCGCAAAAAATCTCGCCGCGCAGTAATTTGGATAAAATTATAGTTTTTAGGACTTAGCTACATTTAGTAGATACCAATTAACCCGTGTCTTTACTTGTCTTTTGATTGATTATTAAACTATTTTAGTTGCGGCATCATATTCACCTGCGGCGAATATGAGCCTTCTCTGAAACTTGCGTTTTGCTCAGCCGGTCGTAATGAATAACTACGACACTCTATTGCAGAACTTCATGCCCATTGCGCGGGCTATAATTAATCAAGAGAGGTTTGCGGGGATGGGCGGCTTTATCGCCCAACTCGCAAAGACGGTTGCCAGGTGGTTGGTTATATAGCTGGCAAACATCGCCAGCAACTCATTGGTTATTGTGCCATTTGGGCATGAAATATTCGGGTTGAAACCCGTAAGTTATCTCCGGACAACCGGACACATTAATACTGACTGAAGGAGTTTTTGATGCATCAAGCGCAAATGGTTACGATCGATGGGAATGAAGCCGCCGCCTATATTGCCCACCTGACCAACGAGGTAATTGCAATTTATCCGATTACCCCCTCCTCGCCGATGGGTGAGTATTCCGATGCCTGGTCGGCAGAAGGCACTCCCAACCTGTGGGGCACCGTTCCCGAGGTGATCACCATGCAGAGTGAGGGCGGTGCCGCCGGCACGGTGCACGGTGCATTGCAGACCGGTTCTCTGACGACTACCTTCACCGCCTCGCAGGGGTTGCTGCTGATGATCCCTAATATGTACAAGATCGCCGGGGAGTTGACGCCATTTGTCATGCATGTGGCGGCTCGCGCGCTTGCGGCGCAGGGGTTGTCGATTTTCGGCGATCACAGCGACGTGATGTCGGCGCGCTCAACCGGTTGTGCCTTTCTCGCCTCCAATACCGTGCAGGAAGCTATGGACATGGCGCTGATCGCCCAAGCTGCGACGCTTGAAGCGCGTGTGCC
>CAITJF010000045.1 GCA_903892645.1 uncultured Nitrosomonadales bacterium | reverse complement strand
CGAATCGCGTTGCAATCAAAACCCCTTACTTCTTCCAGTCGATGGCAGATTGATTACTCAGAAAGAGTAGTCAGTCAGCCGAAAGTTATGTCTGACGACCATAGCGAGTTGGTCCCACTCCTTCCCATCCCGAACAGGACAGTGAAACGACTTTGCGCCGATGATAGTGTACATACGTATGTGAAAGTAGGTCATCGTCAGACTCCTTACCAATAAAAAAGCCCAGCCTTGTGTTGGGCTTTTTTATTGGCTCTGAATATTGATGGATTGACCCGCTCCCACGCTATATGGCTTACTTGAACGCTTCCCTAATTCACCCCATTGTGTTGAACATGGGTAGCATGAATAGAGAACTCGACAAGTTCGCCGGGATTCTCGGAGTAAGATTGCCCCAGGCTAATGGAACCGGATCCTTGCAGGATTATTTCCTCGCGAGCGATGCGTACCACATTGCCGTCACTGAAACGAATATAGGTTCCATTGGTGCTCTGATCCGCAATGACGAATTTGCCAAAACGCAATTCGATGCGGACATGCTGGCGCGAGGCAAAGTCATTTTGCAAGATGATGTCACAGATTTCTCCGCGCCCTAATACCACGCCTCTGCGCTCCTTGTTGACCTTAAGCGACTGTTCGCGATAACGCAGAATCAGCTCGTTGTTATTGTCTGGGGATTTGCGGAATGCAGGTATGCCGATACGGGTGCTCAGCATGTCATCCTGTTCCCAGACAACAATGGAAATATCGAGCTGCTCCTGCTTGCCTTTGAATTCGGCACGCATAACTTGGCGCGTCTTGCCCTGCAAATCAGGCGGCAGGGCATTGACCACAGCCAGAGTCGTCATGATCTGGCTCGCTCTCGTTATCGCAGCGACACGTGCGGCGACGTTAACGGTGTCACCAAATATGTTACCAGACTCGATGATTACATCGCCATAATGAAAACCAATGCGGATGTGCATCTGACGGCCATCCATCGGTCTGTCATTTCCCACCGTGCGCTGCATGGCGCAGGCGGCATGCAGGGCTGCTTCGGCGCTGGGGAAAGTGCACATGATTTCATCGCCTATGGTTTTGATCAGCGTACCCTGGTAGACAGGGATTTCACTGGTCATCGTGGAGATGCAGCGTGATATCAAGCGGCGCGCCAGATCGTCCCCAAGGCTATCGTAGAGTGCGGTGCTGCCGCAGATATCGGCAAACAGAACCGCGAGTTTTTCTATATGTTGTGGCTGTTGTGACATAACTGAAAATAACCTTATGTTCCATCGGTAATGTTTTTTGTTCCTGGGCGCTTAACCGGAATGTAATGCGCGCAAGGTTCTTCGAGGTCCTAACTTACACCGTATAATTAACTAAATCAATTTTGCTGGCGCCACCGTGAGCCTCTCGCGTTTGAATCAACCCATTTTGGCTTTTTGTGTCGGTTTGCTCGCCGTATTCGGCTTTGCGCCGCTCAAGTTATTCCTGCTTCCCGTGTTTGCGCTTACGCTGCTATTCATGCAGTGGCTGCATGCGGAGAATGCGCGCGCTGCCGCCAGGATCGGCTTTGCTTTTGGTTTCGGCCTGTTCGGCGCGGGGATAGGCTGGATATACGTTGCGCTGCATGATTACGGCGATATGCCGTTCTTGCTGGCGTTACCCGCTACCGCGTTGTTCGCAGCCTTTCTTGCGCTGTTCACGGCGTTGGTTGGTTACGCGCAGGCAAAGTTGCGGGCGCCGGCATGGGTGAGCGTGGTGCTGGTGATGCCAGCTTTGTGGGTGCTGATAGAGTGGCTGCGTGGCATGATCTTTACCGGTTTTCCGTGGCTGGTATTTGGTTATTCGCAAGTGGAGGCCAGCCCGTTGGCAGGCTATGCACCGCTGCTCGGTGTGTATGGCGTGTCGCTGGCGGTGGCGGTAAGTGCGGGGCTGCTCGCCTGGTTGGGGCAAACGCGTTGGAGCAGGCAGGGCAAGCTGGCCTTGGCGATTCTCGCTGTACTGTGGTTTGGTGGTGCGGCACTGCGTATCGTCGCATGGACGCAAGCGTATGGCGAGCCGTTTACCGTGGCACTGATGCAGGGCAACGTCGCACAAGACATCAAGTTCAAGGAAAACGCATTGGTGGGTACGCTGGAAACTTATCGGCGTTTGGCCTTGCAGAGCGAAGCACGCCTCATTGTGCTGCCGGAGACCGCGCTGCCGCTGCTGCGTCACGAGGTGCCGCAAAGCTTGCTTGAGCAATTACGCGACCATGCGCGGCAGAATGGCGGCGATATGTTGATCGGCTCCTTCGAGCGCAACCACGGCAGCTACTACAACAGCGTGTTTACGCTGGGCATGGCGGATGAACAGCATTATCGCAAACAGCACCTGGTGGTGTTCGGCGAATTTATTCCCCTGCGCCCATTGTTTGGCTGGTTCATCAACGAAGTACTCAGCATCCCGATGGGCGACCTGGCGCGCGGTGATGCGCAACAAGCCCCGCTCAATGTTGCCGGGCAGCGGGTGGCGGTGAACATCTGTTATGAGGATGTGTTCGGCGAAGAAATCATCCGCGCACTGCCGCAAGCCACGTTATTGGTGAACGTTACCAACGATGCATGGTATGGCAACTCGCATGCGGCGGCGCAGCATAACCAGATGTCCCAAATGCGCGCACTGGAGAGCGGACGCATGATGCTGCGCGCCACCAATACCGGCGTGACCTCCATTATCGGGCGCGATGGCGGCATTATGCAGATATTGCCGCAGCACGAGGAGGGTGTGCTCACCGGGCAGGTGCAGGGTTATGTGGGAGCCACGCCCTATGTGCGCTGGGGCAATGCGGCGGCACTGCTGTTGATCATGCTACTGCTGGCAGTGGCATGGGGGTTGCGCAGGCCATGAGTTGGGTATGTTACATTCTGCAATGCTCCGATGGCACACTCTATACCGGCATCACCAATGATCTGGAAAAACGTCTCGCGGCGCACAATGCGGGTACGGCAGCCAAGTACACGCGGGCGCGTGGGCCGGTGGCGCCGGTGTTTGTGGAGGCATGCACCGACAAGTCTGCCGCGTTGAAGCGCGAGATGGAGATTAAAGGTTTAACGCGCGCAGGGAAATTGGCGTTGGTAAATGCAGGGGCATGATTCATTGCGCCCGTACATCGCCTGCCTTTGGTATAAATCTCACCCCTACGCAACTCCAGAAAACCCGTAAAATAACGCTTTCGTAAATCACGCCGGTTTTTGTACATGCTTACTTTTCAGCAAATTATCCTGACACTACAAAATTTTTGGGACAAGCAGGGCTGCGCGCTGCTGCAACCCTACGATATCGAAATGGGCGCGGGTACTTTCCACACCGCCACCTTTCTGCGCGCCATCGGCCCGGAGCCGTGGCGTGCCGCGTACGTGCAGCCTTCGCGCCGCCCCAAGGACGGGCGCTATGGCGAGAATCCCAATCGTTTGCAGCTTTATTTCCAGTATCAGGTGGTGATGAAGCCATCGCCGGAAAATATTCAGGAACTCTATCTCGACAGCCTGCGCGCGTTGGGCATCAACACCAGCGAGCACGATATCCGCTTCGTCGAAGACGATTGGGAATCACCCACGCTGGGGGCATGGGGGCTGGGCTGGGAGGTGTGGCTGGACGGCATGGAAGTGACGCAGTTCACCTATTTTCAGGAAGTCGGTTCGCTCATCTGCAAGCCGGTGCTGGGCGAAATCACTTATGGCATTGAGCGCCTTGCCATGTATCTGCAGGACGTGGAAAACGTATTCGATCTGGTGTGGGCGCAGAACGGCAACAGCGTGGTGACGTATGGTGACGTGTATCACCAGAACGAGGTGGAGCAATCCAAATATAACTTCGAACATTCCAATGTCGAGATGCTGTTCCGCCATTTCAATGAATACGAGTCCGAGGCCAAGCGCCTGATGGAGGCGGGCCTGGCATTGCCGGGTTTCGAAATGGTAATGAAGTGCTCACATACCTTCAACCTGCTGGATGCACGCGGCGCGATCTCGGTCACTGAGCGTGCCGCCTATATTGGCCGTGTGCGCGCACTGGCAAGGGCAGTGGCGCAGGCTTATTACGATTCGCGCGAGGCGTTGGGCTTCCCGATGTGCAAGAGCGGGGAGGCAAGCTAAATGACTACTCAAACTTTATTGATCGAATTGCTCACCGAAGAGTTGCCGCCCAAGACGCTGGAACGGCTTTCCACCAGCTTTGCCAACGATGTGTTCGCCGCACTGCGTGAGCAGGAACTAGCGGGCGAGGATAGCGTGTGCACACCGTATGCCACGCCGCGCCGCCTGGCGCTGAGCGTGACCAATGTGGCGGCGCAGCAGGCCGATCGCGTGATCGAGCGTAAAGGGCCGGCGGTTGCTTCCGGTGTGGATGCAGAGGGCAAACAGACCAAGGCGCTGGAAGGCTTCATGCGCTCTGCCGGGGTGACGTTTGAGCAGTTGCAGCGCAGCAGTGACGGCAAGGCGGAATATTTTGTAGCGCGCGTCGAGCAGAAGGGTAAGGAGCTGGAAGATTATCTTTCCGGCATCGTGGCGCAGGCCCTGAAAAAACTGCCTATCACCAAGCTGATGCGCTGGGGCGATTCGGAGCACCAGTTCGTGCGTCCGGTGCATGCGCTGACGATGTTGCATGGTAGCCGCATCATCCACGGCGAAGTGCTTGGCCTGCAAAGCGGCAACGTCACACGCGGCCATCGTTTCTTGTCCGGTGGTGCTGTTACGCTAAAAAATGCCGACGATTATGAGGCTGTGCTTGAGAGCGAAGGTTGCGTCATTGCAGATTTCGCCAAACGCCGTGAAATGATTGCGGTGCAATTGGATCGAAGTGCGGAAGAAGCCAATGCCCTCTGGATCGGACACAACAATATGTCAATGCGGGAGCTGCTGGCGCTTTCCAATGAGGAGCGGAGCGTCTTGAGCACACTGCTGGACGAAGTGACTGCGCTGGTGGAGTGGCCGGCCGTGTACATCGGTGAGTTCGAGGCGGAGTTTCTCGAGGTGCCGCAGGAGTGTCTGATCCTCACCATGCAGCAGCACCAGAAATATTTTCCGCTGCTGGATGCCGGTGGCAAGCTGCACAATAAATTTTTGATCGTTTCCAATATGCAGGTGGACGATCCCAGGCACATCATCAGTGGCAATCAGCGTGTGGTGCGCCCGCGCCTTTCCGATGCGCGCTTCTTCTATAACCAGGATCGCAAACATACACTCGAATCGCGTGTCGAAAAACTCGGCAACGTGGTGTACCACAACAAACTGGGCACGCAGTTGCAGCGCGTGGCGCGCATTGCCACGCTGGCAGGCACCATCGCGCGGATGCTGGGTGCGGACAAGGCGGACGCGGAGCTCACGGCGCGGCTGGCCAAGGCCGATTTGCTCACGGATATGGTGGGCGAATTTCCGGAATTGCAGGGCATCATGGGGCGCTATTACGCACTGCATGACGGCGAGAAACCGGAAGTGGCGGACGCCATTGAGGCGCACTACCACCCGCGTTTTGCCGGCGACACGCTGCCGCATGGCGCACTGGCCTGCGCTGTGGCGCTTGCCGACAAGCTGGATACGCTGCTGGGTATTTACGGCATCGGCCAGGTTCCCACCGGTGACAAAGACCCGTTCGGGTTGCGCCGTCATGCACTGGGCGTGCTGCGCATCCTGATCGAAACGCCGCTTGATTTGCCGCTGGGCGCATTGCTTAAGACTGCAACGGAGAACTTCCCCGCAGGCATGTTGAGCGCAACGGTGGCAAGCGATGTGGAAGGCTTCATGTTGGATCGCCTGCGCGGTTACCTGCGTGACCGCAGCTTCGAACCATCGCACATCGAAGCGGTGCTCTACATGCTGAATGGGCGGCTGCACGAGACGCTACCGCGCTTGGAAGGCGTGCGTGCCTTCGCCGCGTTGGAAGTGGCAAAGGATCTCGCCGCAGCCAACAAACGCGTGCAGAACATCATGCGCAAGAACCGCGAGGAAATCGGTTTTGATTTCACCGGCACGGCCGTGAAGCCAGCGCAGCTGATAGAGGCCGCCGAACGCGATTTGTACCAGGCCATGCAGGACATCACGCCGTTTGCGCAAGGCTACCTGGATCGCGGCGATTATGGGCAGAACCTGAAGGCGCTGGTCACACTCAAGCCATTCATCGACGATTTTTTCGACAAGGTCATGGTGATGTGCGAGGACAAGGAACTGCGCTTGAACCGCGCGGTGCTGTTGCAGCATCTCGGCAGGCTGATGAATCAGGTCGCCGACATTTCCAAATTGGCGGCCTAGGGCATTCAGGATAAATCAGCTATGAACCTCATCCTCCTTGATCGCGACGGCGTCATCAATTACGACTCCGACCAGTTCATCAAAAGCCCGGAAGAATGGAAACCTATCCCCGGCAGCCTGGAAGCCATCGCACGCCTGTGCCAAGCGGGCTATCGCGTGGTGGTAACGACCAATCAATCCGGCGTGGGGCGCGGCCTGTTCGACATGCACACGCTTAACGCCATCCATGACAAGATGCACAAGGCGGTGGCACAGGCGGGCGGGCGCATAGATGCCATTTTTTTCTGCCCGCATGCGGCGGATGCAAATTGCCTTTGCCGCAAGCCCAAGACCGGCATGCTGGAAGGAATTGCGGCGCGCTATAACGTTAATTTGCAGGGTGTGCCCGCAGTGGGTGACTCACTGCGCGACCTGGAATCTGCATCCGAGGTAGGCGCACAGCCGATACTGGTGCTTACCGGTAAGGGCACCAAGACCCAGGCCAAGGGCGGGCTGCCGGAAGGCACGCAGATTTACCCCGACCTAGCGGCGGTTGTCGCAATACTTGTTTGACATGGTATTCCTGCGTTCGCTGATCTTCCTGCTGCTGCAAATTCTCATCACGCCGCTGTTCACGCTGTTTGCTTTGCTGTCTTTCCCGTTTCACCCGATCACGCGTTACCGCATCATTTCCGGCTGGGCGCTCACCATGCTGTGGTTGCTGCGCGTGTTGTGCGGCATCCGCATGGAAGTGCGTGGCGTAGAAAACATCCCGAAACAGCCGTGCATCGTATTGTGCAAGCACCAGTCGGCCTGGGAAACCATCGCGCTGCAAAAAGTATTTCCGCCGCAAGTATGGGTGCTCAAACGCGAACTGCTGTGGCTACCCTTCTTCGGCTGGGGGCTGGCGATGACCAGCCCCATCGCCATTAAACGCAGCGAAGGCCATGGGGCGATCAAGCAGTTACTGGCGCAGGGCAAGGCGCGGCTGGCCTTGGGTTTTTGCGTGGTGATCTTTCCGGAAGGAACGCGCATTCCTTATGGCCAGCGCGGCGAATACAAAATGGGTGGTGCGCTATTGGGCGCACACTGCGGTGTCCCGGTGGTGCCGGTGGCGCACAACGCGGGCAGACTATGGGGGCGCAAAGCCTTCCTCAAGCACCCCGGCGTGATTACCGTGAGCATAGGTGCACCGATTGATCCCGCAGGGCTTAAGGCCAAGGAAATCAACCAGCGCGTGGAAGATTGGATTGAAGCTGAGATTACACGGTTGCCATGATGTTAAAAAAATTGCGCCAACTGGTTAGCCCCCTCGCTGTCGAGCAGCGCAGTGTCCAATTGATCGGCAAAGCCATTACTTATACGCTCAAGCGCAGCAACAAACGCCGCAGCATCGGCCTGCGCATTGACGACCGTGGCTTGACGGTCAACGTGCCGCTACGCGCCTCGGAAAAATGGCTGCACAGCGTGTTGCAGGAAAAAGCGCCTTGGGTAATAGACAAGCTTGAAAATTGGCAAGCGAACAAACCAGCACCGCCGCAATGGGTGGATGGCGAGACTATTCTGTATCGCGGCGAGACGTTCACGCTACGCATCGTTCCTAGCCTGTTTGACACGCCGCCGCAACTGCAAGGTACACAACTGATCGTGCATGTTTCCAAAGCAGACAACCCGGCTGCGATAGAAAAAATTATCATGCACTGGTATCGGCGTGAAGCCCTGCAATTGTTCACGGAGTGTGTTGGCCACTTTGCCCCACTGATGAATGTAGCGCCGCGCGAAATAAAACTTTCCGCCGCTCGCACCCAGTGGGGCAGCTGCACCGCACGCGGCAATGTGCGCCTCAACTGGCAGCTCATCAAGATGCCCTTGCACTTGATTGATTACGTTGTAGTGCATGAACTGGCGCATCTTGTGGAGATGAATCACTCGACGGCGTTTTGGCGGGTGGTGGAGAGTGTTTGTCCGGAGTATGCGAAGTTGAGGGGGGAATTACGTCGATGGAGTGCGACTACAGGAGAGTAATGTGGGGCTGCATAGCCCGCCGCATGGCGCAAACTCGTAGCGGTTCCACCGGATGGTTTTCGGGTGTTATCATGGACGCATGGCACCTACCATTTTCCGTGCACACGGGTTCCGCTTCTTTTTCTTCTCGCGTGAAGAGCCTCGCATGCATGTGCATGTCAATCATGCGGAGGGGGAAGCCAAGTTTTGGCTGGAGCCACAAATTGCGCTTGCGCAGAATATTGGCCTGAGCGGAAAGACGTTACGGCAAGCGCAAGCACTTATTGAGGAACACGAACATGACATTCGCACAGCTTGGCAGCAGCACTTCGGAAGCTGAAGTTACCAATGTCTCAAGGCAGGGATTCTGGCTTCTGCTCGGGGAGGAGGAGCTGTTCGTTCCATTCAAGGATTTTCCGTGGTTTGCGGAAGCGCCAATCAGCAAATTGACGCACGTCGAATTACCGCAACCCCATCATTTGTATTGGCCGGAACTGGATGTGGATTTAGCTATTGAGTCTATCCGGGATCCGGGGGCGTTTCCGCTGGTAGCACGGGGTTAATATTTTTGTCTTAACAAAGTAACTTCGCCGGGCTACCCCCGGCAAAACTTTCCATCAACTCAAAACGTCACCACCTCCCCACAACCCACTTGCACCAACTCAGCCAACTTCCCAAACAACGCCCCCCCATCCCTCCGACTCACCCACCCCCCACCCTGAAACGCATAATGAAAACCGCCGGACTTGGCGGCGAGCCAGATTTCCTGATTGGGGCCGTGGCGGTTGATGACAATTTGCGAGCCGTCGGCGAATTCCAGTTCCAGCACCGGGCCGTTGAGATTGCATTCGATGTCCGTGCCGCTGGCGTCTATGGTTTTCTCGATGCGACCAAATACTGCGTCAGCCAATTCGTTGAATTCGTTTTCCGTCATATAATCCTGCCTGTTTAATTTCTGTTGGGAGTGCAAACATGCGCATACCTGTTACTGTTGCGGCTGTCATTATGTTGCTGTTCTCCCTGTTGCTGCAAGGCTGCGGGCACAAGGGGCCGTTGTTCATGCCGCAGCCTACAGCGCAACAACCCAGCCAGGGCCAATAGCTATGTCCGATTATTTCAACTATCAGAATAACCAGCTTTGTGTCGAGCAGGTTCCGCTCACCGATATCGCGCAGCACTTTGGCACGCCATGTTATGTGTACTCGCACACGGCGCTGGTTGATGGCTATCGCCAGTTTGAATCCGCCTTCGCGGGGCGCAAGCATCTGATCTGTTATGCGGTGAAGGCCAATCCCAACATTGCCATCCTCCACCAATTAGCCTGGCTGGGGGCGGGCTTCGATGTCGTTTCCGGCGGTGAACTGCAGCGCGTGCTGGCGGCTGGGGCGGGCGCCAGTAAGGTGGTGTTTTCCGGCGTAGGCAAGACGGTCGCGGAAATGCGCTTGGCTCTTGATGCGGAGATATTGTGCTTCAACGTGGAATCTGAAGCCGAGCTTGTACGCCTGAACGAAGTGGCCGGCAGTATGGGCAAGATTGCGCCGGTGAGCCTGCGCGTGAACCCGGATGTGGATGCGAAGACGCATCCCTACATTTCCACCGGGCTGAAGCAGAACAAGTTCGGTGTGGCTTATACCGAGGCACTGGCGCTGTACCACAAAGCGGCAGAATTGCCGCACTTGCGCGTGACTGGTATTGATTGCCACATCGGTTCGCAACTGACCGAAATCGGCCCGTTCATTGCGGCAGTGGAAAAGGTGCTGGCACTGGTGGAGGTGCTGGCGGCTGAAGGCATCGCTCTGGAACACCTCGACCTTGGCGGAGGATTGGGTATTCGCTACGACAACGAGACACCGCCCTCAATTGCCGACTATGCCGGTGCGCTGCTGACCGCCTTGCAGTTACGCAACGAAAAAATCATCGTCGAGCCGGGGCGTGTGCTGGTGGGCAACGCGGGGGTGCTGCTTACCCGCGTGGAATACCTCAAGTACGGCGAGGAAAAGAATTTCGCCATCGTGGACGCGGCGATGAACGATTTGATGCGTCCGGCTTTGTACGATGCCTGGCATCGCATTCAGCCGGTGGTGCGTGTGCCCTCTCCTCAATCCTCTGATGGAACTACTAGCCATTCGACTAGGCTATCAAAAGACGATAGCCAAGTCGCTGGTTATCCCGCAAGCGGGCGAGGAGGCGAACGAGAAAGGCAATCTTTAATTTACGAAGTGGTGGGGCCGGTATGCGAGACCGGCGATTTCCTCGGCCATGCCCGTGAATTGGCCGTTACACAGGGTGACTTGCTGGCGGTGATGTCGGCAGGCGCGTATGGCATGAGCATGAGTTCCAATTACAACTCGCGTCCTCGCGCAGCCGAAGTGATGGTGTCCGGGACGGTCGTGCAACTCATCCGTGAACGCGAAACGGTGCATCAATTGTTTGCGGGTGAAAAAACTTTTTTGTTGTAAAACGCACAAATCTATTGCGCTATGATTTTAATCGCGCATAGAATGCGCACACCAAATGCTTTGTTAGAAAAAGTTGAGGGAGATTTGAGTGTTTGGGAGTGCAGTGGTTGCACGCAATGTAGTGTTTAATTCGAGTCAAATAATTTTACAAGGAATGAAAATGGCTACAACCACCAAGAAACCAGCAGCAAAAAAACCCGCAGCAAAAAAGGTAGCCGCCAAAAAACCGGCAGCTAAAAAAGTCGTAGCAAAAAAGCCAGCTGCTAAAAAGCCCGCAGCAAAAAAAGTAGCCGCCAAAAAACCGGCAGCTAAAAAAGCTGTAGCCAAAAAGCCAGCAGCTAAAAAAGCTGTAGCCAAAAAGCCAGCAGCTAAAAAAGCTGTAGCCAAAAAACCGGCAGCTAAAAAAGCAGCAGCCAAGCCGGCTACGGCAAAAGGCATCCTCGGCGCCTAACTACCCGTAGATTGGGGCGGGCGCCGAGTTGCGATTCCGCCCTTTCTTGCTTTGCGCCTTTTTATTTCAAGCGGCGCGACCGGGTTTTGTTTCCTCTTTGAGCCTGTTGATAATACACAACAGACGGCTTATCTTTCCCTGTCTCTTTTGGAGACGAGAATCCCCCTTCTTCCCAAAATTAATTTCCCCGGTTGAGTCATGGCGAGTGATGGCATGAATAAAAATTATTTGACAGTAGCGCTGCTGAGCGCACTGGTGTTGGCTGCGTGCAGCAAGAAACCGGAGGAAAAAAAGACCGGCCCGATGGCTACGCCGGTGACAGTGGCGCAGGCTGCGGCACGTACCGTCGAATTATTGGAAGAAACCGTGGGTAGCCTGGAAAGTTTGGCCGACCCGCAAGTTTCTGCCGAGGTGCAAGGCAAGGTGTTACAGGTGCTGGCAGTGGCGGGTAGCGAAGTGAAGGCAGGGCAGGTGCTTGCCGTGTTGGACACTCAGGACGTATCGCTTGCGCGCCAGGCGGCACAGGCCGAATTCCGCCGTGTGGGGGTGCTGAGTGCCAACCAGATCAGGAACCTGGAGCGACTGAAGCAATTGCGCGAGAAGAATTTTATTTCACAGGCCGCGCTGGATGATGCCATTGCTCAGGCTTCCGCCACGCAGGATCAACTGGCTGCCACGCGCGCGCAGCTTGACCTGGCCGAGCGCAATGTAGGCAAGGCCAATATCATTTCGCCGGTGGATGGCCGTGTGGAAAAGCAAATTGTCTCGCCCGGACAGTTCGTCAAAGTAGGTGATCCGCTATTCCAGGTGGTGACCACCAAAAAACTGCGTGCGCGCCTGCCCTTCCCGGAAAGCATGGCGGATGTGCTCAAGCGCGGCATGGTGGTGCGCCTGTCCAGCCCCGTTGCGCCCGATAAACTGGCAGGCAAGATTGAGGAAATCCGCCCGATGGCCGGCAGCGGCAATCGGGCCTTCGATGTGTTCGTCACCTTTGATAATCCAGGGGCATGGAAGCCGGGCGCGACGGTGAACGGTACGGTCGTGTTGGGCGAACATCGGAATGCCGTGGTGGTGCCGGAGCAGAGTGTGGTGCTGCGTCCTGCCGGCAAGGTGGTGTATGTGGTGCAGGGCGACAAGGTGGCGCAGCGCGTGGTGCAGGTCGGCGCCAAACAGGATGGCATGGTGGAAATACTCGGCGGCTTGAGCGCTGGCGAGAGCGTGGCGGCGGATGGTGCGGGCTACCTCACCGACCAGGCTTCTGTTACGGTGACCAATGCCGGAAAACCTGTCGCTGTAACTGTGCCTGTTACAGCTAAGTGATCCATGCTGCCACGCTCTAAAACTGTTCTTGGCTATCCGCAAGTTGGTCGTTAAACGCCTCGCTACATGAACCTACCTGAGTTATCCATCAAGCGTCACGTTTTTGCCTACATGTTGAGCGGGGTGCTGCTGTTGCTGGGTTTGATCGGCTATCAGCGCATCGGCGTGGACCAGTTTCCGCGTATCGAATTTCCCATCATCTCGGTGACTACCACGCTGAAGGGCGCCAATCCGGACAATATGGATATGAATGTGACCAATGTCATCGAGACATCGGTCAACAGCATCCCGGGTATCGAGCATGTGCAATCGAGTTCATCGCCCGGCGTATCGGTCATAGCAATCACCTTCAACCTGGACAAGAACATTGATGTGGCCTTCAACGAGGTGCAGTCCAAAGTTAACCAGGCTATGCGCCGCCTGCCCAAGGATGCGGACACTCCCGTGGTGGCAAAGCTGGATACGGGTTCCAGCCCGGTGATGTGGCTGGCATTGCAGGGAGACCGCACCCAGCAACAGCTCAACCAGTATGCAACCAACATCATCAAGAAAAAGCTGGAAACCATAGACGGGGTGGGTGAGGTGCGTTTGGGAGGGCGGCGCGACCGCACCATCCGCGTCAATCTTGACCCGGCACGCATGGCCTCGCACAACCTGGCCACTCAGGATCTGACGGCGTCTTTCGGGCGGGAGCACTTGCAGCTTCCGGGTGGTTTCCTGGTGGGCGACAGCCAGGAATTCCTGCTCAAGCTCGACCTGGAGTTCCACAAGCTGGATGACCTGGAGCGCATGATTGTTGCGTATCGCGATGGAGCACCCATCCATCTGCGCGATATTGCCACGATAGAAGACGGCTTGGCGGATTACCGTCAATTGGCGCGCTTCAACGGCAAGCCTGCGGTGGGTATCGGCATTGTGAAAATATCCAATGCCAACACGGTCGCCATCGTCGGAGAAGTGAAGCGCAGGCTGGAGAAGGACATCATCCCGGCGTTGCCGCCCGGCATGACAATCAGCATCGCCACCAACGATGCCGATTTCATCCAGGAAATGATCAATGCGCTCAAGGAGCATTTGCTTGAAGGCACATTGCTGGCCGCCGTCGTAGTGTGGTTCTTCCTGCGCAGCGTGCGCTCCACCATCATCATTTCCCTGGCCATCCCGGTATCGCTGCTGGGTGCGATTGCGGTGATTTATTTTTTTGGCTACACCTTCAATGCAATGACCATGCTGGCGCTGCTGCTGCTGATCGGCGTGGTGGTGGATGATGCGATAGTTGTGCTGGAAAATATTTTCCGGCATCGCACGGAGATTGATCCCGACCCGATAACAGCAGCCGTCAACGGCAGCAACGAGGTGGTGTTCGCGGTGCTGGCCGCAACCTTGTCGCTGGTATCCATCTTTGCACCGGTAATTTTTATGGGCGGCATCATCGGCAAGTTCTTCCAGTCGTTTGCCGTGGTGGTGACTTTTGGCGTGCTGGTGTCGTTGTTCGTCTCGCTGACCCTGACTCCCATGTTGTGTTCACGCTACCTCGAGGTGAACAAGAAACACGGCAAGTTGTATCGCGTGCTCGATGCGATGTTCCGCAAGCTGGATAATTTCTACCGCAGCACGCTGGCATGGGCGCTGCGGCACCGCTGGAAAGTGGTGCTGCTTACCATTGCTACCGTGCTATCCAGCGGGTTCTTCTTCGCCAGTGTGGGCAAGACTTTCATGCCGGATGAAGACCAGGCACGTTTCATGGTATTCAGCAAAGTACCGCTCGGCTCTTCCATAGCCTATACCAACGCGAGGCTGGCGGAGGTTGAAAAAATACTCGCCAGTCACAAGGAAATTTCCACCAACTTCAGTGCAATCGGTGTGGGCCAGGCCGGGCAGGTGAGCCAGGCTTTTTCCAATGTACGCATGCTGCCGCGCAATGAGCGCACACTGTCGCAACAGGAGCTGCTGGCCCAGTTGCGCAAGGAGTTGGCGGCCATCCCCGGCATCCGCGCCTTTCCTGCGCCGATAGGCGCAGTGGGCGGGCAACGCGGTGAGCCACTGCAGTTCGTGCTTACCGGCCCGAACATATCCGAAGTGGCGCGGCTGGCTAACGAGCTGCAACGCAAGCTGATCAAGGAAGTCCCGGAGCTGGGGCGGGTGGACCTGGATTTGCAGCTCGACCTGCCGCAGCTTGCCATCCAGCTTAACCGCGCCAGCGCCGCGACGCTGGGGCTTTCCGCGCAGGATGTGGCGATGGCGCTCGGCATGATGGCGGGCGGGGTGGATGTCGCCCAGTACAGTGACGAGCCGGGCGATGGCGAACGTTATTATGTGCGCCTGAAAGCCAGTGAAGGTTCGTTTACCAAGCCGGAAGATTTGCGCCGCATTTTTCTGCGCGCGCGCGACGGCAGCATGGTGCGCCTGGATAGCGTCGTCTCTCTTGAACAGAATCTCGGCGCGGCGGTGGTGGGGCGTTATGACCTGCAATATGCCGGCACCTTCTACGCCACGCCGGTCATGCCGC
This sequence comes from uncultured Nitrosomonadales bacterium, assembly GCA_903892645.1. Taxonomy (GTDB): domain Bacteria; phylum Pseudomonadota; class Gammaproteobacteria; order Burkholderiales; family Gallionellaceae; genus CAITJF01. Next base: position 8,906 of record CAITJF010000045.1, on the reverse strand, counting down.
TGGGCGAGGCGAGCGCCAGGGTGAAAGCAATCGCCGACGGCATGATGCCGACCGGTTACCGCGTCAAGCTGATCGGGCAGGCAGAAGAATTCGGCAAGACGGTCGGCTATATGGTTTTTGTCTTCAGTCTCGCGCTGGTGCTGCTCTACATGGTGCTGGCCAGCCAGTTCAACTCGTTCATTCAGCCGTTTATCATCATGATGGCGCAACCGCTGGCCATCATCGGTGGTGTCATATCTTTGTGGCTGGTGGGGCACACGCTGAACATTTATTCCATGATCGGCATGGTGTTGTTGATCGGGCTGGTGGCGAAAAATTCCATCCTGCTGGTTGACCTTACAAACCAGCGCCGCAACCAGGGCATGGACATCAATGATGCATTGCAAAATGCCTGCCCGATCCGCCTGCGTCCGGTGCTGATGACTTCCGCCACCATCATCCTTGCGCTGTTCCCCGCCGCACTCGGGCTGGGGGCGGGGGCAGAAACCAACGGCCCGCTGGCCGTAGCGGTGATTGGCGGTATGTTCTCCTCCACCCTGCTCACGCTGGTGGTGGTGCCTGCGGTGTATTCACTGGTGGAGCATGGATTGCAGCGCTGGCAGCAACGGCGCGTAGCAGCCTGAGGTTGCGGATGCGTTAAAACAAAGGGCGCTCAAGCGCCCTTTCCGTTTTTCGTCCTGAGGAAAACCGGCTAATCCACTTTTAAATCGGCAAACAGCGGCGTGGACAAATAGCGCTCGCCGAATGAAGGAATCACCACAACGGTAATCTTGCCGCGATTTTCCGGGCGCCTGGTGACTTCAAGCGCAGCCCATACCGCAGCACCCGAAGAGATACCGACCAGCAGTCCTTCTTCTTTCGCCATACGCCGCGCGATGTTGAAGGCGTCATCATTCTTGACGCGCACGACCTCATCGTAAATTTTGGTGTTGAGTATCTCCGGCACAAAGCCGGCACCGATCCCCTGTATCGGATGCGGGCCGCGCTGCCCGCCGGAAAGCACGGGTGAGGCATCCGGTTCCACCGCAACAATTTGCACACCCGGCTTGCGCGCCTTAAGTACTTCGCCCACGCCGGTAACGGTGCCGCCGGTGCCCACGCCCGAAACGAAAATATCCACCTTGCCGTCCGTGTCGCGCCAGATTTCCTCTGCGGTAGTGGTGCGATGGATGGCCGGGTTGGCCGGATTGGCGAATTGCTGCGGGACGAAGTAGCGCGGGTCGGATGCGGCCAGTTCGTCAGCCTTCTTGATCGCGCCCGGCATTCCCTCCGGGCCCGGCGTGAGAATCAGTTCTGCACCGTATGCCTTCAGCAGCAGACGGCGCTCGCGGCTCATGGTGTCCGGCATCACGAAGGCGCACTTGTAGCCACGCGCTGCGCATACCATGGCGAGGCCGATGCCGGTGTTGCCCGAGGTCGGCTCCAGAATGATGGTGTCCGGCCTGATCTTGCCCGCTTGTTCGGCGGCATCAATCATCGAAACCGCGATACGATCCTTTACGCTATGCGCCGGATTGAAAAACTCCAGCTTGGCGAGGATGGTGGCGTCAATGCCCTGGGTTACGCGATTCAGTTGCACCAGCGGGGTATTACCGACCAGTTCCAGGATGTTTTTTGCGATCTTCATATAGAGGCTCTCCCTTGGTTTATCGAATCAGTGCATCAGGAATATGGTCGCCAGCCCCAGAAAAATAAAGAAGCCGCCGCTATCGGTGATGGCGGTGATCATCACGCTGGAGCCGATGGCCGGGTCGCGCCCCATTTTTTGCATGACGAGCGGGATGGCCATGCCGACGAATGCACCCACCAACAGGTTGAGCAGCATCGCACCGGTCATCACGACGCCGAGAGTTACGCTGTGATACAGAAAGAAGGCGAATAACCCGGCAATGCCGCCCCATAACAGGCCATTAAATCCGCCGATCGCCAATTCCTTGAGCAGCAGCCTGCGCGCGTTGCCTTGGGTGATTTGCCCCAGCGCCAGCGAGCGAATGACGATGGTGGTGGTTTGGTTTGCCGAGTTGCCCGCGATGCCTGCGACGATGGGCATCAGCGTGGCTAGCGCAACGAATTTTTCTATGGTGCCTTCAAAATTGCCGATCACCCGGGATGCGAAAAATGCAGTGCAAAGATTCAGCGCCAGCCATGCCCAGCGGTTTTTTGCACTCTTCCATACCGAGGCAAAGATATCCTCTTCTTCGCGCAAGCCGGCCAAGTTCAATACGTCGCTTTCCGATTCGGTACGGATGAAGTCCAGCACCACGTTCACTGTCACCCGTCCGGTCAGCTTTCCTTCCTCATCTACCACCGGTGCGGAAACCAGGTCGTAGCGCTCGAATGCCTGCGCAGCCTGGTCGGCCTTGTCGTCCGGGCGCAGGGTGATGGTGTCGGTCAGCATCAAGCTGCCGACGATTATTTCCGGCTCGTTGACAACGATAAGATTGATCGGCAGCACGCCTTTGAAACGGTCATTCCGATCCACCACGAATACTTGGTCGGTGTGATCCGGCAGCTCGTCAAAACGGCGCAGATAGCGTGATGCCACTTCCAGCGTGATGTCCTCGCGGACATGGATCATATTGAAATCCATCAGCGCGCCAACCGAATCTTCCGAGTACGACATTGCCGCGCGCAACTGCTCGCGTTCCTCGATGGACAGCGACTTGAACACGTCGCGCATCACCGCCTGCGGCAAGTCTGGCGCCAGGTCGGCGATCTCGTCGGTATCGAGCTGCTCCGCCGCCTCGCGCAGTTCCTCGCGGCTCATGGTGGCGATCAGCGATTCGCGCACTGCATCGGAAACCTCAATCAGGATTTCGCCGTCGCGTTCGGCTTTGACCAGATCCCACACCAGCAAGCGCTGCTCGATGGGCAGGGCCTCCAGGATGTAGGCTATGTCGGCAGGGTGCAGGCTGCCCAGCTTCTCGCGCAGCTCGGCCAGATGCCGCTTGTGCAACAGCTTGTCCACCAGTTCGTGGCGGTCCGCGCGCGGCATCTCCTGCTGGTACGCCACCGTTTCGACCAGCGCGTGCTTTTCCAACAGGCGCTGCACCTGCTGCAAGTGTTCCTGCACGTTTTCCGTGTAATGAGGTTCGTTGTTTTCGGTCATGGCTGCCGCTCTATGGTTGGCGGCTATTGTAAAGAAATTAGTGTACGGACGGGAGGGAAATTCCGCCGGGGAAGGATAGTTTGTACTCTGCGGCAATACGCTTTGCCCACGGGGAGGCAGCTTCCCGTTTTTGGTTCCGGTTCGCCCGGCTTAGGATAATTTAGTCCGGCTCTGCGGCAACTCGCCCATCAATGCCTCAAACTCCTCGATCGGCACAGCTCTGCTGAACAGGAATCCCTGATAGGCTATGCAGTCGCGATCCTTGAGCAAGATCAGTTGCGCATCGGTTTCCACCCCTTCGGCGATCACGTTCAGACGGAAATCGTTTGCCAAATTGATGATGTTCCCCACCAGCAGCGCGTCGTCACCATCCCGCGTAATGGCTTGCACAAAACTCTGGTCAATCTTGAGTTGATCAATCGGAAGCCGCTTCAGATAGGACAGCGACGAATAGCGGGTGCCAAAATCGTCCATCGACAAACGAATACCCAGCGCCTTCAGCGCATGCATTTTTTTCACCGCGCCGGCCAGGTCATTCAGCACCATGCTTTCGGTTAATTCCAGTTTCAGGCGCGCAGGGTTTATCTGGTGCGTGCGCAGAGCGTTGGCTACCTTATCCACAAAATCCGGCAGGGTGAATTGTTTGGTGCTTATGTTTACGGTCAGCGTCAAATCGCGCATTTTTTCATTTTCATTCCACAAGGCCAGTTGCCGGCAGGCCATTTCCAGCACCCAATCATTGATGTCAAGAATCAGCGCGCCCTCTTCGGCGACCGGCAGGAACTCGTCTGGCATGACCATGCCGCGCTGCGGGTGAAACCAGCGCAGCAGCGCCTCTGCCCCTACCGGGCGATTGCCGTTATCCATCTGTATCTGGTAATGCAAATGCAATTGCTGCCGCGCGATGGCGTGGCTCAAGTCACTTAGTAGCTCGGCGCGCATTGCCACGTTTTGCTGCATGACCATATCGAAAAAGTGTACCGTATTGCCACCGGCATTCTTGGCTTGATACATTGCCATATCGGCATGCTGAAGCAATACCTCTACCGGCTCCTGATTGCCGCGATAAAGGCATACGCCGATACTGGGCGAGCTGTGATGCTCATGCCCATTGAGCTCGTAAGGGCGCGCCAATGCCTCGCGGATTTTTTCGGCAACCAGCCCGGCCTTGTGCGAAGCCTCATCCTGGTCGTTGCTGACGTCCTCGATCAGCACGACAAATTCATCCCCGCCAATTCTTGCCGCCGTATCGATTTCGCGCACGCAGGTCTTGATCCGGGCAGCTACCTCGATCAACATCAGATCGCCGTAATCATGCCCGAACGTGTCGTTAAGCGGCTTGAACTTATCCAGGTCGAGGAACAATAACGCGCCGTAGCTGTTGCGGCGTGCAGAAACAGGCAAGGCCGTGCGAAAACGGTCTAGAAACAAGCGACGGTTAGGCAGTTTGGTGAGGGTGTCATAGAACGCCAGATTGCGGATTTCTTCCTCCACCAGCTTGCGTTCCGGGATGTCGGTAAGCGTGATGCGAATCAGCGGGGAAGCGTCGCCGGTATTCATGCGCAGGCAATCGATATGGGCATGGAACGTGGAAGCATCGCCACATTGCAGTACCAATTCAAGCTCTGCACTTCCAGAATATTGCTTCACGCTCATGAAAAAACGATGCCAGCGGTCGCGCTCTTCGGGGGCTACGAAAGAGTCGAAGCGGCGGTGCAGCAGTTTATTGCGTTCCACCCTGAGCAGCTTGGCGCCGGTAAGATTAGCCTCGGCGATCAGGCATGAATCGGTGAGAGTGAGATAGCCGACCGGGGCAAACTCGAAGAGATCCACGTAACGATCGTGTGATTTTTCCAAGGCAATCTGCGCCTGTCGCAATTGCTCGTTTTGCATCTCCAGTTCTATCTGATACACGCGGAGTTCGTGCAGCAGTTCCTCGGCAGACCGGGCCGGCGCCACCAAAGCCGGTGTGCTGGCAAGTCGCGCCTCGGCAGTTGTCCGCAGCAATTGCGGGTTTGGCTCGTTTGGTTTCTTGTTCACTGTGCCTTCTTCCAGCCGCAAGTTTGCTGGATTGTTTTGTTATACCCGATTTACCGGGCTAAGGGGCTTGTTTTTATTATCCGGGCGAGCCGGAACCAAACCGGCGCACGGCCTGCGACTAACTCACGGGAGAGGATAGCGTCGCCGCAGCACTCAATCATGATGGCCTCCATCCCGTTCTGGTCAGCTTCCGCTCCCAGCCGTATGACTGTTCGTGGTGCCCGGCCAATTCCGTTTCTGGCAAGGCGGGTTTCCTTAGCGTGGCGAGTTCCCATTCGACCTGTGCAAGCTTGTTGCACAATGCCGCGTTGCAGGACTCCAGCGATGCTATGAGTTGCAGAAAATGTTCAGTTCTCTCTTCGGTATTTTGATCAGGAGAGTTGCGAGGTTCATGCGGCGAGGCACCAACCCCTTCTTTACCGGCGGAATCCAGCGCCGCGCTCTCGGCGGAAACCGGCAATTCGTTTGTGTTGATTAATGCTCCAGACAAATTGGTTTGCGAGGGTTGTGGCATGGCGTAATCTCCAGATATTGATTTTAATAAAATGTATCGCTTTCCCCGGTCGTTGCCTGGCCTCAAACTTGTTGCCGGAGCGAAACTTGTTATCGGGGCGGTTGGTGTGTGCCCATCGCCAAAAAAACCGCACGAACCTGCGCGAGCTGGAAAGATTTGTCGAAGAAATAATCAGCTCCGGCGCGCTTGCAGCGGTCGGCGTAATATTCGTCCGAATAGTAAGTCAACATAATGACCTTGATTTTGGCATGGTGCTTTTTGACGTTTTCCAGCACACCGATCCCCGATCCGGATTGCAGGCTGACGTCGAGGATCACCACATCAGGCAACAGCGCGTCGATATGTTTGATCGCATCCTGCTCGTCTACGGAATGACCGACTACCGTGACACCCGAAATGTCGGACAGCATGGATCGCAGATATTTGTCCATAACCGCTGAATTTTCCGCGACAAATACGTTCATTAATCCTGCCTTTTATTTAGAGGTCACAGCCTGCAAAATCTATGGGCGAATGATGTTTCATTACACGCGGATGGGGTATCGGTGTTTGCCTGATTGTGGTGTAGGGAGCGGGGAAATTTTGCTGTCAGTGTTTGCCTGACAAGATGCGGTATGCGGTGGGAGGAGTGGTTGGTATCCTATTGATACTAAACTGGATGCCCTGTTCTTGCAGGTTGGCGGTTATTCCACGAGATGGTTGTCGATGGCGTAGCGCATCAGTTTGGCGTTATTGTGCAGGTGCATTTTTTCCATGATGCGAGCGCGGTAGGTGCTGACAGTTTTTGCGCTCAACGCCAGGACCTCGGCAATTTCCGCAACGGTTTTGGCCGAGGCGAGCAACAGGAAAATCTGGTATTCGCGATCCGACAGAATTTCATGCGGAAGTTTTTCCTGCGAGTCGTCGATTTTGTTGGCGAGCATTTCGGTCACTGCCGGGCTGATGTACTTCTTGCCGCTTGCCACTTGGTGCACCGCTTCCACCAGGATTGCCGGGGCGCACCCCTTGGTCAGGTAGCCGGCTGCACCGGCCCGGATGAGGCGCACGGCGTATTGGTCTTCCGAGTAGATGCTGATGACCAGTACCGGCAGTTTCGGTTTTTTCTCGCGCAGCTGCTTGAGCAAGTCGATGCCGTTCATGCCAGGCATGGAAATATCGATCAGCGCAATGTCGCAGCCGTTGTCGTGCAGCCAGTTCAGGGCGTCGGTGCCATTGCCATGCTCCGCCACGACTTTCATCTCGCCGCTTTTTTCCAGGATGCGCGCCAATCCCTGGCGCACGATGGCGTGGTCGTCGGCGAGCAGGATGCGGATCATGCTTTTCCCTCTCTTGTGTTGTCGGCAGGCGGCGGCAATATCACCGCCACGCTAAACCCGCCGCCGGGCGGGCTGCCGAAGTTGCTTGTGCCGCCCAGTTGTTTTACGCGCTCGGTTATGCCGAGTATGCCATAAGAATTTGAGGCAACAATGTGATTTTCCGGCACGCCGTGCCCATTGTCGCTGATCGACAGGAAAATCCCATCGTTGCAGGAATGAAATTCCACTTCCACACGGGAGGCGCCGGAATGCCGCGAGACATTGGTGAGGGCTTCCTGGAAAATGCGGAACAGGTTGATCGACCGCGCTTTGTCCAGATTTTCCTCGCAGCCTTCGTCCGCGACGTAGTACACCCGGCATTCGATGCCGGTGCTCTTGTGGAATTGCGCGGCTTTCCATTCGAGCGCCGCCGGCAGGCCGAGATCGTCGAGTATGGGCGGGCGCAGGCCGCTGATGATGCGCCGCACGACGTTCGTCGCGTTATCGGTCAATTGCGCCATCGACTCGATGCGCTCGAGGAGCGGAGCCGCCTCCTTGTGCTCGGACAGCTCGCTTGCCAGCCAGTAAGCTTCCATTTTGAGGGCGGTCAGCGTGCCGCCAAGATCGTCGTGGATTTCGCGCGCGATGTCTGCCTTTTCTTCCTCGCGCACGGTCAGCAGATGCGTGGTGAGGTTGTGCAGTTGGTGTTCCAGCTGCTTGCGCGCCGTGATGTCTGTCATGCTGGCAACGAAAATAGTCTTGCCGTCAGCGCCCTCGACAGTGGAAACATCCACTATGGCTGGGAAGGTGCTGCCGTCCTTGCGCAAGCGCATGCATTCGAATGTGTAGCAACCGGCGCTATGCAGGATTTCATCGTATTGCGGAAGGTCGGCGCGGCTTTCCGGCGCATACAGGCTATCCGCCTTGATGTTGTGTAGTTCTTCCATCGTGTAGCCGTGCATGCGGGCATATGCCGGATTTGCCAGCTTGATCGTCCGGTCTTCCATCCGGCCGATGGTCATGCCCCAATGGGCACAATCGACGAACTGTTGCCATTCGCGCGTGACTTCTTCCGCCTGGCGCAAAGGTGTGATATCGGTGAGCGCGATGCGCATCATTGGCGGCCCGCTCTTTGTTGCCGGGCACAGGCAGTCCAGATGGGCATGAAAATGTGTCCCATCGGCTTTCACGAGTGCCAGCTCACAACTGCTTGTTTCACTGTGCTGTAAAGCGTCCGCAAACAGGCGGTTCCAGCGGTCACGTTGCTCCGGCATAACGAAGGAGTCGAAGCGGCGAGACAGCAGTTTCTTGCGCTCCGCTCCGAAAATCCTAGCGCCGGTAAGATTTATCTCGTTGATCGTGCCCGCTCGCGTAAGGGTGAGATAACCAACCGGGGCGAATTCGTAGAGATCCATGTAGCGGTCGCGCGATTCTTCCAGCGCGGTCTGCGCCTGCCGCAATTGCTCGTTCTGCATATCCAGCTCGATCTGGTGCACCTGGAGTTCGTGCAGCAACTCTTCGACAGGGCGAGGCTTAGGCTGGCGCGCGAGTTCCATCTCGGCGGCAACGCGCAGCGAATCCGGATTGTCTGGTTTCTTGTTCATGGTTTTTTCACGCATGGATTATTGCACACGACCAATTCCATCGCCACGGGCATGTTGGGCACGCTGCGCCCTTCGACAAGCTCAGGACAGGCTTTGCCCAACCTACGAAAGTGGCTATGGAATCGGGGTGCGTAGGTTGGGCAAAGGCGAAGCCGTGCCCAACAAACAATCGCAACAAATCTCTCACGCCGCACATATTATTCCCCAACCTCAATCTCCTTCATATCCGGCGCAACACTCCAATTCTCGGGATACCATCCTCGCGCGGCGCATTGCCGCAGCGAGCTGAGCGGCCAATCCCACGGGCTGGCGGCGTGCCCGTGTTTGACCGGGTTGTAATGGAT
>CAITJF010000044.1 GCA_903892645.1 uncultured Nitrosomonadales bacterium | reverse complement strand
CTTCACCACCATTACACAGAAGGAGATTGATACGGCAATGGAACGATTGAACAACCGACCCAGAAAAAGGCTTGAATACAAAACACCCAGTCAGGTATTCTTCAAGTCAGGCGTTGCACTTCAAACTTGAACTCGCGATTAACTAATGACTGCCTCACACAACTTTTGTTTTTAACTACCAACTATCGTCTAACGACTACCAACTGCCTTATGCCCTTTATCCCCCACACTGAATCCGACATCGCCGCCATGCTCGCCAGCATCGGCACGAAAAATATTGACGCGCTGTTTGACGAAATCCCTGCCGCGCTACGCAGCGGCAAGCTAACTGCCATTGGAGACGGGCTGAACGAGATGCAGGTCACACGCCTGATGCACGAGCGCGCGGCACTCGACACAACTCAGCTCAATTTTATCGGCGCGGGTGCTTACGAACACCACATCCCGGCCGCGGTGTGGGAGATCGCCACACGCGGCGAGTTCTACACCGCCTACACGCCGTATCAGGCCGAAGCCAGCCAGGGCACGCTGCAAGTGCTGTATGAATACCAGACCATGATCGCGTCGCTGACCGGCATGGATGCATCCAACGCCAGTTTGTACGACGGCGCATCCGGTCTGGCCGAAGCGATTTTGATGGCGGTGCGCGCGCACAAGAGCTCGCGCCGCGTGCTGTTGCCCGCCACCGTCAGCCCGCTGTACAGAAGCGTGGCGCGCAGCATCGTCAAACTGCAAAACATCGAGTTGGTGGAAATCCCGTTTGATGCAGCAACCGGAACCACCGACTTCAAGGCGTTGGAGCAGCACGCAGGCGGCGATATCGCCGCACTGGTGATTCCACAACCGAATTTCTTTGGCGCGCTGGAAGATGTGGATGCACTCACCGCCTGGGCGCACGCGCAGGGCGCGCTGGCCATCGGACTGGTGAACCCGCTGACGCTGGCCTTGTTGAAGGCTCCGGGACAGTGGGCAGAAAAAGGCGCGGACATCGCCGTGGGCGACGGGCAGCCGCTCGGTGCGCCACTGTCCAGCGGCGGGCCGTATTTCGGTTTTATGTGCTGCAAGCAAGTCTTGGTGCGCCAGATGCCCGGCCGCATCATCGGCCGCACCGTGGATATGGAAGGCAAGCCAGGCTTCACGCTGACGCTGCAAGCGCGCGAGCAACACATTCGCCGCGCCAAGGCCACTTCCAATATTTGCAGCAATCAGGGGCTAATGGTGACAGCAGCGACCATTCACATGGCATTGCTCGGCGTGGACGGGTTGCGCCGCGTCGCTGCCGCATCGCATGCCAACACGCAAGTGCTGGCAGTCCTAGCCAGCGGCGTACCTGGCGTGAAGTGTTTGTTCAGCGCGCCTCATTTTCACGAGGTCGCGCTGCACCTGCCCAAGTCCTCTGCGGCGGTGTTAGCCAGCATGGCCGAAAAAGGTGTATCGGGCGGTTTTGATTTGCAGCTACACTATCCGCAGTTGGGCAATACAATTCTGGTTTGCACCACCGAAACCAAAACCAACGAAGATTTACAACGCTATGTGGCGGCGTTACGCCACGCACTTTACTAAGGAGAACGACATGACACACAGCACAGCACTCGGCGGTTCACCCGTTCATCTGTACGGCGATTTTCCGCAAGTTGGGCAAACCGCACCAGCCTTCTCGCTGGTAAGCAAGGATTTGAAAGACCTCACACTCAATGACTTTGCCAGCAAACGCAAAGTGCTGAACATCGTGCCGAGTCTGGACACGCCTACCTGCCAGGCTTCAGCGCGCCGTTTCAATCAGGCCGCCAGCACGCTGACCAACACCGTGGTGATAAATATCTCCGCCGACTTGCCGTTTGCCATGGCGCGCTTCTGCGCCAGCGAAGGCTTGGACAATGTAATCAACCTTTCCGTCATGCGTGGCCGTGAGTTCATGCGCAACTACGGCGTGAAAATCGCTGATGGTGTGCTGGCCGGACTGATGGCACGCGCCGTGGTCGTGCTGGATGACAACAACGTGGTGCGCTATACCGAACTGGTCAGCGATATAAAAAACGAACCGAATTACGATACGGCGCTGGCAGCACTGCAAGCCATTTGATTTTGTTTCGTCATTCCCGCGCAGGCGGGAATCCAGCGGGTTTATTTAACATGTCTTTGGCTTTGTCCCCGCAATGCGGGGCGCTATTTTTCAACTGG
>CAITJF010000043.1 GCA_903892645.1 uncultured Nitrosomonadales bacterium | reverse complement strand
GCATTGTTTCTGGCACCGACCTATTGCTGGTCGCCCCCATAGTAAATATCACTAATGGCTCTGCGAGTGCGAATGGGATCGCGGCGAATGGGAGTGGGATCGCGGCGAATGGGAGTGGGATCGCGGCGAATGGGAGTGGGAATGCATCCGTGATCGCAGGCAATCTGACTATCACCGACGGCTCTCTTTTCGCAGCCAACAATGTGTATGCATACGTGAGCGGAGATATTCGTATTAACGCAACCGGCAACGCATCAATTTCGGCGACCAACGATGTTTACCTTACCTTGGCCGGGGCTACATCGACACTTTATTTTAATGACCCAATAACCACATATACCGGCTTCGCCACGGTCGAGGCCCAGTCGCTAGCAACAATTTATCTCGACTTCCTGGGACGTTCCACCGGCGGCGTGGTGATCGACGGCGTGGAAACTCTCACCACCAACGCGATTGGCAGCGCCACTGCCAGCGGCTTCTACAATGCAGGATCCCCAGCCGTTTTGGGTGCGGGGCTGGATGTCACCTACTTTCAAGATGTGTCACAAATCGTATTTGCGCTGACACCTCCACCTGCTACAACAACTGATCTGCCAACCATCGAACAATCTACTGCCCCCTTTGTATATACCTCATTAGGCACTGGCGGCAGTGGGGCCGGGGCGCTTGATTTGTCAGGAGGTGGTATCGGCGGGACGTCCGATACATTCGGCGGAAACGAATCGGCTTCATCCACCGAAGGGAATGGTAAGGATGACAAAAACAAAGACAAAGGAAAAAAAGATGAAAAACCTGGCAAGTGCTGATGAAACTACTAGCCATTCCACTCGGTCGCCAAAAAACGGCAACCGAGTGGCTGGTTATAGTCTCCTTTGCTTGGCGTGTCTGTGTTTTTCCGCTTCGGCTTGGGCGGGGAGCGCGGGCAGCATTACTCATCTGAGCGGCGTGCTTTTTGCGACACGCGCGGATGGTACGAGCAAGTTGCTTTCGGTTAAGTCTGAAATAATGGAAGGCGACACCTTGAGGACGGAGAAGGACACTTTCGCCCGCATCAAGTTTGTTGATAACGGCGAGGTGGTATTGCGGCCGGAGACGGTGTTTAAGGTGGATGCCTATGCCTATAAACCTGCTCCTGAAGCGGGGCAGCAGGACAATATCCTGTTTAGCCTGCTCAAGGGGGGGCTGCGCTCAGTGACTGGAATGCTCGGCAAGCGCAGCCCGGATAAATTCAAGATGAACACGGCGGCAGCGACTATCGGTATCCGCGGCACGCACTTCGGGGCGCTCTTGTGCGACAACGACTGCGCCAATATCCCGACTGTCTCCGGGCAGACACCGGGGAACGGACTGCATACCGACACGGCACAGGGCACGACCATAGTGAGTAATGCGGCCGGTTCTATTATTGTGCCAGCTGGTTCTTTCAGCTACACGCCCAGTGCGAACACCCCCCCCAGGCTGGTGCCTCCTTCGCAGGGCATTCAGGTGGTCATGCCCACTTCCATCAGCAGCAACAAGGGAAGTGGTGGCGGTGTCGGTTCATCTGATAGTGGCACTTGTACGGTGAAGTAGGAAACCAAGAAAACGCAGATTTATTCGACTTTGTCGTTCCCGCGTAGGCGGGAATCCAGCGAATAAACACTCTGCAAAGCGGGCAATATCTTGATTTTGTACCGCTACACGGGGTTTAGGATTCCCGCCTTCGCGGGAATGACGCTGTTTTATGAATGAATGGGCTTGAGCAATCACCGCATTAAAGGGTAGAATGCCGCACTTTTTCAGCGGAGAGTTTAAAGATTATGGCTATTACAGCGGCGCAAAAAGCGCAAACTATGACCGATTACCAACGCGCCAAGGGTGACACCGGTTCCCCTGAAGTGCAGGTTGCGTTAATGACTGCGCGCATTAACCACTTGACCGGACACTTCAAAGACCATACCAAGGATTTCCATTCCCGCCGCGGCCTGTTGCGCTTGGTGAGCCGTCGCCGCAAATTGCTGGATTACCTCAAATCGAAAAATGAGGATAGCTACCGCACGTTGATTCAACGTCTGGAATTGCGCAAATAACAATATTCAAGTGGGTCGCTGATGCGACCCACTTTGTTTTTGTGTCATCTCACAATCCATGGCGCCTGAAAGCGCCATAATTATTACGCATTAGAGAGGCGAACCTTGAGTCACTACAAGAAAACAATAGCGTACGGCAATCATCAACTCACTTTGGAAACGGGTGAAATCGCGCGCCAGGCAAGCGGCGCGGTTATGGTCAGCCTGGATGATACGGTTGTGCTGGTTACCGTGGTGGGAAGAAAAGATGCCAAACCGGATCAGGATTTTTTCCCTTTGACCGTGGACTATCAGGAGCGCACATATGCCGCAGGCATGATTCCAGGCGGCTTCTTCCGTCGCGAAGGGCGACCCAGCGAGAAGGAAATTCTGACTTCGCGCCTGATTGACCGCCCGTTGCGCCCGCTATTTCCGGAAGGCTTCTATAACGAGGTGCAGATCGTCGCCACGGTGATGTCTTCCGACAGCCAGATTGATTCCGACATTCCCGCCATGATCGGCGCTTCTGCCGCCCTGGCGATCTCCGGCATCCCGTTTGACGGCCCGATAGGCGCGGCGCGCGTGGGCTATCTCGACGGTGGATATGTGATCAACCCGACTGCCGACCAACTCAAAGAGTCCCAGTTGAATCTGGTGGTTGCCGGTACGGTGCAAGCCGTGCAGATGGTGGAATCGGAAGCGCAAGAACTGTCCGAAGAGGTCATGTTGGGCGCGGTCATGTTTGGGCATCAGCAGATGCAGGTAGTGATCCAGGCGATTATCGAAATGGCGGAGGCAGTTGGCGCACCGGATTGGGATTGGGTAGCGCCGACCAAGGACGTCGCGCTGGTCGCCAAGATTACCGAGCTGGCTGAAAACGATCTGCAACAAGCTTATGCCGTGCGCCAGAAACAGGCGCGCACAGTCCATGTGGATGGAATTCGCGCCCGTGTGGTGGATGCACTGTTGGCGGCAGATGCCACATTACAGAAAAATCATGTCAACGATTTGTTCAGCACGCTGGAAGCCAAAATCGTGCGCGGCCAAATCCTGAATGGCGACCCGCGCATAGACGGGCGCGATACCCGCACCGTGCGCCCGATCACTATTCGCACCGGCGTGTTGCCGCGCGTGCACGGCTCGGCGCTGTTCACCCGCGGTGAAACACAGGCGCTGGTGGTGGCTACGCTGGGCACCGCGCGCGATGCGCAGAAAATCGACGCCCTGCAAGGCGAATATTCGGATCGCTTCATGCTGCATTACAACTTCCCGCCCTATTCCACCGGCGAAACGGGCCGCGTTGGCACGCCCAAGCGTCGCGAAATCGGCCATGGTCGTCTGGCCAAGCGCGCCTTGGTTGCAGCATTGCCCAGTGAGGAAGAATTCGGCTACTCCATTCGTGTAGTTTCAGAAATTACCGAGTCGAACGGCTCCAGTTCGATGGCTTCGGTGTGCGGTGGTTGTCTGGCGCTGATGGATGCCGGCGTGCCGTTCAAGACCCATGTGGCGGGCATCGCCATGGGCCTGATCAAGGAAGGTAACCGTTTTGCCGTGCTGACCGATATTCTCGGCGACGAGGATCACTTGGGCGACATGGACTTCAAAGTGGCGGGTTCGGAACAAGGCATCACCGCGCTGCAAATGGACATCAAAATTAACGGCATCACCCGCGAAATCATGCAGGTTGCCTTGAGCCAGGCACGCGAAGGACGCATGCACATCCTCGGCATCATGAAGCAGGCCATGCCTGCAGTGCGCTCCGAGGTCTCGACACATGCTCCGCGTATGATCAAGATCAAGATCAACCCGGAAAAAATCCGAGACGTGATCGGCAAGGGCGGGGCGGTGATTCGCGCCCTGACAGAAGAAACCGGCACCACCATTGATATCGACGATGAAGGCAATGTGACTATCGCCAGCGTCAGCAGCGAAGGCAGCATGCTGGCCAAGAAACGCATCGAAGACATCGTGGCGGAAGTGGAAGTGGGCAAAATTTATGAAGGCCCGGTGGTCAAGATGTTGGATTTCGGCGCGATTGTGAATATCATGCCGGGGAAAGACGGCTTGCTGCACATTTCGCAGATTTCCAACGAGCGCATTAACGCCGTGACGGATGTCCTGAAAGAAGGCCAGATCGTAAAGGTCAAGGTGCTGGAGGCGGACGAAAAAGGCCGCCTGCGTTTGAGCATGAAGGCTCTTATTGTTGCGGAAGGGGCTGCAGTCCACGCCGCAGAATAAAACCGAAAAATGGCATAACAAAAAGCCCCGTCATTCGTGACGGGGCTTTTTCTTTTTCAAGAGTCCATAAAATTCATCAACCTAGAAACGGCAGTTGCCACCCCGTTCATATTTCGATACACCTTGCTGCGCAAGGCACTGATGAAACGACTAGCCATCCTACTAGGCAACAAAATCCATTGCCAAGTGGTTGGTTATCAGCACGAACGGAGTAGGCACCATTTCTGGAGAGGCCGTTCGCCCTGAGTAGCCCGTGTAGCAGGCGTATCGAAG
>CAITJF010000042.1 GCA_903892645.1 uncultured Nitrosomonadales bacterium | reverse complement strand
GTCCGCCGGGCGGAAATAGCGCCATACGCCCGAAGTCGTGGCATAGACCAGCGGCAGGCAGAGCAGATACAACAGGATGTTGTGCATCCGGAACGCGGCGGGGTTCAGGCCGAACAGCGCCAGGTCGAGCCAGTAGGAAAGCTCCCGTAACGGCAGGAACTCAGAAAATGGGTTGTATGGTTCGGTAACAAGGCGCCATAGTTCGGCTAAATGCAACCCGGCCAACTTGGTATTCTTGGCGATGTAATATTCATCGTCAGAAACAAACGGGTAGTTGAGTGTCGGCAGATAGGCGGCCACCGCCACTGCTGTGCTGAGCAATATCAGCGCCAATGGCGCAAATTGCCGCATGCGGGCAATGAAGGTGGGTAGATTCATTTCCTTTGGCATGGGGTCGATTTCATTGGAAATTACTCAGGTTTTTTAAATAGGTCTAGTTTGGTAGAGGGTGGAACGCCTTGGAAATATAAGCGATGATCGAGGTAATTTCCTTATCGCTGAGGACCGACTTCCACGCCGGCATCGAGGTGTGCGGCAGGCCTTCGCGTATTGTTGCGGAGAGGCGCGTGCGCGTCATCTTGCCCATGAAAGCTGGGTCACGCAGGTTTCGTGGGTGAGGCTCGAGAAAGCTGCCGATCCAGTTCTTGCCGGTGCCATCGGCAGCATGGCAGAAGGCGCAATTGTCTTGCCAGAGCTTCTGGCCTTGGCGCTCCAGCGGGGTCATGCCCGTGGTTTGTAGTGGTCTGTCGTGCAACAAGTAAGGGCTGGCGCTGGCCATTGCATCAACAGCCGGGGGGGCGGTATAGGAGTAGTTGTTGCGCGGATAAGAGAGCGGGTGAGCCTCCCAAGTGAGGCCGCCCTTGCTGCTTGTGGAATTAATGGGGCCGCCGCCGCGATCATGGCAGACAACACAACTGGACAGAAACAGGCGCTTGCCGCGTGCCTGCTCCTGAGTCAGCTTTTCCCATGGGCGGCTGACGGGAATTTCGCCTGTGGCGAACGGAAACGCCACCCGGTAGCGCTGGTGATCCGGCCAGCCGTTCTCGGGGGTATGGTAATGGGTGTTAGGGGCTTTGCGGTGCACAAATTCATCCACCACAAATACGGCAACTTGTTCCATTTCCGCATCCGTCAGTACGTTACGGAATGAATTCATTGCCGTTCCCGGCTTGCCATTTTGCAGAATGGAGACGATATGTTCCCGGGTAAACTGCGCAGCCTTGGCGCTGGTAAAATCAACTGGGGGCGGGGTAAGAAAGCTGGCAGCCACCGTCTGCGCGTTGCCGGAATAGCCGTGACAGAAATAGCAGCGAAAATTGTATATTTTTCGCCCGATTTCGAGTTGGGCCGCTGCGGGAGTTGGTGAAAGCGCGTCAGCCAACGATGGGGTCACCACCACACTGCCGTGGATGGCGGCCCCTACTGTCAGTACGGTTGCCGTCAATAACTTCCACTTCACTTCGCGTTTGCTTTCGACCCGATGTTTGGCTGAATGAAGGATTGAAAAACGAACTCCGTTATATTGGCAATTTCCTGTCCGGTAAGCACCTTGTCCCATGCCGGCATTTCAGTTCCCGGGCGCCCATTGGAGACAGAGAAGAAAATCGTCGGGCGATTAAGCGTGGTGCGCGAATAGTTGTCCAAGAAATTGCGCGGCTTCGGGTTGATAAAGTAGGCTCGCGGCCCTTGTGCATCCCCTTTCTTTCCATGACAGGTAGCGCAATTTGCCATGAAGAACTGCTCGCCAAGTTGCACATTGCCCTTCAGTTTTTTGGGCATCGGCTGGCTCATGTCGGACGGTGTTGGTGCGGCTGGCTGCTGGCTGGCTGGCACCTGCATGCCGGGCTTGGATGGTGTTTGCGTGCCAGAGGGGGATCCGGGAAGATTTGGAATCATCACTAAACGAATATAGTCCACCACGGCGCCAATATTTTCTGCGGATATTCTTTCAGCAAAGCCAGCCTTGACCGGACCGTGGTGTCCTTTGGAGACAGAAGCAATCATGCGTTCACGGGTAAGCTCTGCCTGATACTTGGGTAAAGTCAGGTCATGTGGCGCGCTATCCATTTCGGAGGATGGTACACCCTGGCCGCGATCACCATGGCAAACCTGGCAAAAGTGGCCGTAAACACCCCGGCCAAGGGCTATGCGCGGGTCAAGGGCCACCAGCATGAACCTGCCGCGGATATAATCTACAACCGACCCGATTTCTTTCTCGTTGAACCGGGTTTTCCATCCCATCATGGCGGTTCCGGACTTGCCATTTGTGACGACGTCAATCATTGTTTCGCGGGTCAGGTTGGCAGCATCATTGAAATCACGCGGTGGCGGAGTCAAGTTCTTGTCAGCCCGGCTATTGCCGTTGCCACGGTCACCATGGCAGACCGAACAATGCCTTTTGTAGATGGCTTCAGCAGTGTCGTCGCCGGTTTTTTGCGAACGGTAGCCGGGTGAAGCCAGGGCTGGAGAGGAGCTGATACCCCATGCCAGGCATATACCAAGCATTAAGGTAGCACAGGCTCGCAAGGCGCTGTTTGGTGGAAGAGTATTTTCGCACATGGTACAAGATATTTTCATTTCTATATTTCCTTTGGTTTGTCGCAATTGTGTTGACCGGATAAGGCAATATTTTTTAGCCGATCACGGCGCCAGGAAACCTGGTTGATTATTGAATCGGAGCGGCAATATTTCGATTCCACTCATGCTGACGATTCAGCCACCCCGCTTGGCTTTGCTACGCTCAGGGTAAACAGCATTTACCTCAGTAAATCTTTAATGATGCAGCATGATGCAGTGCTTGATGCATTGGCACGCAGGTTGCATTCTACGACACATTGACGTACATCGCCATGCCAATGGCGCTCTAAAATTTCTAACGCACGGGGTAGACGGAAAAAGATTATATGAGTTCGCGTGGATATCTGCTGGTGTGTTGTATATTTGCCTGGCCCGCTAACGTATTCGCGGACGAGGGCGGCGATACTTATAGACAGACCTGTGCGATCTGTCATGCTGTTGGTGTCAAGGGCGTTCCCGGAGTGCCCAAGCTTGGGGCACGGGCGGACTGGAGCAGCCGTTTGGCTACCGGGCGGGCGGAAATGCTGCATTCTGTACTCAAGGGAAAAGGGGTGATGCCACCGAAAGGCGGGAATGCCTCTCTGTCAGATACGCAAGCGGCGGCGGCGCTCGATTACATGCTATCCAAGGTTGCGACGCAGAAATAGGCAACCGACAACCCTGCAAAAATTCGCAGGCCAGGGCTCTCGCGCCAAGCCAGCCGGTAAAGCGCGGCAATTGGCAGGGACGCCCGATTCCTAAAATATGGCGAGTTCAGTATTTCAAGGGCGGCTTCAGCGAGTTCCGCAAGAACCATAATCAGATATAATAATCCCAGTTGAGTAGTTATTTGAGAATTCTTGGGTATTTTTTAGAGGCGGATTAACAATGATAGATGACACTCGTTTTTTTGGGCGCAATCCATTGGGTTGGCTGTTGTGTTTTGTGGTGCTGGGGTTGGCGGCTTGCGCACAAGTAAGTGAAGAGGGGGTAAAACAGCCGGAACGCAAGTTGGTATATCCGGATCCGCCCGATGAACCGCGCTTCGCTTATCAGCGGACGATCCACAGTTCCAACGATGTGGAGCTTGATACGGCAGACGACATCAGGAAGCGGCTGCTGCTGGGAGATGCCCCCCGCGCCGGCACAGGGATGAGGAAACCTTACGGCGTTGGCGTGCATCACGGTCGTATTTTTGTGTCAGACACGGCTAACCGCGTAGTTACGGTTTTTGATATACCGGAAGCCCGTGTTTTTTCCATCGGCAATAACCCCGAGCTTCAATTGTCGGAACGCATTGCCAAGCCGATCGGCATTTCTGTGGATGGATCCGGTGACCTTTATGTCGCTGATGCGTCGGCGAAGTACATTCTGGTTTATAACCGTGACGGCAAGTTCTTGCGCAAATTTGGAGGGCCGGATTACTTTGACCGTCTGGCAAGCATCAAAGTCGATAAAAAAGGCGAACGTGCTTATGTTGTGGATATTGGAGGAGTATCTTCAGAAAATCACCGCGTGCGCGTGTTTGACGCAAAAACGGGCAAGCATCTGTTTGATTTCGGCAAGCGCGGTACTGGTCCGGGCGAGTTTAACCTGCCGAGATCCGTGGCCATTGGCAAGGACAAGCTGTACGTTGTAGATGGCGGCAATTTCCGCATTCAGGTTTTTGATATGGAAGGGAAATTTCTGCAAACTTTTGGGCAGGTCGGCAAGCAGCTTGGCAGCTTTGGTCGTCCCAAGGAAGCGGATACCGATGCGGAGGGCAATCTTTATGTGATTGATGCGGCGTTTGCCAATTTCCAGATTTTCAATCCGCAAGGTGAGTTGCTGATGTTCATTGGTGAGCGCGGCGAGCAGGATAAACCGGGAGCCTTCAATTTGCCTTCAGGCATTAGTGTGGACGAGGATGGCCGTATCTACGTGACAGATCAGTTATTCAAAAGCGTGACAGTTTTCCGGCCATATAAGCTGGATGAAAACAGCGGGTACCTCAGCAACAGCACAGCGGCCAAGGCAAAAAAATAGACAACCAAGATGAAGACTGCGCTGCACAACCCCGGCTTCCTTTTTCCGATTCTCGGGAATGGGAAATTTGCCGGAAATTAGAATTTGTTGTGCACATCGCCAGTTGGGTGAATTTGAAATCGACAAAAAAGCTGAAAACCGCTCCAGTACGTGATTTAAAGCTGTTTTGCCGCCGCCTGGTTGCATGGGTGGTTGGTTTTGCCCCCAAGTCTCAACCGTGTTTATCCGGAGTCGGGCGCTTTTCCCCAAGGATGGAGGGGCGATGCATGCTACAAAGCGCTTGTGCTACAAAGCGCTTGATTGAATGGCACGGAAGATGCTTTTCAGTAATTGCGGTACGCTGTTTGTGAGTTGCATGCGGATAGCGGACGCCACTTTCTAATCTTACTCTTAGGAGATTTTTCATGAAAACAAGTACTTTCAAGCGCCTGGCGGGGTGGATTTCCATATCCGCTCTGGCTCTGGGGTTGATCGCAGCCACGCAGTCAGCGCAGGCAGCGAACGACGTTCGTAATTCAAGGCATAACCTGAGCAGCAGCAGGCCGGTAGTTGATGCCCTTGGCGAAGATGGCCAAACCTTGGTGGGTGACATTTACGTTACTGACACCGATCAGGTTTGCGTGTTCTGTCACACACCACACGGAGCTAATACGTCCTTTGCGGTGCCATTGTGGAACAAAGCTACTCCCCTCAGCGTCTATACAGCGTACAGCATGACCGGTAGCAGCTCCATCGGTTCCGCTACTGTGAGCGGTATGTCGCTGGCCTGCCTGACCTGCCACGACGGTACACAAGCCATGGACAACATGCTGAACACCCCGGGACTTGGTACGGCGGCTCTGACTGGTGATACCTTAACTGCGGGCTACAGCTGGTCCGCCGCGTCCGTTGACGTGACTCTTGGCGCATTGTCGGCCAATGCGCCACCCACTGGCGGTCCTGTGCTCGGTACTGACTTGAGCAACGACCACCCGATCGGCATGACGTACTGCGGTATGCAAACCGTTGCGGGTACTTGCGACGGGGCTGAGATTGCCAACTTCGTTACTCCGGGAACGATTGGTACGGCCCAAGGCACGTCTGGTGGCTCGGCTACTGAAATCAAGCTGTTTGGTGGAACAGCCGCCACCGGGAACGGTACCGTGGAATGCGGTTCCTGCCACGATCCACACGGAACGGGTAACCAGCTGTTCCTGCGTAAGACAGCAGCAGGCAGCGCAATTTGCTTGGCTTGCCACGTCAAGTAATACTGATGTTGTGAGGTCGGGCTGCAAAGCCTGATAACTGCGGGCCAGACGAAATAGTCTGGCCCGTTTTTCTTTATAGTGGACATTGTGCTTGGTAAACCCTGTCGAACTATCCGGCATGAACGGAGTCTGTTTGTTGCTGCACCGGATCAACAATACATATAGAATAATGTTACAGCAAGGGGTGCGCCCTGTTTAGAATTCCAGCCGGTCGCCGGCTGGTCAGGCGAAATGACGGCAATAGTTGAGGAGAAGTATAATGATGCTTGGATATAAGTGGGGGTTGGTGCTTGTGGCATTGTCATGCTGGACGCCGGCAGCGATTGCTGACGCGTCGGCGAGCGCGGTTGCGGCCTCGGCGGTAAAGGCGGTCCCCAGCCCGGAAGAGAATTATCAGGCAGGCCTCAAGGCCGATGAAGCCGGCGAGATTATTGACGCAATCAGGCTGTTCAAGCTTGCCGCTGACGCTGGTCATGCGACAGCCTTGGCGAGGATTGGCGATATTTTCAAGTCTGGCTCCCAGTACCGGGCGGCTTTTGAGAGCTACGAAAAATCTGCCGCACAGGGCGATGCCCATGGGCAGTTTGGCTTGGGTTTGATGTACACGGTTGTCGGAGAAAGCCAGAATTTTGAAGAGGCGCGCAGGTGGGTCATTATGTCAGCGGAGCAGAAATATTCCCCTGCCATTCTCGCGATGTCAGGCGCCTATACGGTTGGCGGAATGGGTTTGGACGAAGCTGCCCGGAATAGTCCCGAGGCGTTGAAATGGATCCAGCGCGCTGCGGATATTAATCATATCCCTGCGCTCAGGATGCTTGCCGATGCCTACCGCACCGGTAAGTACGGGCTTGCGGTTGACCTGCAACGCGCCGCCGAGTGGGATGACAAGGTAAGGGAACTGGGCGGCATGAAGGATGAGAAGAAAAAGAAACAGACGAGGAGGCGCTAGGCAATTGCCTGCTTCAGCCTGCGCGAGAAGCATCTGTGCTGCGGTGAAACCATTTTCCTGCCGAACCGGCAGGTGAGGCCGCTGCCGTTTGAACGAACGGAATTGAACCATTCTTTTGTAGAGGCGCTAAAGATGGCAAGGTAGGGGCAAGGCAGGGTGGGGCGCCTTGTTGTCGTAATTTTTGATTTTTTAGGAATATATTATGTATTTTGCTCAGCATTTCACCCGCCGTTACCTTCTTTTAGTGTTGCTGTGTTTGGGGGTTTCCGTCCATTCCCTCTCGGCTAGTGCCGATGGGGAATTGCGCGCTGATGTTCCTGCCGCAACAAAAGGGGGGGAAGCAGCCGACAGGGTGTCTGTGACAGCAACGCCAGATCCGGCTGCGATGGCAACGCCCACCGCGCAGGTTTTTGCGATGGTCAATGGCCAGCTTATCACTTCCCAAGAATTCAATGCTCGTTATGCCAAAGTCATTCGCGACCGCTTCTTTCACGGCAGGGTGCCGGACGATCAGGCGGAAATCGTGCGCAAGGAGGTGGCCGACTTTCTGATTGATAATGTGCTGCTCATTGAAGAGGCGGGGAGGCTTGGCTTGAAGCCCGATCAGGCCAGGTTTGAGCAGACTGCAGCCGCTATGGAGGCGCGCTACGGTACTTTGCCGGAATGGCAGAAGGAACGCGAGCAGGTGCTGTCTCAGGTAAAGGAGCAGCTTGGCCGGCAAAGCCTGCTCGAGCAGGTCAAGAAGGTGTTGCGGGACGTGCCGCCGCCCACACCAGCCGAGGTGCGTGCCTATTACCAGCAGAACCCGCAGCTTTTTACCGAGCCGGAGAAGTTGCGGCTGTCAATAATTTTGTTGGGAGTTGATCCGGGTGCACCGAAAGCAGAATGGGACAAGGCGCGCGAAGATGCGCAAGGGATTTATCTCCGCGCCAAAGGCGGATCCGACTTTGCCGAGCTGGCACGCCAGTATTCGGCTGATAGCTCGGCGGCTAGCGGGGGCGACCTGGGTTATGTGCATGGTGGCGTTCTGCCGGAAAAACTGCAGGATAATATAGGCAAGCTTCAGGTTGGAGAGGTGACGGAGCCCTTTACCGGGTTGCAGGGTATCGCTCTGTATCGGGTGGATGAGCGTGTGGTGCCTGTTTTGCGGGAATTTGCGGATGTAGAACAGCGTGCTCAAGGATTGCTGAAGCGCGATCAGGAAGAGCAGGCTTGGAAGAATGCTATTGCTCGTTTACGCGGGAATGCCAAGATTGAAATCTTGGCATCAGCAGTCAATGACAGCGCCAAGCAGGACGACAGCGCCAAGCAGGACGACAGCGCCAAGCAGGACGACAGCAAGAAAAAAAGCAGCAAGAAAAAAAATAGCAAGAAAAAAAATAGCAAGAAAAAAAGTAGCGGCAAGGTGTCCGGGTAAGAATTGCAAAACTTGCAACAGTCTTTGCCCATGGCTGTAATACGTGTTACCCCGGTTGGAACGGAATACAGCCGCGGCTCTGCATTTTTTAAACCACACCCCTGTATGTTTGTCAGGCTTCGCTGGCGGGGCAGAAGCTGTGCGGTGCAGTGTGATTAGCCTCTTTTGTAGTGTGCAATCCAGGCGTGTCTTACTTGCAAAGCATGTTCAAATGGGCGGCCGGTTTCGCGCCCGGAATGATCTTGCAGTTAGCTATGCGCCATAAAGAAGCTTGGTTATAATCACAACAAGCACAAAAGCGAATCAGGCGCGTATGCCGTGGTGGCGGGTACGGATAAGCATACTGCGTCAGCAGTTTGGAGGGTAAAAACAACGGCGGGTTACACTTTAGTTTGAATCCGCGAATCCTTGTTCATTGCCTGTTTAGCATGGGGCGTGATGATAATTGCTGAGACTCCATAAATGGCAGCCATGTTGTTACCGCACTTGCACTAAAACTTGAAAGGATACATCGTGCTTCCCTTTGCCCGTCTTCACGTTCTTTCCTGCAGGGAGGGCGTTTGCACCCTCATTGCCCTGCGGGAGAGCCAGGGATAAGGGCTGTCGTGGTTCAGATAAAGATCAACAATTCGAAGTTCACTAACTTCATCGCCCCTCACATTGTGCGGAGCCTCTTAAAACTTTGGCGACGCGCAAGGTCGCCCTGAGAGGTTGAATACGTGGTGCGACGAAAACGGAATGCTGCAATCATCATGCTGAAATGTGCCCTTATTGGTTTTAGCGCCTGTGAGCTACAGGCGGCACTTGGCTCAGAAATGGGACCCCCCCCCAAGTTGGAGGCCGGGGTGATTAAAGAGTTGGTCGGCAACGCTGTGAAGCCTCAGGCCCTGAATGCGCAATTGCCGGAGGACGGTTATACCCCACTCTTCTCGTCAATCATATTACAGCCGGATTTGGTTGCATCGGTGTCACAGGCGGTCGGGGGCTATATTTTGGTGGCGCAGGAAACCAAAAACGCCGACGCGCCAACCGAACCTCAATCAGTCGTGCAGGAAACCAAGAATGCGGACGCGCCAACCGAGCCGCAGGCTGTGATGCGGGAAATTAGAAGCGTGGCTCGCCTGTCAGGCAGCAAGCAGCGGCGCAGGAAGCCAAAGATGGCCAACGTACCAGCAGGGACGCAGGCAGTAGCGCAGGGAGCCAGGGAATCCGGCCCGCAGGCAGCGCAGGGAACCATGGAATCCGGGCCGCAGGCAGCGCAGGGAAATGAAGAAATCGATGCGCTGGATAAGCCGCTGGTAGCAACGCAGGAAACCAAAAAGCTCGCTCTGCCAGTTGAGTCAGGTGAGAAAAAGAAGGAGCTCAAGGTGCCAGCCATTGGCAAAAAAATGTATGGTATGGCACCGATTCGCTGGGGAGCCAGCATATCTGAATCTCTTGCCTTCAAGCGCGTTTCGCTCACATCCCATTACACGGGTGGTTCAAGCATTCCTCCGGTTAATGCCAAAACGAGCGAAGTTATAAACACACAAACTGCAGAAATTCATGGGGACACCTACATTCTGCAACCCTATATTGCCAAAATGAAAGGCGACTTTGGCGTGAATAGCAGCAAGAGCACCACCACTATCACCGGTTCTGGCCTTAGCAGTATCACCGGTTCCCGTCTTTACAATACGGCAAATACCACTTCCGTTGAAAATAACACCCGTGATAACGAGCTGTTCGGACATGGAGCGCTGTTGTTGTTTTCGCAAAGCCGCTTTCCGTTTAACATGGAACTGGGTGTTAACAATACCCGCTCCAACTCGCTGTCTGACACACAAAATAATACGAGAGACTACTTTAAAATAGGGCAATCCTATCGCTCGTTAAGCAGTGCTTCAAAGTACCGGTTGGATTACAGCCAAGCCACGCAGGCCGCATCTTCCGATTTGGGTACTTTGCGCGGCACCAACACCCCGCTTGGCAGTATGCACTCGTTTTGGTCAGGCAGTTATTCGACGACTACTCCAGAGCATGGCATCAGGGCAACTATGCAATTAAATGATAAATTTACCAGTACATTTGTTAACAGAACAGAAACCAGGCGCACAAATGATTTTATAGTGAAAGACGCTTATCTGCCGGCTGACTCCCTGTTGTCGCTCTACACTTTTGTTAACATTAATTCGTTTATGGATAATGTGGGTAACAGCACAAAATATGTGATGGGTAACATCAATGGTTCTTGGCAGCCAGATGATGAAAATATTCCTCTGGGTGTGGACGGGAGCGTGCATTTGTTCAGGCAGTTGGCGATGACACAGCTTGCTTCTAGTACGGTACAGTCTTTGGGTGGAGATCTTGGCGCGAGATACAGCTTTTCGAAGAATATGGTAGCAAGAGTGGACGGGAGTGCGGTGAGAATGCTCAATAACGGGGTGCAGGGCATGGCAATAAAAGAACGGGGCCGTGTTGACTACAACTCTAACGTTACCAAACTTGTGGGGAATTCCTTATATTCATGGAGTGCTAATGGAGGCGCTAGCAACTCTACCGTCACTGGTGTGGTGGCTGGCGATAGCAGTCCAAATAGAGGCATTAATGGAGGTGTCGGGCACAGACTGACTGTTCCTTTATCGGCCAATATGCTCGGCAGGAAATGGGATATAGGTTCCGGTATTAGCCAGTCATTTGATCTCGCCAAAGACCGTCTTAATGGTCAAAACGCTACAATAGTAAACTCGGCCAATATTTCATTGAATCCTGTTTATTTCTTCCGTTCCAAAGACTTGGAGGGGGGGAGAGGCAAGACGAACGGGGTGGTCACCACTGCAATCTTGACGGTAACCGATACGCGTGTTGTAGGGAGCCATCCGTTACACAATAGATACTATAATTTACAATTGCGAGAGGGTAACAAATCCACCTATTCGCAATATGGGATAGATTTTGAAGCGTCGCTGGGGGCTACTCAAGGGTCAAGGGGGGTTGAAATTACTGGTTCAGGTAGCGCCACTTACAAAAAAGCCAGGCCTTTCGACGTGCGTGGACTGTCCTACTTAGGGAGGTTGCAAATAACCGGACGGTCAAGCAACATGAATACCGAGGTGCGTGATGAGAATGCAAAGAATCCATGGCTTCCATGGTCGTTTGATCAGAACTTGGTTTACAGGATCGGGCAGAATGAAGTTGCAGTCAGGGGGCTTGTTTCCGACGAGTATGGCGTAAAAAATGCTTCACTCTGGCTGTTGTTTAGAGCTTATCGTACAATTGGCAATTAATTGGCCAAGCCACCGTCTTCGCCGGGGAATATTTACTATAATAAATACCTGTAGCGGGCGACGGTTTTATTAAGTGTTCCAGTAAGTTGTTGAGCTTGTATTTTCCGTGTTCTTGATATGCAGGCAGCGTATTTAATCTGTATTTAAAATACAGGGCGTTGTTCTTGGTTTTCTACGCCGCATTCCGCTACGTTCTTGTCGCTTGGGATGGGTGCAGTGTGTATACGGTATGTGGCTAATTTAATTTTTAAAGGTGGGGAAAATCCTTAAAGGGGGGTAGGAAATGAAGCAGCGAATAAGATTGACTGCAGGACTTATAATGTATACCGCGATGGCGGTATGGATGTTGCTGTCTGTGGGCATTCCAGAAGCTCAGGCCGAATATGGCGATGTGGTCATTAACAACTATGCCGACAAGGCTGGAATGCGTCCTGCTGTCTTCCCGCACTGGTTTCATCGGATACGCTTCGCATGCAAGGTTTGCCACGCTGATCTTGGTTTTAAGTTTAAGGCTGGCGGCAACGAGATCACTATGGCCAAGATCATTGACGGGCAGTTTTGCGGTGCTTGCCATAACGGTGAAATTGCCTGGAGTGTGGAAAACTGTAATATGTGCCACTCGGGCATACCGGGCACACCAACACAGATTCATAACAGTACTCAAACGGGGCTGGTCTATACACCAAAAGCAGTGACGCCCGTACCGGGTGGTGGAAACGTATCAGCAGGGTCACCAGATCAGGGTACGCAACCAAAGCCGAGCGCGTCGTCTGAAGCCGCACCCGGAAAGAAGAGGAGGTAGCCATGGAAATCAAAAATATAATTACGACGATTTTTCTGGGGGTTGTTCTGGCGCCGGTTGCTTTGGCGCAGCAGGTGGAAGTCAAGGCGGCTTACGATAAGGCTTGCGCCATCTGTCATATGACTGGCAATGGCGGCGCTCCGCGCCTTGGAGATCCAGCCGCCTGGAAGGAGCCAGTGTCCGGAGGTTTGGGCAGGCTCTATAAGAGCGCATTGGAGGGAACCCCGAAAGGCATGCCTGCGAAGGGTGGGGTGGACGGCAGAAGCCTGACAGATAACGAAGTTAGGGCTGTGGTTGATTTCATGGTGGATAAGGTCAGGGATGTCCTAAAGGATGCTCCTGAAACCGCTTCAAGTATGGCGACGGCGAAACCCCTTGCTCCGATTAATTTCAACTTCAACCGGATGTTGCGGCAGACAGCAAAGCGTAATCTGGCACCTGCGGATGACGGGATTCACGACCCGGCAAATGACGGCACCGCCTTGCTGCAACCACCGCTGCAGGGCATGGCCGAGTTGGTGCGCAGTAACTTTGGCAACAACACCGACTGGGTGGTTTCGCTTGAAAGCAAAAAGGTTACTCCCCGTTGGGAACGTACCAACGCCATGGCGGAAGGGATAGTGATGGACTTGAATATAGTGCGCGTTCCGAAGGGGTCGATGCCGAATGTGGTTTTTCCCCACAAGCAACATACCGAATGGCTGGAGTGCTCCAATTGCCATCCGGCTATATTCATTCCGCAGAAGGGGGCAAACCAGATCAGTATGCCTTTGATCATGCTCGGTCAGAAGTGCGGTGTTTGCCACGGCAAGGTGGCATTCCCAGTGTCGCAATGCGCCAAGTGCCATTCCCAGAAGAAGGAATTGCCACCGAAAGTAGTCGGTAAGTTGTAAATATGACCCGTTGGATATTTGTGGTTTTCAGCGTGCTGGCGCAGATTGCATTTGCCCAAGCGCCCGTGCAGCAGGATGGCGCGAACATTCCAGCCGGACTGGCTCAAAAGCAGGCGCTTGCGCGTAGTTTGATCGAGGATGTGTCTGTCGCAGGGCGTATTCAGGCAAGTCAGGATGCCGAAGCCCTATACCTTTTTGCTTTGGCGAAAGACAATTATTCCAGCGCCCTTGCGGCACTGAAAGAGAGGAATTTCGCCAGCGCGGAGAAGCAGCTTAACGATGCCATGGCGGCGATGGGCAAGGCACGTCGGCAGGTTCCTGATACTGCAGCACTCGCTATCAAGCAACGCGGCGAATATGAAGAGAAACTGAAAAGTGTCGAATCTCTGAAGAAATCCTATCTTGGCTACCTGAAAAGTGCCGGACAGAAATCCGGTGCAAAGGACAGGGAAACAGAGGAGTCCGCGAGTCTCGGTATTAACCGGTTGATGGAAGCGGCCAAGAAACACGCTACGGAAAATCAGCCGGGCGATGCCCTGCGGACGCTGGAAAAAGCTGAGCAGGTCATGAGGTCCGCCATGAACCGGGTCTTGGGCTCAGTGGTGCTTGATTACGCGCCGAAATTTGAAACACCGGCTGAGGAGTATGCTTATGAATTAGAGCGGAATCGCAGCTATCTGGAATTGATTCCGGTGGCGATTGCCCAGCTTAAGCCGACCGACGAAGCAAGGCAAAATGTCGAGAGTTTGGTCGAGCGTAACCGTGTGGCGATCAATCAGTCTCGTGAGTATGCGGGGCAGAAGGATTATCGCCAGGCATTGGCAAGTGTGCATACAGGCACAGGTTATCTGCAACTCGCGCTGACTGCCGCAGGGCTTGTTGTACCGCAGGAACAGAAAACAGATCAGTAGCAGTATGAAAATTTTCAGATTATAGGGTTTCTGTGTGTCTGGGCGCAGTCGAATATTTGGGTTGGAGGATGGTGTCAGTTGTGTCACCGGGTGTGGGCATGCCACTTGCAGATGCGCCCTTGCGAGCACATGATTGTAAAGTTGATAAGGTATCACACAGGCAGATGGTATTTCGCTCAGAGAGCAGCGCTTGGTCGTATGGTTTTCATGTTGCTTTTGTCTGGGGCATCATGGCAAGCTGAGGGGCAGTGGTTGCAGGAAGAAAAGGCACGGATGCCTTTGGGTCAGTCAGAGGGAAACTGGGTACCACTTGCCAATGACAAGATACATGATCCACGCGGACCAGCCATCAGGCAATTGCAAGAGCCGGGTACGGGACTCTCCGAACTTCCTGCAACTGATTCTGGAAACCGGGTGCTTTGGGCAAAGGCACTGGATCGTGGCGCGATTAATCCGCGTCGTACCAAAGCCCCATCCAAAACCAATGTGCAGGTGCTCGATATGGATGTGTTGATGGATCTGCGCGGTAATATGCCCATAGTACGTTTCCCCCACAAAATACATACACAATGGCTT
This sequence comes from uncultured Nitrosomonadales bacterium, assembly GCA_903892645.1. Lineage (GTDB taxonomy): Bacteria > Pseudomonadota > Gammaproteobacteria > Burkholderiales > Gallionellaceae > CAITJF01. Next base: position 14,693 of record CAITJF010000042.1, on the reverse strand, counting down.
GCCTGCAATAATTGTCACGAGGGTTTATTTAAATCCCAGATTGGTGCGAATAAAATCCAAATGTACTACTTATTGCAGGGTGAGCAGTGTGGCCTTTGTCACGGTTCAGTAGCGTTTCCCCTTACCCAATGTGCGTTTTGCCACAGCGTTGAACGTCAGACTCAAAGATATATCGCGCCGCTACCGGATGGCAAGGGCGAGTAGGAGTCAAGCGAAGACGTGGCCATGACGACGGAGAAGCGAAAGTTGAAAGTGCTTTCGAAGCTATGGTTGCTCATGCTGGCGATCGGTATGACACTGGTCGCGCCGATGGCGAGAGGAGAGTACGGCGACGTGGTGCTTAACAAACAAGCCGAAAAAGAAGGGATGCGACCAGTTATTTTCCCGCATTGGTTTCATCGTCTTCGTTTCACTTGCAATGTGTGCCACAATGAAAACGGGTTCAAGATGCGAGCTGGGAGCAACGATATCACCATGGCTGACATTGTCGACGGGAAATTCTGCGGTATGTGTCACAACAACGAAATTGCTTGGGGCCTAGAGTATTGCCATCGCTGTCACTCGGGTTTGAACGGGCTTGCCGGTGGTTTTTATGGCAGCCAAGCGCCCGGCACAGGCCCTCAACCGATGGACGCTCTTCAAAAGAGACGCCACTAGGGCCGAGCAAGCTTTCGTTGCTGGCGGTTTTAAACACACAATCAAAATCTTTTTGGGTGGTAAGGCTGATGGCCAGTTATTCGGTACGGAAGTTGCGTGTCAGTTGAGGTCAGCGCGCGGGCAATTTTCATATCCGGTTACTTATTAATTCCAACTTGGCGTCAGAAAAACGTATTTTTGGCGCGAGCTAGAATAAAATGGCTGGAAATTAGTGACACTTGTTGCATTAATGTGTTGAGGATGCAGGAAGTTTTTGCGATAGGCTTGTTGGAGGATGGTAATGATAGCCCGCAGCGATTTTGTAGCATATATAGCCCAACGAATATGCATGGCATTAGTTGTTGCATTGACGGCTGGTTGCGCTACAGAGCGTGGTGTACTTAATTTTGGCATCATTGCCTCATCGCCCGAGGCTAAGCGTATGACGTGGCCGCCGAGTGAGGATGCGGAGGTGCCACGTTACGTTTTTGCTGGTGAACTTACTGGCGAGGAGAATTTCCGCGCACCACAGGAAAAAAAAACCGGGGCTAGGGTTTTTTTGCATTGGCTTGCCGGTTTGTTTGACTTTGAGGCCGTGCCGGTAGTTTTGCAACGGCCTCAATCTGGGGTAGTGGATGAAAATGGCCGGATTTTTGTCACCGATACCAGTCGCCGGGCAGTATTTGTATTTGACCCACAGGAAGGCCGCCTCCTTGTGTGGGAGGGTGCCACAGCAAACACACGGTTTAGCGCACCAGCGGGCATTGCGCTCGGCATGAGGGGCGAAGTCTATGTTGCGGATTCTGAGCTGGGTATTGTGGTGCGGCTCAGCCAGAAAGGAGAGAGCATCGGTGTCATTGGCCGTGGTGAGCTGCGCCACCCTGTGGGCTTGGCATTTGATGTTGCAACACAACAACTCTATGTCGTTGACACTCATGACCATGACATCAAAGTGTTCGATGCTGATGGCCGGTTACTGCGCACGTTAGGTCGGCGTGGCGAAAAGCCAGGCGAGTTTAACTACCCAACTTACCTTGCGCTTGTGAAAGGCGAGCTTTATGTAACCGATACAATGAATGCACGGGTGCAGGTGCTTGATGTTGAAACCGGTGAGTCAAAGCGGATTATTGGTGAGCGCGGGTTAAATGTAGGTAACTTGGTGCGCCCCAAAGGGGTGGCTGTAGATGAGGAGGGTAATGTTTATATTGTTGAATCTTATTTTGACCGTCTACTGGTGTTCAGTAAAGGCGGTGAATTTTTAATGCCGATCGGCGGTTCTGTGCAGGGTGCCGATAATTTCTATCTTCCGTCCGGTGTGTGGATTGATACGCACAACCGGATTTTTGTATCAGATATGTTCAATGGCCGCGTGGCGCTGTTCAAGTTTTTAGGCGGGGAGGCAGAATGAACAGTTTGTTGTCCTTGGTACTTGCTGAAATAGAGCTTGCCTTGAACTTTGCCGAGCGGTTTGGCACTAATGAAGCAAAGTTACATGTAGGCTGCAGAAAAATGGCTTGCAAAAACGAGAAAAAAATAGGCTCAAGCATAACCCCCAAACCGAATACAAACCGAAACAGCAAATGGCAGCGGCTGGCCGGCGTATTTATCCTGGCCTGTGCTGTCCTGCCTAGTGGTAGCGCGCTTGGTGCTCGCATTTCGGATATCCGTGGCACCAAGCACAATTTGTCTGCGGTCGCTGATACAACTTCCACTCCTTCCGGAGGCAGTGTCCCGACCCGTACCGTGAAAGCCACGACAGAATCTCAGGTTTGCGTTTTTTGCCATACGCCTCACGGTGCCACACTCGGTTTGGCACCACTCTGGAATCGCAAACTCTCCAACGCGACCTACACAACCTACTCTTCATCCTCTCTCGATGCCGCCTACATATTGGGCACGCAGCTCGCCCAGCCTGGCGGCAGTTCCAAGCTTTGCCTATCCTGCCACGACGGAACACTGGCTATCGGTAGCGTGAATGTATTGAATGGCTTGGGATCACCAGGCAATCAACAAACGATTACTATGACCGGTACTGACCCCGGCGACGTTATGGCATCGGGCGGCGGCATCACTTCCGGTTATACGCGTAATCTGGGAATCGATTTAAGCAACGATCACCCGATCTCAGTGAACTACACCAAGGCGTTGTCTGACCGCGACGGTGAATTGCGCAGCGTTGATGAAATTACTCAGCAGGATACCGCGACGGGTGGAACCATCATTGGTGTGCGCTCTTTGGGTTATCGTCCCAAAGCGCCTCTGGAGCCGACAGGGCCAAGCAATGTAGGGCAGGTTCAGTGTGCCACCTGTCATGATCCACACATTCGCGAGACTGAAGAAGCAACCAAGGGTAATCAGAAGTTCTTGATCTTGAACCGCTTTCAGGAATCACCGGCGACCCAGACCTACAGCAGCGTGAACGACATTAACTGCGTAGCCTGCCACGACAAAAATCAGGGTGTTAAGGGTGTATGGGCCTTTTCAGCGCATGCCAATGATCAAGTTGCTACACAAACCTATACCAGTTCGGCAGCCAGCCAGCGAGAGTTTCCGACAGATCTAAAAGTGTGGAAAGCGGCCTGCCTTAATTGTCACGATACACACACCGTTTCAGGTAGCCGCAGGTTGGCGCGTGAAGGCACAGATAACACCGGTGCCTCGGCGATAGAGGAAACCTGTTATCAATGCCATTCCAACAACGCTACAATCACACCGCTCGCAAATATGAAGGACATTCAGTATGATTTTGCGTTGCCTAGACACCAGCCGATCACCCGGGCAGATCAGGGGAATATCGCTGCAGAGGCGCATGACATCGGCAGCGATTTACCCTCAGGGGGATCTCCCTACGAGTGGGTGGATTGCTCCACCACAGGGAACCCAGTGACCAATACCTGCGGGGCAGATTTTGTCGAGAAGCGCTCGAAGCTGGGTAAAAACAACCTTGCCAATCGTCATGCTGAGTGCACAGATTGCCATAACCCGCACCGAGTGGTGAAATTTAATTCCTTCCTCGGTAATGGAGGTGTTTTATCTGGTTTTCCGGATTCTACCGGTACCCACAAACACACCGATACCAATGATTACACCCACACCAATCTTGCCTCAGGGGCGTTGCGTGGTACATTTGGTGTGGAGCCAAACTATACATCGATTCCTTTCCTCCAAGACTTGCCTGACAGCTACGACGTCAAGCGTGGCGATCCAGCCGCAACCGGGAGTGTGAGCACATTGGTCGGAGCCCCTTATGTCACCCGTGAATATCAAATTTGTCTGAAATGCCATTCGGATTATGGTTATCCCGACAACAACGCTTCAGAGGCTAGCGGTAATCCCACTCGCCCATCGCTGGGTGGCACTGGGCTGACCCCGCAAAATACCCAAAAAACCAACGGGTTAAGATATTATACCAATCAGGCGCTGGAATTCCAAGCACCGACTTCTCATAAGCCGTCGGGGGGGGGGGAGCCTAAGAAAATGGATTCTGGAGCTGCCCCTGCATATGCAGACGGCATCACCCAGTTTAACTATCGCAGTTGGCATCCGGTGATGGATGACACCGGGCGGACAGGTGCCATCCGTGGTAACGTCAGTGGTGGCGGCACGGATATCAAGGGTGCTTTCTTATACCCATGGAGCTATGCTGTGGGGACCCAGACCATGTACTGTGACGATTGCCATGGCTCCAATGTGACTTCACCCACTTCGGTAATTCCTAATACCGGAAGGCCTTGGGGCTCTCACGGGTCGGAAAATAACTTCATCCTGAAGGGTACGTGGGACTGGGATACCGGCAGCAGCGCCGCAGGGAAGGCGGGCACAACGGATCTATGTTTCAAGTGTCACGACTACAATAGTTACGCGCTCGGAGTGGCAGCAGCGACGGCTGCAGGGGCGAGCCGCACTGGTTTTTGGACGACGGATAACGGCGGCAACGACGGGCATCAGCTTCACGTCGATAAAATCAGTGTTCTTAATGGGGCCAATAAGGGAGCCCGCTGTAACTGGTGTCATGTTGCTGTGCCGCATGGCTGGAAAAACAAGGCATTGCTGGTGAACCTGAATGATGTTGGCCCAGAGGCGGGGCTGCCTACCGGCACTGAGGTGGTTATATCAGCCTCCGGTGTGCCTGTGACGTCGGCTTATAACGCTGCTCCTTATTATCTGAATGCAAGGCTCAAGGTAAGAACTTTCGCACAAAGCGGCAAATGGAAGGCTAGTGATTGTGGCTCCGCTGGGGCGCCGGGTAATGGATTGTCCGGCAAAGATTGGATGGCCGCGTCTAGTGTTTCTAATACCGAGAACTGCGTCACTCCTCCATGATAATAAGGTCAGGATTGAGAAACGGAACGATTTTTACGGTTCTCAATTCTTAGTGTTTAATCCTTGATTCTAAAATTTCTCGCTTCCCTTAAGCTTACACTGGTAATTCTTGCGGCCCTGGGCGTAGCGGTCCTGACTGCCTATCTGTCCGAAACGCCAACTACATGGGCACTGGCCGGCCCACTCGCCGCATTTGCGGTAAACCTTGCGGCGGCAGTTGTAACCAATCCGGTGTTCCGGCACCAGACTGCCCTGCTGGTATTCCATCTGGCGCTCATTGCTATCATTTTACTAATTACGGTTGGACGACTCACCTACCTCAAGGGGCAGTTGGAATTAGCAGAGGGTGAAGTATTCGACGGTCAACTGACGCAGGAAGAAAGGGGCCCATGGCATCTGCGACAATTGGATGCGCTACACTTTAGCAATGAAGGTTTTTCCATCGATTATGCAAAAGGGGTACGCAGAGGAGTTACCCGCAACCAAATAAGTTGGACAGCACCGGGCGGGGAAATACAGCGGGTAGTGATCGGCGACCAGACCCCGTTTATATTGTCAGGGTATCGTTTTTATACCAGCCATAATAAAGGATTTGCGCCAACATTTATCTGGTACCCCAGATCTGGTAGTTCGCCCGTATTGGGTACGGTACATTTGCCGGCATATCCCCTGCATGAGCATAAGCAGGCAATCGAATGGACGCCGCCGGGCGGCAAGATACCGCTTTGGGTTATGCTCCAATTCGATGAATTGATTCTCGACCCGGCAAAGCCCTCCGAATTCCGGCTGCCGACTAAGTATCAAATTGTGGTGCGGGTTGGAGATGAGCGGCGGGAACTCAAACAGGGAGAGGCGATGCGCTTGACGGAAGGTGTTTTGGTATATAACGGATTGCGCAGTTGGATGGGTTATACGGTGTTTTACGATTTCACCCTGCCTTGGTTACTTGCCGCTTGCACTCTGGCGGTGTTGAGTTTGGCTTGGCATTTCTGCTGCAAATTTTTGAACAAGCCGTGGGATAAGCCAACATGACTTTCGAATTGGAGTTGCAAACACTATGGGCTGCGCTGGTGCTTTACGTATTGGCTGGCGTGTTGGCGATTGTTGGCGTTGCCCTACAACACAAGCCTGAGCGTATGGTACTGGTGTTGCTGCTTTTTGGATTGGTGCTGCATACAGTGTCCATTGTTATGCGATGGGATCGCCTTGGACACGGTCCGTACATCACGATGTATGAAATCCTCTTGAGCAATGTCTGGAGCCTGCTGGCTATTTATGTGCTGGCCTATTGGCGTATTCCCGCAATCCGTGCGACGGCGGCAGTAGTGATGCCGATTCTATTTGTGATGATGGGCTGGCTGCTGATGGCCAGCCCGTACGAAGGACATTTACCGGTGACTTACCACACGATTTGGCTGTTTATCCATATCGGTTTCGGCAAATTGTTCCTAGGTAATGTGTTGGTGGCAGTGGGCATCTCGGGCATTATCCTTTTACGAAAAAGCCCTTACGGCAGTGTGTGTTTAGTGCGCATGCCGGAAGACAGCCGACTCGACGAATTGTCTTTCCGTTTTATGGCGATGGGCATTATTTTTGAAACGCTTATGCTGATCGTGGGCGCCATCTGGGCACAGGACGCATGGGGCCGTTACTGGGCTTGGGATCCGCTTGAAACATGGTCTTTTTTGACTTGGCTTTGCCTGGCTTTCGCGTTGCACGTGCGCGTGACTTACAAAGTATCGCCGCAAGTTGGCGCACTCATGGTGATAGCGGTTTTTGTTCTGGCATTCCTGACTTTTTTCGGAGTACCGTTCATTTCCATATCACCTCATAAAGGGGCAGTCTGAATAATGTGCGGTATCTGGCAGAAAACGGCAGGGCAGTGGAGGGTGCGTGACATGCGCCTGCGGGCGCTGGCGTTCACCGTTGGCTTGATCCTCGCAGGAGGATTGGCCATTACATACCTGCCAGACGGGTTGCGCACTTCAGTGGCGGAAAATCGCACCGCGCATGCTCGGGAAAAAGCCGAAGCCGAAATCAGGCAACGCTTCCAGCAAGGTGTAGCAATGCTTAACAACAAGCATTACGAGCAAGCGCTTAAGGAATTTCACCGCGTACTTGAGTTGGCGCCGGATATGCCTGAGGCGCATGTCAATGCAGGATTCGCCTTGGCTGGGCTGGGACGCTATGCTATTGCTCGCGATTTCTTCGATGGTGCACTCGCATTGCGCAAGGATCAAATCAATGCCTATTACGGCCTTGCCGAGGCGCTGGAAGGGCTGAATGATTTACCGGGGGCCCTTGGTGCAATGCGTACCTACTTGCACTTGGCGCCTGCCAACGACCCCTACCGGCGCAAGGCTGAATCAGCAGTATGGGAATGGGAAGCGAAAGTGGCCGAGGAATACCATAAAACCATTAAGAATTTGCCGACAAAACAAATCAAGCCCTGATGGACAGTAACAAGCGGTTTGGTTCAACCCACTAGCTGTACCAGCTTGCTGCTGTTGTTATATTTCAGCGTCTGTTGCAGTAACTGCTGAATACGCGGGTGGGTGCGCAGGTCGGGATTGGCGGCGAGAATTTCCGCCCAAAAATCGGCGATACGCTGATCCTTACGGAACGCCAAGTAAATACCTATTTCTTCGGTCATTCGGGGCAGGATTCTGGTGTCTTCCGCCTGCGTGTACAAAGCATCCGTTTTGTCAGTCGGGTAGAAGAAATGCTGTTCATATTGCTGGATCAATGCCTGGTTTTGTGGTGTTCGCCGCAGTACCAAGGTTGTTCCGGGTGGCTCGCGGTAAATCTGCGCCCATTGATTGACCGGAAACAGTATCGCTAATTCATCCGGCCTGCTGACGAAGGCATAATTGATGTTCCAGCGCGTCAATTCCTCGGGCTGGTTTACGAAGCGACCAGTATTTCCAAAAAGCGGTATGTTGTATTGGAATATCTTGCGCTCGGGAGCTGAAAAATAGGATAGATAGCTGCCAAAGTTACCAGTATTGTAGTAATTGCCATTTAGCCCAACTGCTTGGACAAACCGCACTGAGCCGACTGGAAAATAACTGTCATCCAGATGGTAGCCAAAGGCAAAGAGTGGTGATGCCACGTTTGAAAATTTTACTATGTAACTATAACCGACAACAAATATGGTAGTCAGCAACATCATTGTTATAACCAGTGCCTGTCGCAGCCTGCTGGCTGATTGCCTGGCGGTAATGGCCATCAGGCTGGCAATGACCGGAGCCAGCACGATCGAGGTTACACCGGTAACACGACAGTAACGGATTGCAATGGCACCGAAGAAAAGGAGCAGGATGAGTTGGGTAATGTCAATACGGCGGATATGACGCAAGGCCAACAGTGCTGCCCAAGCGAGCAGGCAGATGAAGGGTATAAACCCGCGCCACAATATGGTGATCGGCATATACTCCAAAATGTCGGTAGTGACATTGCCTTCATTGCCCAAGGTATCACCCAATATTCGAAAAAATACACCATAGGAGCGCAGGCCAAATGGATCGATCAGCATGGCGAGCATGGTCAGGGCGTAGCACAGATTGAGCATGTGTAATTCATTCTGATCATTGGCATGTTCACGGCGCAACATGGGGAAAAAGTGTTTGATGTTTTCCCCCGCCACAAATATGCTTAGGAAAGCTAAGCCATAGACAGCGCCATGGAGGCTATTCCACGCCACTAGTATCGGTGGAATGAACCACAGTATGCCCTGCGAGAAACGTCCGGCACGATAGCCATAGAGAATGAAGCTGATGAGCGTAAGATTGAGCAGAGAAAATAATTCCGGACGTTCGATATACCGTCCAAATCCGGCTAGTACAGCGAATACACACAGCAATGCAGCTAACCACGGCTGACTGCCTAAAGCGCGCGCCGTGCGGTAACCAAGAAAAACTATTATGGTGGTAATCAGTAATTTCAGGCCAAGCAGGCCGTAGGGTCCCATTGCCTGCCAGATAAGATAGAAAATGATTTGTGCCAGCCATTCGTGGTTTTCGAATTTCTCGCCGAAGTGAGTGAAGGAGAACACTTCTTCACTGATAATTCGTCCACTCTGGATCATTTCGCGACCATTGGCCAAGTGCCAGTACAGGTCATAGTCGAAAATCGGATGGAGCACAATAACCAAGGCAAATAACCAAGCGATAAGCAGAGCTAAGCGATCCGTGGTGTTTTCGGTGAACAGCGTGCGAAGCATCATAAAGTTTGTCATGTAAAACGTTAAATCGAGATCAGCCACCACTCTACAGTAGAGCGTTATTTACTGTAAGCAGCTGCCACAAATTGATCCATGAGTTCTTCAATTGCTCCTACAGTTTTCGGTGCGTCTTCGGTCAGCACTTCACAGCCCTCTGCTGTGATGGCCACATCGTCTTCGATGCGGATGCCAATATTCCAGAATGCCTGCGGCACGTCTTCGGCGGGGCGGATATAGCAGCCGGGTTCAACGGTTAGTGTCATGCCGGGTTGTAGCACACGCCAGTTGTCTTCCAGCTTGTAGGCGCCCACGTCGTGCACGTCCATGCCGAGCCAGTGGCCGGTGCGGTGCATGTAGAAGCGCTTGTAGCCCTCGCCTTCCAGCACGGCATCCATGCTGCCGCTGCATAACTTGAGGTCTATCAACCCCTGCGCGATCACGCGCAGGGCGGCGTCATGCGGTTCGTTCCAGTGTGCGCCGGGACGCACGGCGGCAATGGCGGCAGCCTGGGCGGCCAGCACCATTTCATACACGTCCTTCTGTGCGGCGCTGAATTTGCCATTCACCGGAAAAGTGCGCGTAATGTCGGCGGCATAACCATCTACTTCGCAGCCCGCGTCTATCAGCAACAAGTCGCCATCCTTGAGCACCGCATTGTTGCCGACGTAGTGCAGTACGCAGGCGTTGGCGCCGCCCGCAACGATGGGGGTGTAGGCTGGTGCTGGTGCGCCGTTGCGCCTGAACTCGTGCAGCAGCTCTGCTTCGATTTCATATTCCATCCTGCCCGGATGCGTGGCGCGCATGGCGCGGATGTGCGCAACGGTGGAGATGGCGGCGGCGCGGCGCATGGTGGAAAGTTCTTCGCTATCCTTGATCAGGCGCATCTCATCCAGCAGCATGCGCACATCATGAATTTCATTCGGTGCCGTGATGCCGCTGCGCGCCTGTGCCTGCACGCGCGCGCGTAGCGCGAGGATGCGGTCGTCCCACACAGCGTGTGCGCCAAGCGGATGGAACAGTGCAGGCTGGTTGCCCATCAGCCCGGCGAGCTTGTCGTCGAGTTGCGCGATGGGGAAGGCGGCATCGAAGCCGAAAGCTTCTTTTGCCGCATCGGGGCCGTGGCGGTGGCCGTCCCAGATTTCGCGCTCCATGTTTTTCTCGCGGCAGAATAAAACGGATTGCGGTTTAGTACCCGCGACCAGCACCAGCACCGCCTCCGGCTCATCGAAGCCGGTAAGGTAATAAAAATGGCTGTCATAGCGGTAAGGATAGTGCGCGTCGCCGTTGCGCACCGCCTCCGGCGCGGTAGGGATGATGGCGATGCCGCGCTGCATTTTTTGCAGCAGGCGGTCGCGGCGCTGTTTGTGCATGGTTGTGTCAGGCATGGCCGGTATTTTGCGTTGCGCGCAGTTGCTTGTCGAGTTCTTCCAAGCGCTGCGGGGTGCCGACATCCACCCAGTAGCCGCTGTAGTGTTCGCCGCTTACCTTACCCAGTACGATCTGTGCGCGCAGCAGCGGAGCAAGCGGTGCGGCAGTGCCGCGCGGTATCTGCCCGAACAGAACGGGTTGATAGATGCCGATGCCGCTGAAGGTCAGTTTGGGGGCGCTGTCAGTTACCCGTCCGTGCCGCAAGCCAAAATCACCATTGGGGTGATGGGCGGGATTGTCGACCAGCACCAGATGCGCGGCGTCATTGCTGGTCTGGAGCGCCGCCGCGTGGGCAGGCAAATGTGCAAAATCGTAGTCGCAGTAGATGTCGCTATTGATGACGGCGAAAGGCTTATCGCCAAGCAATGGCAAAGCATTGGCGATCCCACCCGCAGTTTCCAGCGCAGACGGACGCTCGGGCGAATAGCGGATGTGTACGCCGTAACGGCTGCCGTCGCCTAATGCATTTTCAATTTGCGCACCGAGGTGTGCATGGTTGATAACCAGATCGGTTATACCGGCACGCGCCAGTCTTTCGATATGCCACACGATCAGCGGCTTGCCGCCCGCCTGCAACAAGGGTTTCGGCGTGTGGTCGGTGAGCGGGCGCATGCGTTCGCCGCGCCCGGCGGCCAGCAACATCGCCATCATGGTTTGATGCCTTTCACGTTCGCCTCCTCGCCCGCTTGCGGGATAACCAGCGACTTGGCTGCGGTCTCTTGCAGCTTAGTCGAATGGCTAGTTGTTTCACCCAGAGGATTGAGGAGAGGGAGATGCGGAGCATCAAAAGGTAAACCCCACTTCAGGTTTCCTGGCTTCCAGTTGATCCAGCAGAAGCAGCAACGGCTTCAAGTCAATATAACGTTCGCAGGCGCGGCGCAAATAATCCATTACCAGCGGCAGATCTTTTAAATAACCTTCTTTGCCGTCGCGGTGGTACAGGCGCGCGAAAATGCCCAGCACTTTGAGGTGGCGTTGTACGCCCACCCATTCGTAGTCACGGAAGAACTCGGAAAAATCGGCATGCACCGGCAACCCGGCCTGGCGCGCTTTTTCCCAATAGCGAATCAGCCAGTCCAGCACGTCAGCTTCTTCCCAGCGGATGTAGGCATCCTTGAACAGCGAGGCGAGGTCGTAGGTTATGGGGCCATATACGGCATCCTGAAAATCCAGTATGCCGGGGTTGGGAGTATCCACCATCAGGTTGCGCGAGTGGTAGTCGCGGTGCACGTACACGCGCGGCTGCGCCAAGTTGTTTTTGATGATGCGCTGGAAAACGGTTTCCAGCGTGGTAATTTGTTTCTCGTCCAGCTCCACCTGTAAGTGTTTGGCTATGTACCACTCCGGGAACAGGCGCATCTCGCGCAGCAGCAAGGCTTCGTCGTAGGACGGCAATTCGTTTTCGCGGCTGGCGAGCTGGATGGCAATCAGCGCATCGGTGGCGGCGCCATAGAGTTCGCGCGCATTGTTCATATTGAGTGCTTGCAGGTAGGTGGTGTTGCCGAGATCGGACAGCAGCAGAAAGCCTTGTTCCAAGTCATGTGCATATACATGCGGAACATGCGTGCCGGCATCCTCAAACAGTTTGGCAATGTGCAGAAACGGGCGGCAGTTCTCATGCTGCGGCGGGGCATCCATCACGATTAATGTGCCGCCCCGACACGGTGCTGGAGCGGCGGCGTGGAGGTTGCTCCCACAATCGGCTGGCTTCGCCAGTGCGGAAGGGTCGTTGCGTAGCAGCGGGGTACCCACCGGCCTCCCCCTTGCGGGGAGTAACGTGTCGCAACCGCTGTCTGAAAATGTGGCGCGAAAGTAGCGGCGAAAGCTGGCATCGGCAGATGCTGGTGCGAGTTCGAAAGGGGTGTCAGGGAATTGGCCTTTGAGCCAATCGGTAAGTTGTTTCTGGCGTTGCATTAAGATTGCCTTAATCGTGGATTTGTGCGATTTTAGCACCTTAACCTATTTGCCACGCACCATGCGCTTTCGCCTTAATCCCGCCGTGTTTTTCCTGCTCTGCTTTTCTGCCCCAGCGGTTTGCGCCGAGGAAGGTGCGCTGCTGCTGAAGCTGGATCGCACCTTCATGAGCTTGCCAAAAAATCATGATGAGACACCGGTCTTTATTTCGGCGCAACGGATGGAAGGCAAGAAGGGAAACCAGGTCGAGGCTATCGGCGAGGTCGAGTTGCGCAAGCGCGGGCAGGTGGTATCCGCCGATCACCTGCTGTACTTTCAGGACAGTAAGGATGTATTGGCCGATGGTGCGGTACGCGTGGAGCAAGACGGCAACGTGATTCAGAGTCCGCATCTCCAGCTCAATCTGGATACCAATATCGGTGTTATGACGCAGCCGGTATTTCATCTCGGTGACAATCATGCGCGCGGTAACGCCGATGCGCTGTATATGAAAGGCAGGCAGAACTATCTTCTGCGCAATGTCACGTATACCACTTGTCCGGCGGACAAGGATGACTGGCTGCTGCAAGTGCGCGAACTGGAGATTGACCGCAACCGCCAGATAGGGGTGGCGCACAATGCGCGCGTGGAGTTCATGGGCGTGCCCATCCTGTATACACCGTGGATGGATTTTGTGCTCAATGACCAGCGCAAGTCTGGTTTCCTCGGTCCGGTGTTCGGTAGTACGGTTCAAGGCGGCAGCGAGCTGACGCTGCCTTATTACTGGAATATTTCCCCCAATCTCGATGCTACGCTTGCGCCGCGCGTGATGACAAAGCGCGGCGTCTTGTTCAACAACGAGTTGCGTTATCTGGAGCCGACTTATTCCGGAGAGGCGCATTTGGATATATTGCCCGGCGACCGTCTTGCCAACCGCACCCGCTCACGGCTGGCTTTAACTCATGCGCAAAGCTTTGGCCACGGGCTGAACGGTTCCATTAACCTCAACGATGTTTCCGATGATGCCTATTTCCGCGATTTGTCCGATGCGGTGAGCGGCACTTCGCAGACCAACTTGGTGCGTGAGGGCGTATTGTCTTATGGTAGCAGTTGGTGGAACACCGCAGTGCGGGCGCAGAGCTTTCAGACCTTGCAGGATCCGGCCGCACCGGTGGTGGAGCCTTATCACCGGTTGCCGCAAATCAGTTTGGGTGCACAACGTACACTATCCAAGGCGAATGTGGCGCTCGACGGGGAGTTCGTGGATTTTCGCCATCCTGCTTTAGTCAACGGGCAGCGTTTGGTGCTATATCCCAGCATGAGCTACCCGCTGATTACGCACCCTGCTTTTTACCTGACCCCAAAGCTTGGGCTGCACAACACTTATTACACGATGGGCGCGAATAATGCAGGGGCGTTGCCCAATACATCGCGCACGGTGCCAATTTTCAGCCTGGATAGCGGCATGACGTTGGAACGCGACTGGAGCCTGGCCGGGCAGAGTTTTGTGCAGACGTTGGAGCCGCGCGCGTATTATGTGTACATTCCTTACCGCGACCAGAGCCTGCTGCCGAATTTCGATTCGGCCCAAGCTGACTTCAGCTTTGCCCAGATATTTACCGAGAATCGTTTTTTTGGCAGCGACCGTATTGGTGATGCCAACCAGATGACACTGGCGCTTACCTCGCGCTTGCTGGAACCGGATAGTGGCGCGGAGCGGTTGCGCGTAGCCATTGGCCAGCGCTTCAGCGCACAGACGCCAAAGGTCAATCTGATTGTGCCTACGGACACCACCAATAAATCGGATATTCTGCTTGGGGCTTCCGGCCAGATAACGCGCGCTTGGTCATTGGACAGCACCTTCCAGTACAATCCCAACCAGTCGCACAGCGAGAAATTCAACGCGGCGGCACGTTACCAGCCGGAAAGCGGCAAGGTGCTCAACCTGGGCTACCGCTTTACGCGTAACAACCTCAGGCAGGTGGATCTGTCCACGCAGTGGCCGCTATCAGGGCGGTGGCATGCGGTGGCACGCTGGAACTATTCCCTGCAGGACAGCCGTATTCTGGAGGCGTTGACCGGGCTTGAGTATAATGAAAAATGTTGGACAGTGCGCCTGGTGGCACAGCGTTTTGCTACGGCGACACAACAGGTTGCTACAGGTTTCTTTGTGCAGCTCGAGCTGAATGAT
>CAITJF010000041.1 GCA_903892645.1 uncultured Nitrosomonadales bacterium | reverse complement strand
GCAAGCTTCTCATTGGGTTTGGCCATTTCTTCACCTGATTTACGTTGTCGACTAAAGCGTCAACTATGTTATTGGCCTATGCGCCAACTATGTTATTGGTCTACACATCAACTATGTTATTGGCCTGTGCGACAACTATGTTATTCCGATGAAGTATAACGCAACACCCTGTTGCATAATACTCTTTTATAAGCTTTGAAAGAAAAAAGGCAAATTCTTTCAAAGCTCCTGTAACTTTGAAAGGTTTCTTTCCGTAACTTCGCAAGCGCCTGTTACTCAAGGCATGTTTCAAGGCAGTTGAAAAGCAATATTTATAACGCAGGCAGAATGCCAACTCAAAAACCATAGACAACGTTTCACGTAGTCAATCGCAACCGCCACGGTCGTGTCGCTGATGAACACTGGTGCGCGCTCCACCACCTGACACCACCAGCCGAATCAAATTCAAATCTTAACGGCATCTCCGGTTTTGCTTGGCACTAAATCAGCATCCCTTCTCGTTCCCCCGCCATAACGCCGAATCTCTCACAGACTGAAATAAATACAAGCACAAGCCCTGCGGGAAGCTGGGACAGTCAAAACACCTGCACCAGTAACGCAAGGAAACAAACTACGCCGCAACAACCTAGACCCAGCGATAGACAAGGCAATAAAGCAGGCCGGAAACATGGAACTTGCTGACGTTTATTTAGAATTGAAAGCATTGGCAATTGATGAAGAAAAGCCCTTCAATGGTGCGCTTGATGGTGATGCGCTGTGCTACACCGATGACAACAACCAACCGGCAAAACTTACCAAGGACGCACTAGGAAAACGACTTAAAAAACGCCGTTATGTTTGAACGATGCCCCGAAGCTCCAGAGTTTTCAATGTGGCTACAGGCAAGCATTGACGTATCAACTGAGTTTTGTGCTGACTTCCCTAGCAAACCGTTTTGCAGCCCCGTGGAAGCCCCCGGCGATTCTGTTGGTGATGGATGCCTGCCAAGTGCTGCCGGATGCGGTGACGTGCATCCTGCACAGCCAAGCAGTGATTTATTCACTGAACCAACATGAGCCGCCTTTATGACCTTCGACGCTGGCGCAATGGCAGGGTGCGACACCTGCGAGAGCACCCGATGTGCGCCCATTGCCGCAGCATCGCCGAAGTGGTTGACCACGAACCGCCACACCTCAACAACGAGAACGCATTTTTTGATGAGAGAACGTGGGTAAGTTTATGCAAGCGTTGCCATGACGCAAAAACCTGTGCGCGTGATGGTGGGCTTGGCAATCGCAAACTATCTGCCAACGAGAGCAAGCCAAGGCCGGGATGCGGAGTGGACGGCTGGCCTACCGACCCAACGCACCACTGGGGGAAGCGATGATAACCACTGCCCACCCCCACCCGGCTATAAATGTCTGGGGCTTCAAGCTGCCACCCGCGCCTATTTAGCTACGTTAACGCTAACACAGTTTTTCAACCGTAACTTTGAAGGAGACAAGCATCATGAAAGCACCACGCAAACCCCGAAGCGATAGCACTACGGCAAAAGTTCTGGCATTCCAGAAAAAGACCCCTGCTATTCCGGCACACGTTCACTTACGTGATTGCGACCTACCATACTGGCGCGTTGCGCTGTCTTGCCGTGACGATTGGCAAGGGCATGAGCTGGAATCATTGGGGCAATACTCACGAGCCATGGCGGACATTGAGCGACTGACTTTTGAAATTGAAAATGATGGTGAAATTCTGGACGGTAAATTAAATCCAAAACTTGCCTTGGTTGAAACATTGTCGCGGCGTGTTATGAGTTTGTGCCGCCACTTGCAAATTCATGGGCGCGCACAGCGTGGCGAGTCACGCGATGTTGCACGAAAGGAGCTTGCACCCACCATCGGCGGGACATTAACCGACCTGGGCGATATGTCCGACCTGATTAACAGGCCACTCTGACCCGCGTGGCAATTCATGCCGCCGCCGCTAGAGATAGCCCGGCGGTTTTTCTTTTTCTGAGTGATGCCCGCACATTCCGGAAATTCTTACACCCGCCTTACATAGCGCAAAATGTGCCAGAAAGAAAAAAGGCCTGCATCGCTGCAAGCCTTATTCCATATGGTGGGTCGTCAGGGACTTGAACCCCGGACCAAAGGATTATGAGTCCTCTGCTCTAACCAACTGAGCTAACGACCCGTGGAAGGTGGCCGCTTTAGCTTTCACCATCCAAAAAGCTTTTCAGCTTTTCCGAACGGGATGGATGGCGTAGCTTGCGTAATGCTTTTGCTTCAATCTGCCTAATACGTTCGCGTGTGACGTCGAACTGTTTGCCAACCTCTTCCAGCGTATGGTCGGTATTCATTTCAATGCCAAAGCGCATGCGTAGCACTTTGGCTTCGCGAGGCGTTAGGCTGTCGAGAATATCCTTGGTAACGTTGTGCAAACTGTCATACACCGCTGCCTCAATGGGTGCCAAGGTATTGGAATCCTCAATGAAGTCACCAAGATGCGAATCGTCATCGTCACCCACCGGGGTTTCCATGGAAATTGGTTCTTTGGCAATCTTCAGTATCTTGCGTATTTTGTCTTCCGGCATTTCCATCTTGATCGCCAACATCGCGGCATCAGCCTCCAACCCGGTTTCTTGTAAGACTTGGCGGGAAATGCGGTTCATCTTGTTGATGGTCTCGATCATGTGTACCGGAATACGAATGGTACGCGCCTGATCCGCGATAGAGCGCGTGATTGCTTGGCGTATCCACCACGTGGCATAAGTCGAAAATTTGTAACCGCGGCGATATTCAAACTTGTCTACCGCCTTCATCAGACCGATATTACCTTCCTGAATCAGGTCGAGGAATTGCAAACCCCTGTTGGTGTATTTCTTGGCAATGGAGATCACCAGTCGCAAATTGGCCTCAATCATGTCGCGCTTGGCGCGACGTGCCTTGGCTTCGCCGTTGGTCATCTGCTTGTTGATTTCCTTCAGGTCCTTGATTGGAATTCCTACGCGTCGCTGCAGGTCAAGCAATTTTTTCTGCTGATCAACGATGGCGGCCTGGAATCGCGCCAGCGTTTCACTGTAAGGTTTCTTGGCGGCTATTTCGCGCGCCACCCAATCGAGGCGTTCCTCATTTTCCGGGAATGTCTTGATGAAATAGGGGCGTGGCATGCGTGCTTTGGTGATGCACAGTTCTTGAATATTGCGTTCGTAGCTGCGCACCTCTTCAACCAAGTTACGCATAGTTTCGCACAGGGCATCCACCTGCTTGGCGGAAAAACGGAACTGCATCAGTTCGTTTGAAATCTGCTCTTGAAGCTTGTTGTATTGCTTGCTGCGATAGCCATGCTTCTCATAAGCCTTGCCAATCTTGTTGAACAGATCGGCTATGATGGCAAAGCGTACCAGCGCATCTTCCTTGAGCTGCGCAAGGTTGGCGGCGGCAATGGCTTCGCCATCATCCTCTTCTTCGCCATCATTTTCTTCGCTATGCACATGCTCACCAACGGGTTCTGCACCCGCTATGACATCGCTTTCAGTATCAATAAAGCCATCGATAACCTCGTCTGCGCGTAATTCGTCGCGCGCAACCTTGCCGGCCAGCGTAAGGAGTTCGGCAATGGTAGCAGGGCAAGCGGAAATCGCCTGAATCATGTGCTTGAGGCCTTCCTCGATGCGCTTGGCGATCACGATTTCATCTTCGCGCGTGAGCAAGCCAACCGTACCCATCTCGCGCATATACATGCG
>CAITJF010000040.1 GCA_903892645.1 uncultured Nitrosomonadales bacterium | reverse complement strand
GGACTTCACGACCATTACACAACAGGAGATTGATACGGCAATGAACAGATTGAACAACCGACCCAGAAAAAGACTTGAATACAAAACACCCAGTCAGGTATTCTTCAAGTCAGGCGTTGCACTTCAAACTTGAACTCGCGACAGTATGTTAAAACCGTAAAAGAAAATATGCAAAATTCAATATTGGAGGTGTCCATATGGCAGTGGTAAAAATTGAACAACTTGGTTCAGCACTAATAAATAAGGGGTATCTTACTCGTGACAAGCTCAATGAAGCATTGGCCGAGCAAGTGCGAACAGGTCGGATGCTTGGGCGCGTGCTGGTTGAGAACAACTATGTCACCGAAGAGCAAATGGCCAGGACCATTGCCGCGCAACAAGAGATACCCTTTACCGACCTGCGGCGTTATGACGTAGTCCCGGAAGTCGTGCGGATACTCACCGAAGTGCAGGCGCGGCGCTTTCACGCCATCATTCTTGAGGATCGTGGAGACTCTTACTTTGTGGGACTGGTTGATCCCTCCAGTCTGCGCGATCAGGACGAACTGTCGAGCCAGGTCGGGCGGCCTCTCTACATCAGCGTCATCACCAACGAGCAGTTCAGCAAGACCGTTGACCAAATCTACCGCAAGACTGACCAGCTTGACGAATACGCCAACGATGCCAAGCGCGAGATTGAGCGTGACAGCGGGATTATTAACCTCAGTCAGATGATTGCTTCCATCGATGATGTCGATGCGCCGGTGATCAGGCTGTTACAAACGATTTTTGAGGAAGCCGTGCAATTACGAGCCTCCGACATTCACGTCGAACCGGAGGAAAATAAACTGGTGGTACGCTTTCGCATCGATGGCGTGCTGCACCTCCAAGTCGAGGCAGATCCCAGAATTTCATCCGCATTGGCGGTTCGCCTCAAGCTTTTGGCCGGGATGGATATCGCCGAAAAGCGTTTGCCACAGGATGGGAGAATTTCGGTCATGGTCGTAAACCACCGGATCGATATACGCATGTCCACCGTCCCCTGTCAGTTTGGCGAATCGATCGTCATGCGCTTGTTGCTTCAGGGCGAAGGGATGCTCGACTTGGAAAGTTCCGGCATGCCGCTGGATATACAGGGAAAATTCAACCGCATCATCAATTCGCCCTATGGAATAATCCTTGTGACCGGACCCACCGGCAGCGGCAAGACCACCACATTGTATGGGGCATTAAAAAAACTCAATCAACGCAATGTCAAAATATTAACCTGCGAGGACCCGGTGGAATATCGAATTGCCGGCATTACCCAGGTGCAGGTGAATGAAAAAATCAATCTCAACTTTGCTCGTATGCTGCGTTCCTTTCTAAGACAAGATCCAGACATTATGCTGGTAGGCGAGATCCGCGACCAGGAAACTGCCGAAATCGCCGCTCGCGCCGCCATGACCGGCCACTTGGTACTTTCCACCTTACACACCAACGATGCGGTGAGCGCGCCCACTCGATTGCTCGATATGGGAGTACCCGGCTACATGATTGCCTCTACCCTGCTTGGTGTGGCATCCCAGCGTTTGCTGCGCATGATCTGCACCTACTGTTCCGAGCCATATCACCCGATCCACGAAGAAATTGAGTGGGTCAAGCACTTCCTAGGTGACAATTTTGTACAGGCCAATTTCCGACAGGGAAAGGGCTGCGGACGTTGTAACAGCATAGGTTTCAGTGGTCGCACAGGTGTGTTTGAAATGCTCGAAATGACGGCCACGCTTTCTGCTGCCCTCAATAAGGGAGACACCGTTGCTTTTGAACGCTTGGCTCGCGAGCAATTGGGCGAAAATTCAATCGAGCATCATGCTCTGGGTCTTGTGATCCACGGAAAAACCACTATTGCCGAGGCGATGACCGTCATCACCTCGGCTGAATTCTGATTGGGCGGCGAGGTAACAATCGATGGAACTATTTGAATATAAAGGTCGTAATCAGCGCGGTGAAATTATGCATGGCACGATAGATTCGCCAAACTCCAAAGCGGTGGCGGCATGGTTGATTGCCGCCGGCATTTATCCCATTCAGATTCAAGTAAAGGGTGACAAGCTCAAGCATCAGCCCGCATGGTTGCAAGCATTGCAGGTTAAAAAATCAGTCGGACTGAGGGATCTGCTGTTATTTACTCGGCAGATGGGCACCATGGTCAAATCGGGTGTACCTATGATAGAGGCTCTTTCCGGGATCCAGAAATCCACAGCCAACAAGGTACTGGCCGGAGCAATTCGAGATATTCGCGCCAATCTAGAAAAAGGTTTCGAACTGCATCGCGCCATGTTTCTCCACCCACACATTTTCAACGAATACTACGTCAGCATGGTCAAGGTTGGCGAAGATACCGGGAAACTGGAAGAAATTTTCAAGCGCCTGCACGAACAGATTGAATTCGAAAAACACATGACTCAAAAGATCAAGGGAGCACTTCGCTACCCAACCTATGTGCTCATCTCGATTTCTATCGCCATTGCTATTCTGACGATCTTTATCATCCCGGTGTTTGCAAAAATCTTCACAAAATTCCATGCAACGCTGCCGCTCCTGACGCAAATTCTACTTGCCACCTCCGATTTCGCTGTCCACTACTGGTGGGTTGTTCTTGCCATGATCGGAGGTGTCGTCTATGCCTTTAAACGCTACACCCGTCAGCCAAGCGGACGTTACGTCTGGGACAGGTTCAAGCTCAGGATTCCAATCATGGGAAGTATCATTAAAAAGGCCACACTTGCCCGTTTCTGCCGCAGCTTTGCAATGGCGAGCGAAAGCGGTGTACCGCTCATGCTGGCCTTCTCGCTGGTTTCACGTGTCGTGGATAATACCTATTTCGAGGAGCGTATCCTGCTCATGGGCGAGGGTGTCGGGCGGGGTGAAAGCTTACTGCGCGTCGCCCAAGCCTCCGAAATCTTCACTTCGCTGGAATTACAGATGATCTCGGTGGGCGAGGCCACTGGCAATATCGACAGCATGCTCAACCAGGTCGCCGACATGTACCAGGAAGAAGTCGAATACGAAGTCAGCATCTTGAGCGAGACCATAGAGCCCATCCTCTTGGGATTCATGGGCGTACTGATACTTATTCTCATGTTGGGTGTATTCCTGCCCATGTGGGATTTGGGAACTGTGGCATTAAAAAAGCACTAATTTTTGGCGCAGCCACTAGCCGTGTCTGCAAATGGAGAAAATACGATTGATGATAAGACTGCTGCTGGTGGATGACCACAATATCTTGCGCTCATCCTTGCGCTCATCCTTGCGCACGGTATTGGAGCGCGAGGCGGACATCGAGGTGATAACTCCGTGGATACTGGACTTATCGAAACCCGCGTGCAGGGACAGGATAGTCTCGCATGAAGACTCGGCGAAATGGGACATCAGCAATATACAGGAGCTTTGGAGCGGCTTGTCTGCTGCACATTGTTAGCTATAGCCGCATCGTGCCATAGCCGTAATTGAAAATGTATTTTGCTTCATTGAGATTAAAGCAATGTGGAGGTATATCATGGCCATCAATGTACAAATAAATGACAACTCGGCGTGCATTACCATGCCCAGTGTTTTGGGTTTTAATATGCATAACAAATTCAAAAATTCCTATACCGGTCATCACAGCCGGAGAAGTTTTTTGACTAGTTTGCTTTTTTCTGTCTGGCGTGGCGCTTAGCTATTACGGATTCGGTGAATGACTGCAACTGGTCGAACGGTATGGGTTTAGGTAAAACAGGTATGCCTTCGGGTACTCCGCCGCGATTGGCTATTTCCGCTTGATCGAGGCCACTCACGACTATGATAGCCGTGTCTGAAAACTCTGGCACACTGCAGATGGTATTGAGCATTTTGAATCCATCCATGCCCGGCATATGTAAGTCTGCAATCAGGATATCCGGCTTCACAAGACCCATGCGGATGAGTGCTTCATAACCGTCACTGACGGTTATGACATTGGGCAACATAGGCCAACCGCGAAGATTGTACTCATAAAGCTGGCGCAGGGCCGGGTCATCTTCGACTACCATGATATTCAATACGTTTGGCGCGGCGGCATTGATAACCGAGTCCGCAATCCACCGTGTTAGATTGGCTTCTGCAGGTAATTCTGGATTGAAGAGTAGCAGTCCAATTGATTTGCGTGATATGCGCCGATGACCACCCTTGGTTTTCCACGCCTCAAGCAAACCACTTTCTGTCCAGAGTTGTGCGGTGCGCAATGACACACCAAGAATTTTCGCAGCCTCTCTCGTTGTACAAAATATCTTCTTGGCTGGACTGTTATTATCCATCGCTACGTACTATCAATATTTGGTTGATCATAGGTAAAATTCCTCAAATTACGAAGTATATATATCGCGAGTTCCAGTTTGAAGTGCAACGCACTGACTTGAAGAATACCTGATTAGATGTCTTGTATTCAAGTGGCTGATTCAAGTTCGAAGCAGGCGGGTGCGCCACGAAGCGCCGTTCGGTGTTGTGGGTAGACAGTACCAGCACTTTTTATTCTCGGACTTTTGCTCGCTATCCGCAGCGTTATTTTAGAGCCGTTTAACCCGAGCATGGCGATATCCATCAGCACCACATCCACTTCTCACCAGCGCCAGCGCAGCCTCCCCGTCGCACGCCTCGCCCACCACCTCGATGTCTGGCTCGCGTCGAAATACCGCGCACAACGATTCGCGCAAGATGGCGTGATCGTCCACCAGCAGTAGCCGGATCATCTATCGCCGCTTTCAGTCGTGGTCATCGGGCTGGCTGCTCTCAAGCTACAGCTAAAGGGATCGAACGCTTGAGCAGGAGCGTGGCCCAGAAGGTGCTGCCAACGCCTTCCTGGCTGATTACGCCCGCATCGCCGCCCATCAGCAGGGCGATGCGTTTGACAACATTCAGGCCGAGGCCGACACCACCGTACTTGCGAGTCGAGGTGTCATTCAGCTGGGTAAAGGCGTTAAACAGCCGTGCCTGCTGGACCGGGTTCACACCAATGCCCTGATCGCTGACCTCGATGCGCAATAACAGGCTGAGTCTGCCTTCCTCCAGTGCGATCGCACGCACGGTGATTTGTCCGCGCTCTGAAAACTTGATGGCATTGTCGATGAAATTATCCAATATCTGTTTCAGACGCAAGACATCGCCATATAACTGATCTGGCAGGGCGGGGTCAATTTCGCTGGATAGGCATAGCCCTTTGGCTTGAGCCAGCGCGTCCTGCCTCTGGAGGGACTCGTCAATTGTCTGCGAGAGCGAGAAGTTATCCTTCTGTATTGTTGGCGGTTCCGCTTCGTTATAGGAGACCTCGATGATGTTGCAGATGAGGGCAAGCAAATGCTTCGCGGAAGCACTGCTCTTGGTGAGCCATTCGATCTGCTTTGGATCGGTGGCGCGGCGCAAGGCCAAGTCCGTCAAGCCCATGATTCCGTTCATCGGTGTGCGCAGTTCATGGCTCATCTTGGAGATGAAAATGCTCTTGGCGCGGTTGGCTGCTTCGGCTGCATCAAGGGATTCTGCCAATTCGAGAGTGCGGGAGAATATCCGATCTTCGAGGTTATGGCGGTGCTGTTCCAACTCACTTTCGATCTGCCTGCGTTTGGTAATGTCGGCCAGCACGATACGCAACACTATTTTAGTGTCTTCTTTACTCAGGCGCAGGCAATCCAGCTGGGCATAAATGCGTGGCCCCTTGTCGTTTTTAAGCCTCAACTCAAAAGACAGCACGCTATCCTTTTTTAGCGCTGACAAAAAATGGTTATGCCAGCGGTCAACATCCTCAGTGGCGACGTAAGGGGCAAAACGGTGGTTCAGTAGTCTGCTGCGCTCCACCCTGAGTAGCGCGGCTCCGGTGAGATTGATTTCCTCGATCAGGCCATCGTGGTTAAGGGTGAGATAACCGACTGGGGCGAAGTCATAAAAATCCACGTAGCGGTCGCGCGATTTTTCCAACTCGACCTGCGACTGCCGCAATTGCTGGTTCTGCATCTCCAGCTCGATCTGGTGCACCTGGAGTTCGTGCAGCAGATCTCCGGCAGGGCGCGGTTCCGGCATCGGAGCCTGGTCGAGATGCTGCTCGGCTTCTTGTCGTAATTGTGTGAAGTTTGAATCTGTTTTTTTCATTTTAGACCAAGCTTTCCTTGATTGCCTCTTCGGTTGCGGCGAATACCCCACTCAACTGTTCGACAAGTGCACGATATACCCTCTTATCGCCTGCGCGCACGGCAGTTTCCATCTCATGACACAATTCACCCAGATGCATCGCGCCGACCGTGCGTGCGCCTGATTTCAGCTTGTGCGCCGCATCGGAAAGAATACCGATCTCGCTTGTCGCGGCGGCAGCGATGATGGTGGCAACTTGCGCTTGCGCACTGGGCAGAAATTTGACCAGCAAGCGGCGGATCATGGCGGGGTTGTCACCTAGCAGGCGGGGAAGCGTCGTGTCATCCCATATGGCGAACGGATCGGATGAAACGTGTTCAAGGGTTTCATCCTGATTTTCGAACTTGTCCATCATCACTTCAATCGCGTCAGTTGCGTGTCCGGTCACTACCGCTTCCACATCTTCGCACCAGGTATTTTTATTCTCTTCGTTCGGCAGCCATTTCAACAATACGGAATCAAGTTCTTCCAGGCGCAGTGGCTTGGACAAATAATCGTCCATGCCGCGGGCCTTACATCTCGCGGCTTCGCCTTGCATAGCGTTGGCGGTAACGGCGATAATCGGCATGTGTGTGCCCTCTTGCTCGGCCTGACGGATCGCAGTAGTCAGATCAAAGCCATCCATGTTAGGCATGTGGCAGTCGGTTAATAACAGGGCGTAGCGGCCGCTATGCCACATTTTCAGCGCCACCTCGCCGTCTTCGGCAAATTCCGCTGTATACCCGAGTAAGCTTAGCTGCTCCAGCATCACTTCGCGATTGGTATCGTTGTCTTCAGCCAGCAGGATCAGACGATTGGTGGCCACGGCCTGCTCAACAGTGGGTGCAATTACCGTTTTTCTTAAGCGGTTATTCTTGAGTTGACCGGGGTAGTACACCAGATCAAGCTTTGTGCCGGCAATCGACACACATTGAATAAGTTCGGAATGGAATATTGGGGAGGCATTAATGGATATTCCACTAGTAGAAGAGCTTTCATTTAATGATATAAGCCGAATTATGCCGATGCCCGCTGGCAGATCTAATTCATTACAGTCAACGCCATCATGCAGCACAACCAGGGACGTGGATGACGGCAGTGGCTGTGAGAGCGGGGGTTGCTGATAGGCCGTAGCCATATCTGCCACCACAGTGACTTGCGCACCCAATTCCATGCAGTATGCAGACACGATCTTTATAATCATCGCATCTTTGCTTACACACAGCACATGTATCCCATCCAGGTTGGGTTCAAATAACGACATACGCTGCGGCGCCATTTCTTGCAGCGGAAAAATTACCGTGAAATCAGTGCCCACTCCTTGGGTGCTGCGCACCAATGTTTGGCCACTCATTATAGTTGTCAGCCGCTGTACGATACTCAGGCCCAGCCCTGAGCCGCCATATTTGCGCGCAATGGTTCCATCCGCTTGTGTAAAGGGTTGAAAGAGATTGCTCTGTGTCTCCTCGCTCATGCCGATACCGTTATCGGAAACGCATAACGCTACTCCGGGACGGCCATCAGCCAGGCTGCACGGCTCAATGCACAAGGTCACTCGACCCATCCGGTTATTATCGCTGGTGGTGAATTTCAGCGCATTACCGAGCAAGTTATATAGTATTTGGCGGAGCCGGACGGGGTCGGATGCAATCCAGCACGGTAACTTCGGGGAAACGAATACGAAGAGCTGGATCGATTTTTTGTTGGCGATCGCGATCATCAGTTTCGTGACCTCCTCGGCCACACCGAGCAGATGCGTCGATATGATTTCTACCCCCAGCTTGCCGGCTTCGATTTTGGAGAAGTCTAATACATCATTAATAATTTGCAGCAACATCAGCGATGAGTCGTAAACGGTGTTGATCATGCGATGTTGCACAGAGCTCAGAGGGGTCTGCTTTATGATATCCAGCATGCCCACCACACCATTCATCGGGGTGCGGATTTCATGGCTCATATTGGCCAAAAATTCCGACTTGGCGGAATTGGCGTAGTTGGCGGCGTCCTCCGCCAATTTACGATGGGTGATGTCGCTACGCACCGCGATGTATTTCTTCAGAATACCATTTTCAAAAAACGGTGCAATGGTGGTAGCAAGCCAAATAATCTGTCCATTCTTGCTTTTGTTGCACACCTCGCCTTGCCACACTTCTCCACGTTCAAGTGTTGAATAAAGGTCTAACCAAAATTCTTTGGAATGCACCCCCGAGCTCATTATCCGGTGATTCTTCCCTATTAGTTCTCCCCCGGAATAGCCGATGATTTCGCAAAGTTTTTCATTACAATAGGTAATGTTGCCTTCGACATCAGTTACGGCTACGAGCGCATGCTTGTCCAGCACGTATTTTTGTTGATTGAGTTCATCAAGTGCGGATTTGGTACCGGAATTACTCTCTTCCAGTAAGCGACATAACAATTTGTTTTCTTCTAAATAAGCACTCAGCAATGTGCCCGTCAAAGTGAGAATGGTGATATAGAGCCAGTAACTGCCCATGTGTAAGTAGCCATAATCGGAGGCAAAGAAACCCAGATTCTGGTTGACTCCGGCGATAGCCAGTATAGCTACCAGTAGAGCGACAATGCTGACCCCTGCCATTCCCAGCCTAAGCGCCGCCCAAATTATGAAAATGAACATCAGGTAGGCGCGCAATACGTCATGAAGATGTTTTGGAATGAGCTCTTGCATAAAATTCAGAAAGATATTGGCCCCGAGCAGCCCCACAAGTCCGAAAAAAAGTACCGATTCGGCAAGAGTCTTTCTATTAAGTCGCAGAATCGGCCCGGCGACCGTATTCAAAATACTAAAAATAATTGGGGTTATCAGAATAATGCCCAGCATATTGATCATTATGCAATCTTGAAAGAGTTCGATGTAGTTGTCGCCATTCGCAACACCGACCACCAATAGAGCCGCCACATTCAGAATGGCGTACACAGAGGAGCCCATTAGGCCACCGAATACATAAAACTTGAGGATGCTCCGTAAAGAAAGTAATCCGATATCAAACAAATCATTGCGCAAGATCAACCGGGCGTTGATCAAGCTGGCAGCAGCTGAGGTGAAGCCAAATAAAAAACTTGGCCAGACCCCGTTATTCACAAGCATATTAGCCAGGATCCCGCCCAACCACACCGCCCAGAAATAATATCTGCCTCCGGCCAGCAAGGCCGCCAGCGCCAGCCCGCTTGAGAGAAAAAAACAGCCGGATGGCCCGAATGTGGGGAGCAGCGAATGGGTCACCCAGGACAGCAGGCAATAAAGCGCCGCCACGCCGAGCATTTTGCTCAGTTCGGGGCGCAGTGTATGTGTGGTGTTTGGCATTATTTTTCCTCGTCGATAGCGGCTATAGCGCGTCTGTCCGCAGCACCGTGGCAACTACGGTGTTGCCGTTCCCCAAATATTCAAGCTTGTCAAAGCTGGCTGCCTTGGACATCGCAATCCCTCTGCCATGCAGGTCAAATGCGCGCTCAGGGCTGAATTCGACATACGCCTGCCAGTTGAAACCGCTACCCTGGTCCGTGATGGTCACGATGCTGGTGGCAGTAAATTTCTCCAGTGTGACATTGACGATCCGGGCAGAATATTGTGGGTGTTGCAGGCGAGCCTCAACTTCATTTTCCCAGCGATTCTCGCGCAACAATTGGCTTTTCTCGGTATAGGAAATGCCGAGATTGCCATGCTCGACTGCATTGATCAAAAGTTCCGAGTAGCCATTTATGGTGCGATCCGGGGCCGCGCTGGCATCTGCCAGTAACAGTGCCAGATCTCTCGCTTCAGGCAAAGTTCGGTAATGAAATTCCGCCCGATGCAGAAGGTTCAGGCTGTTTGCTTGCCTGCCAAGCAATGCGCGTAATTCGCGTTTTTTTGAAGACTCCTCAAGCGCATTTTTGATGACGAGCCGCAATATGTTTTCTGCCGACGGTTTGGTCAGATAGTAGAAAGCGCCTTCGGCCAAGCCCTCTCTGACATCCTCCTGCCGGTTATCACCCGTCAGCATCACCACCGGCAGCTCTTTGAATCGTCCATCGGCCTTGATACGCCTCAACAGGGCTATACCGTCCAGTCGCGGCATTTTCTTGTCGAGCAGTATCAGGTTATACCGGGAGGGGTTCCGATCAATTTCTTCCCACGCCGCCATTCCGTCCTCGGCGGTCTCGACCGCATAGCCGCATTGTTCAAGCAGCTCCTGCGTCATGGTGCGAAAAAAATCGTCATCGTCAACAATCAATAATTTTTCGGTCATAGTTCATCCCTCCAATTCTGGCTGCCTGCACAACGGGTAAAGCAAAGTATGCAACGATAACGGCTACGGTATCGCGCTGATGGATTGGTTGGCGGCACGTTTAATCTGCTCGAGTATATTTCCCATGTGCGCACCGGTCTTCAACCCTTCATCGTGCAATACACGCGCCTGGCTCACAGCGTCTAGCAGCATGTTGGCCAACTCCTCTTCTTGTGATTGGGTAATGCCAATGGATACCATCGAGTTATCAAATCTTTTTTGTAACTCATTAAATATCTGGTTGCTCCTGATTCCTTGGTCGCGATGGCTTTGCTCTATATCATGCAGCGCCATGCTGGTGCTCGCCATCAATTTGGTAAGTGTTGAATGTTGTCTGGCCACGGTGACGCTGCTGTCCATCGAAACAATACGCGCATCGACCCCTTCAGCCAGAAGGGCCAGATTATCTTTCATGCGCCCGCGGCGCTCCATATCTTCGCCTTCCACACGTTTAACAATAAT
>CAITJF010000039.1 GCA_903892645.1 uncultured Nitrosomonadales bacterium | reverse complement strand
TCTCTCCCTCTGGGAGAGAGTTGGAGAGAGGGTGTCGGAATGACGAAATCTGAATTTTAGAGGTGTCCTTTAGATTCAAGAAATGAGGGGAATATGGCAGGCCAACCTGAAATAACCAACATGGCACTGTTCTGCGATTTCGAGAACGTTGCGCTGGGCGTGCGCGACGCCAAGTATGCGCAATTTGACATCAAGAAAGTGCTGGAACGCCTGCTGCTCAAGGGCAGTATCGTGGTCAAGAAGGCTTATTGCGACTGGGATCGCTACAAGGAATTCAAGGCGACGATGCACGAGGCGGCATTCGAGTTGATCGAGATTCCGCACGTGCGCCAATCGGGCAAAAACTCGGCGGACATTCGCATGGTCGTGGATGCGCTGGATCTCTGCTATACCAAATCCCATGTGGACACCTTCGTCATCATCAGCGGCGACTCGGATTTTTCGCCGCTGGTTTCCAAGCTGCGCGAAAACAACAAGTACGTGATTGGCATCGGCGTGAAAGACTCAACTTCGGATTTGCTGAGCGCCAACTGCGACGAGTTTATTTTTTACGACGATCTGGTGCGCGCGCAGGAAGCGAAACAAAAGCGCGCCGAGAAAAAAGCCCCGGTGAAAGCCGCAGCGGGCAAGGCCAAACTGCCAGCGGCGAAGAGCGAAGACGACAAGCGTCAGGAAGCGCTCGATTTCATCGTTGAAACCGTCGAGGCCTTGATCGCAGAGCGCGGCTCCGATGAAAAGATATGGGGGTCGATGGTCAAGACGACGATGCAGCGCCGCAAACCGGGCTTTACCGAAACATACTACGGCTACCGCTCGTTCAAGGAATTGGTCGAGGATGCGCAGAAGCACAAGCTGCTTGTTGTAGTGCGCGACGAGAAGTCGAGCCAGTACACGATTCGTTTGCCCGCTGCGGATTAACGCGTTGGTTTGTGGTAATGACTGGCACCGATATTGACGAACATCCAGTTTCGGTTGCTGCCCTTCACCAATAGACTGTTTTAGAGAAGATTAATTTAAGGAGCCATGGTCGGCCCAGCCAATAGCTGACCTTCAGAACTTAGGACGTAAAACGTTTGGCGATCAGCACTTGGTTGCTGCCGCGCGCTCAGCGCGCACCCTGCTAAAGAAGCTGATGGTGTCAGAGGCAACTTGTTCACGGTCGTTGTCAATGGTGATCATATGGTAGCTGTTGTGCAGCAGGACAAATTCCACAGTCTTGGAACCGATGTGCTTGACGATATGGTGTGCGCTGCGCGGTGAGGCGACATCGTCCTCCATGGCGTGAATGATAATAACTGGGGCGGTGATGCGTGGCAGGGATTTCTTCACTGAAGCAATCAGGCGCTCCGCTTCCTGGATGCCAGGAAGATATAGCCGGCTGGCACCGACCATGGATACATCCTTGTGACTCATTTCGCGAGCAACCCACTTGCGTAATAGTGGATTCTTGAGTCCGAACGGTTCGTCCTCGCGGTAGGTATACAGGTAGCGCAGGGGCCAGGAGTAACCGAGCGGCAGCATGAAGCGATACCAAGGGATGCTCCAGCCGTCATACCACAGCGTAGTGGACAGAAGCGCCAAGGCAGCGACCTCATCCCCCAATTCGGCAGCGATACTGAGAGATAGGGTTCCACCAATACTTAATCCGCCGACGGCAACAGTCTTATACTGTCGCTGTAGCATGCGAAACTCTTTCAGCGCTTTGGTGCGCCAATCCTGCCAATGAGTGACCGACCGCGGTGTGTCGCCGTGCATGAAGCCGTAACCGGCGATGTGCGGCATGTGTACTGTGTAGCCAGCCTGATGCAGGCGCTTGGCAAGCGGCAGGAGTTCGGCCGGACTACTTTGCAGTCCGTGGATTAGCATCACGGCATGTTCGCCGCCAAGCAGTCTGATTGGATTCATAGGGAATCTTGTCGAAAGAGTCCTGAATTCTAGCAATTCTCCTCATTACTGGTTTGAGAATAGCTGCACTTCGCGAGTAATTGCTTTAGGGCAGGCATTTAGCAGGGCTGAAGGGCCGGTGTGTGCCTATTGTGTTGAAAAACTATTTTGAACCCCTTCTTGGCGAAATTTTGGGGGTCATCAAACCATCAATCGAAAGGCGTTCGTCGATTGTAGAGCGTTCTATGAGGTCAGTGTTTTTCAAGCGGTGATTTTTGAGCTGCAAAAATAGTTTTTCAACAGAATATGCCACAACCGGAAGTTCGCGTCCGCCCCCCAGTTTGCTTAAATCATGAGCAAACAATCTCATAAATGGCTACTCGCAAATTGTCCCTCATGCCGCGTATCTAAATTTCAGAGTTGAGCCTGCCTGTTGTAAACTACCTGCACCAGTTATCCCTCTAAAAAATGCCCAATGCAAAGCTCAACATCACTCGATGCCAAACCCAAGAGCCTAATGCCTGCTGAAGACCTTAGATGGGTAAAGTCCATTGCCATCTTTACCATCGCTCTGGGGTTGTCTGTCCTGGTGGGCTGGGTATGGAACACAGACGTACTCAAGAGCCCATTTACGGGGATGGTCGTAATGAAAGTGAATGCCGCCACCGCTTTCATCCTGTCTGGAATTTGCCTGTACCTGCATACCCTGCGCCAGCCCTCTCATGAACATCAGCAATTGCTAATCACAGTTATGAATACATCAAAATTCAACAACCCTCTGGAGAACAACTGGGAAAACTGTCGGACTCGTTTGCTTGACAACAGTGCCGTAGTGGAGTGCATTACAGAAGTAATCCGGTGCGAAATGGCAGTTCCTTTTGGCAACAGAAGGATATGTAATCACCCATCCGTTATACAGTTCGCCTTGAAACCAGCGCCAGACAAAATTATTGAGTGTAAGCGACACTGTTATGATACGCGAGTTCAAGTTTGAAGTGCAACGCCTGACTTGAAGAATACCTGACTGGGTGTTTTGTATTCAAGTCTTTTTCTGGGTCGGTTGTTCAATCTGTTCATTGCCGTATCAATCTCCTGTTGTGTAATGGTCGTGAAGTCC
>CAITJF010000038.1 GCA_903892645.1 uncultured Nitrosomonadales bacterium | reverse complement strand
GAACTCATGATCTTGATACCCTGGGCACCGAGGCGCATGGCGTTCTGCATCGCGCGCTTCATGGCACGACGGAACATAATGCGTTTTTCGAGCTGCTGGGCGATCGAGTTGGCAATCAGCTGCGAATCAAGTTCCGGCTTGCGCACTTCCTCGATATTCACTGCAACATCGGGCAGACCCATACGCTTCCTCAGCTCGGCACGCAGGGCTTCAATATCTTCACCCTTCTTGCCGATCACCACACCGGGACGGGCGGTATAAATCGTTATCTTGGCGTTTTTTGCCGGGCGTTCGATAATGATCTTCGAAACACCTGCACCGGCCAGTTTTTTCTTCAGGTAATCGCGCACTTCGATATCCCTGAGCAGCATGCCGGAAAAATTCTTGCTGTTGGCATACCACTTGGAAGTCCAGTTTTTTTGTACGCTCAACCGAAAACCGATTGGATGAATTTTCTGTCCCATAGTTACTTGATCCTCAGTTCCCGACGATTATTGTAATGTGACAAGTCTGCTTCTCAATCTTGTAGTTGCGGCCCTTGGCGCGAGCCATGCTCCGCTTCAGCGAGGCACCCTCACCCACATGAATGGTGGTAACCTTCAACTCGTCAATGTCCGCTCCATCATTATGCTCGGCATTGGCAATCGCAGATTCCAATCCCTTCTTGATAATCACGGCAGCCTTCTTGGGGCTAAATGTCAACAGATTCAACGCCTTATCCACCGACAAGCCGCGGATTTGATCCGCCACCAGGCGGCCCTTCTGGGCCGACAGGCGAACACCCTTTACTACTGCGGTTGTGCTCATCATGTCTCCTTATTTCTTGACCGCTGCTTTTTTATCGGCAGCATGTCCCTTGAATGTGCGTGTCAGCGAGAACTCGCCCAGCTTGTGCCCCACCATGTTCTCGGAGATATACACCGGAATATGCTGCTTGCCGTTATGCACCGCAATGGTCAGGCCGACAAATTCCGGCAGCACCGTGGAACGGCGCGACCAGGTTTTCACCGGGCGCTTGTCGCTGGTTGCGCGCACTGTTTCCACTTTTTTCATCAAGTGCGTGTCAACGAATGGACCTTTTTTAATAGAACGTGCCATATTTTATTACCCCTTAAACCTGAAAGCGGCGGCGGACAATCATGCCGCTGGTGCGTTTGTTGCGGCGCGTACGGAAGCCCTTGGCCGGTACGCCCCACGGGCTGACCGGATTGCGGCCGGCTGCGGTTTTGCCTTCACCGCCGCCGTGAGGATGGTCAACCGGGTTCATCGCCACACCGCGCACAGTTGGACGCACACCACGCCAGCGCATCGCACCGGCCTTGCCGATGGAACGCAAGGAATGTTCGCCATTACCTACCTCACCGATGGTCGCGCGGCAGTCCACATGCACCTTGCGAATTTCACCGGAGCGGAGACGCAGTTGCGCATAAGCGCCTTCACGCGCCAGCAGTTGTACCGAGGTTCCGGCGGAGCGCGCCAATTGCGCACCCTTGCCGGGCAACATTTCAATGCAGTGGATGGTCGAGCCTACCGGAATATTGCGTAACGGCAGCGTATTGCCCGCCTTGATCGGCGCTTCCGGTCCGTTCGACAATTGCGCGCCCGCTGCCGCGCCCTTGAACGCAATGATGTAACGGCGCTCACCGTCGGCATAACACAGCAAAGCCAAATGTGCGCTGCGGTTCGGATCGTATTCCAGGCGCTCGACAGTAGCCGGAACACCATCCTTGTCGCGCTTGAAATCGACCACACGGTAGTTTTTCTTGTGTCCACCGCCCATGTGGCGGATAGTAATGTGGCCGTTATGATTACGACCGGCCGTCCTGTTTTTTCTTTCCAGCAACGCTGCATGGGGCTTGCCCTTGTGCAGGTCAGGGTTGACCACGCGCACTACAGCGCGTCGTCCCGGAGATGTCGGTTTAAGTTTGATCAGTGCCATGATATTTACCCTTGCTCATCCGCAGCAAAATTGATTGCCTGTCCAGGCGCAAGACATACGTACGCTTTTTTCCAATCTTTGCGCCGCCCCATGAATTTGCCGAAACGTTTATGCTTGCCCTTGACGACAGCAACCTGCACGTTCTCAACATTCACCTTAAACATCAGCTCGACTGCCGCCTTGATTTCCGGCTTGGTAGCATCAGATGCCACACGGAAAATCACCTGCTCATTCTTATCCGCGACATAAGTCGCCTTCTCGGAAATTTGCGGAGCAAGCAATATGTTCATCAAGCGCTCCTGGCTGAATTTATTTACGCTCATGCCAGCATCTCCTCAATTTTCGCCATTGCATTGCGCGTTACCAACACCTTGTGGAAACGCACCAGGCTGACCGGATCGGCTTGATGTGCTTCGACCACCAGCACGTGTGGCAGATTGCGCGAAGACAAATAAAGATTTTCGTCGAAGTTGTCGGTAATGATCAGCACCCGATCAGCATCCATACCCAAACTCTTCATCCGCTGTGCCAGCAGCTTGGTCTTGGGTGCCGCGAGAGTCAGATTTTCCACCACCGTCAGGCGGTTTTCACGCACCAACTGCGAAAAGATGGAAGCCAGGCCAGCGCGGTACATCTTGCGGTTAACCTTCTGGCTGAAATTTTCATCCGGGCTATTCGGAAAAATCCTGCCGCCACCGCGCCACAACGGGCTGGATGCCATACCGGCACGGGCACGCCCAGTACCTTTTTGCGCCCAAGGTTTGTGTGTGCTCTTGGCGATCTCGCTACGGCCTTTTTGCTTGCTGCTAGCGGAACGGGCATTGGCCTGATACGCAGTCACCAACTGGTGAACCAGCGCCTCATTGTATTCGCGTCCAAACAGTTCGTCCGAGGCAGTAACGCTGGTGGTCGCCTGGCCGTTGTCGTCAATAACTTTAAATTCCATTATGCACCTGCCTTCACTGCTGGGCGTACGACCACATCACCACCCTTGGAGCCGGGGATGGCACCCTTGACCAGCAACAACTGACGATCGGCGTCTATGCGGACGATTTCAAGATTTTGCACGGTGCGCTGCACATCACCGAGGTGGCCGGACATGCGCTTGCCCGGGAATACGCGACCCGGATCCTGCGCCATGCCGATAGAACCAGGCACATTGTGTGACTTGGAGTTACCATGGGTAGCACGGCCTGAACTGAAGTGGTAGCGTTTGATAACGCCAGCATAACCTTTACCAATCGTCACGCCTGTAACGTCAACCTTCTGGCCAACCTTGAACAGATCCACTCCCATCGTGCCGCCTGCTTGCAGGCTGCCCAACTCCTCCGGGGTGGCGGTGAATTCTTTCAGTACGCTACCCGCTTCCACGCCCGCTTTGGCATAATGACCTGCCGCAGCCTTGGTCAAACGGCTGGCGCGGCGCGTGCCAAATGCAACCTGCACGGCGCTATAACCATCTGTGGAAGCAGATTTGATTTGGGTAATGCGATTATTGGACACGTCCACCACGGTTACCGGCAACGATGTACCATCGTCGGTAAAGATGCGTGTCATGCCAATCTTGCGACCGACAAGTCCTAAGCTCATTTTATTATCCTTAAGTTTAAGGGGCTGACTACAATTGGCCAGCCGATCCAGTTCTTACACTTGCGACTACAAAATGCTTACTGCAGTTTTATTACAACATCCACACCCGCAGGCAGGTCCAGCTTCATCAACGCATCCACGGTCTTTTCCGTAGGGTCAATGATATCCATCATACGCAAATGCGTGCGAATCTCGAACTGATCACGCGAAGTCTTGTTGACATGCGGAGAACGCAAAATGTCAAAACGCTCAATTTTGGTAGGCAGAGGGATCGGCCCTCTTACCACGGCACCCGTGCGCTTTGCGGTATCCACGATTCGTAGCGCGGACTGGTCGATCTGGTCATAATCGAACGCCTTCAGGCGAATACGAATTTTCTGGCTTTGCATAATTTTCACTCTGCTTCTTGCAACCATTAGTCCGGCTGCGGGTTAAAGAACGGAACATTATACAGCGGAGCAAGGCTCCACCGCACGTGTTTTATTACTCGATAATTTTTGCCACCACACCGGCACCGACGGTACGCCCGCCCTCGCGTATCGCGAAGCGCAGCCCTTCTTCCATCGCAATCGGGGCGATCAGGTTCACCGTCACCGAGACGTTGTCGCCCGGCATCACCATTTCGGT
>CAITJF010000037.1 GCA_903892645.1 uncultured Nitrosomonadales bacterium | reverse complement strand
TGACACTGTTTCTTGCGACTTCGATGGGCATCCCTGTCTCGACGACGCACACCATCACCGGCGCTATCGTCGGCGTCGGCCTGTCGCGCCGTGTTTCTGCCGTGCGCTGGGGACTCGCCTCGCGCATCGTCTGGGCCTGGGTGCTGACCATCCCCGCGTCCGGCCTGATCGCGGCTATTTTCTGGTACCTGGGACGCGGTGTTATGGGGTAACCCAATTCTTGTCAAAAGGTAAGACGGCAAACGCTCCCATCTCTCTGCACCCCGATTCACTCTTTCCCCGACGAGGGTATAATTCGCCCTCACGTTAAAACAGCAAGGAAATATTTTGGAACTCTCGACTCGCGTACAAGCCATCAAGCCCTCCCCCACCCTTGCCGTCACCGCGCGCGCCGCGAAGCTGAAAGCTGAAGGTAAAGACATCATCGGGCTGGGCGCGGGCGAACCGGATTTCGATACGCCGCAGCACATCAAGGATGCGGCGATTGGCGCGATCAACAAGGGCTTCACCAAATACACCGCCGTCGGCGGCACGCCTTCGCTTAAAGCAGCGATCATCGCCAAGTTCAAGCGCGACAACGGGCTGGACTACACGGCAAAACAGATTCTGGTTTCCTGCGGTGGCAAGCAGAGCTTTTTCAACCTCGCGCTGGCGGTGATCAATCCCGGCGACGAGGTGATCATCCCCGCGCCTTACTGGGTGTCTTATCCCGACATCGTGCTCATCGCCGAAGGCAAGCCAGTGATCGTGCAGGCAGGTATCGAGCAGGGCTTCAGGATGACCGCCGCGCAACTCGCTGCCGCAATCACGCCAAAAACCAGAATGGTAGTGATCAACAGCCCGAGCAACCCGTCCGGCGCGGTGTACACCCTTGAGGATTTGGAAGTATTGGGCGAGGTGCTGCGCAAGCATCCCAACATCCTGATTGCCACCGACGATATGTACGAACATATTGCGTTGACCGACGCAAAATTCGCCAACATCCTGAACGCCTGCCCCGACCTGTATTCACGCACCATGGTGCTGAATGGCGTGTCCAAAGCCTACGCGATGACCGGCTGGCGCATTGGCTATGCAGCGGGGCCGGAGAACATCATTACAGCGATGGAAAATGTGCAGTCGCAAAGCACTTCCAATCCCACCTCGATTTCACAGGTAGCGGCGGAAGCGGCGTTGAACGGCGACCAGGGCTGCATTACGCCGATGCTCAAGGCCTTCCGCGAGCGGCATGTATTTGTGGTGAATGAGTTGAACAAGATTCCCGGCGTGCAGTGCATCATGGCGGGCGGCGCATTCTATGCCTTCCCCGATGTGCGCCCAGCCATCACCAAACTGCACCAACGCGGCACGATCAAGGAAGCCAACGACTTGGCGCTATCCGAATATTTGCTGGAACAAGCGGGTGTCGCCGTGGTGCCCGGCTCAGCCTTCGGCAGCGAGGGCTACATTCGTTTGTCGTTTGCCACTTCGATGGAAAATCTGCAGAACGCGATCCAGCGCATCGCAAAAGCATTCGCCTGATTTCATTGCCTTGGCTGGTTAACGCAATACCGGTTTGCCCACCATACCGGACAACGTTAGCGGAACACTGCCCAGCCCTGCACGCATTTTCAAATCAACGTTCAGCCGTCCGGATAGCTGCCTGCCGGGGCTGACATCGACAGAACCATTTGCGCTCATTACTCCCGCCGAAATCTTGACTTGGCGAAGGTGCTGGCCGCTGTTGTCTGCCTGTAGCAAACCACTCAGTTCATCAAAGTGTGTGCGCCCGCCTGCTGCACCTTTGCGGCTACCCGAGCTTGCGGTTTCCACCATGTCTATGTTGTTGATGACACCCTTCCTGGCTACAAAACTGCCGTCCAGATTCAGTGCATTGTTCAGCTGCGGCAGTTTTGCCCCGCTCATCGTAAAGCTGGCATCACCCTCCACTTCCCCGGTAACGCCGAATTGCGGCAAAACATTCTGCAATTCCAGCCTTTTTACGGTTACGTGCCCCTGCATCTGCCAGCCTTTCTGCCAGGTCAAGTTTGCGTTGCCCGTCAGTGCCCCGCCATACAATCGCCCATCGATCTCATTAAACCTAGCTGCACCTTCACTCACCTCGCCTTTCGCGCTAAGTTCATTGAACGGAATTCCCGGCAATAATGGCAAGCTGCTTTCCTTGAGGTTCAATGCAACCTGCCAGCGAGACTGCTGCGGCTTGAGTTCCATGCCGAGCTTGCCATCCTCGCTGCTCAATACGACCTTGGTGAAATGCCCTTGCGCATCCAGATCGGCACTGCCATTGACAGACGGCAGGTTGAGTCCCTCGCCGCTGACGTTCGCATGCCGCAACACCATATGTGCCACCGGATAATGCGCGTCACCACCCGCCGCCTGCAGCCAGTCCAGCGCTTTGCCGAAAGAGTCTGCACTTAGTGTGAGGTTATCAATTTCCATCTTGCTGATCGCCTTGACCTCGGCAAACAGCGCAAGAAAGCCAAAATTCAACGCCACATTACCCGCTTTCAGTTCCTGTGCGCTGCCCACGGAAACATCCTGCAATTCCAGTTTCGGCAAAGGCAACCAGGTTGCCTTCAAATGCCCAATATGTACTGGCTGCCGCAGTTGCGCGGACAGCCTCTTCTCGATTTGCGCGGCATAATCCTGCATCGGCCAGACATAAGGCAGCACGGCAACCAGCGCCAGCATCAGGGCAAATAAACCGACTGCTATTTTGCCCCACGGCAGTGGCTTGCCACGTGTTTTGGCAATGTGAATAACGGCCTTGGCTTGCGGCATTTGGTTAGCCTGAGTTGCCACCTGCTCCCTGGCGCGCTGCTCGGCCTCAGCCCATACCCTGGCCTGCTCCTCGCTCATCTCGCGCTCGGCTTCCGCCGCCTTTATTCTGGCAGCCTCATCGGCTTTTGCTTTGACTGCTTCCTGCTCGGCCTTGATGCGCGCGGCTTCGGCTTCCTGTCGCGCCTTAAGCTCCGCCACCGCTTTTCGCACCGCCTCGATTTCCCCACTCACTTTCTGTGCAGCTTCTTCTGCTTGTGGCGCGGTGGTGGCTTGGGCTGCTACAGACTTATTTAAACCGTTCAGCGCAAACGATTCGAGATTAATTTCAAACGGGCTGGGCTCTTGCTGTTCAACTGGTTTCTCAACCGGCTGTTCCACAACATCAGTACGCCCATCCATCACTTCGTACACCTGATGCTCGCGCCCATGCTTGTCTTTTTCCACACCGCGATATTTGAACAACTCGGCATATTCGGCGGTCAGCCGCGAAACCACATCGTAATAGGGGCGCGAAATGTAGATGTGATCAGCTTTGGCAAAACTCATGATGCGCTGCGCATCATTGATGCCATCGCCCACCATATTGCTCTGGCCGTTCATGTCCTTCACGATATTCACCGGGCCGAGGTGGATACCCATCCTGACTTTGAGTTCGGGATAATCACCATGTTTGTTTGCCGTTACCGCATGGCGGAACTGCATGGCCACTTCAATCGCATGCTCGGGGTGTTGCAAGAAGCCAATCGCCGCACCATCGCCGGTATCCAGAATGATGCGCTGGCTTTCGTCGATATCCTTGATAAATTCCGACACCAGTTTATTGAACTGGCCTTTGAGCTCAATCTGCTTGGACACGGATTGCTTGGTATAACCCACCACATCGAAGAACAACACAGTGGCAATCATGCTGCGCGCCGAAGCGGCATCCGCCTTGGCTTTGGCTGCTGCGGCCTGCCTGGCTTGCTCTTCCGCTTCTGACTTAATTCTGGCGGCATCCTGTTCGGCCTTGAGGCGTGCCGCCTCTGCTTCCTGCTCTGCTTTCAGGCGTGCCGCTTCGGCTTCAGCCTTGGCTCTGGCCGCTTCCTCATCTGCCATGCGGCGAGCATCTTCTGCTTCCCGTTTGGTTCTGGCATCAGCCTCGGCTTTTACCCTGGTTGCATCCTGTTCGGCTTTGATTCTGGCGGTCTCGATTTCCTGCTTCAACCTCGCTTCCGCCTCGGCGGCCTCCCTCTCTGCCTTGATACGGAATGCTTCCGCCTCAGCTCGCGCCCGCTCTGCTTCCATGCGCGCCGCCTCTGCATCCGCTTTTGCTTTGGCCGCCTCCTGCTCTGCCTTGATGCGTGCCGCTTCCGCTTCTTGCTTCGCTTTCGCTTCCGCTTCGACGCGAGCCTTGGCTTCGGCTTCTACCTTGGCCCTGGCAGCTTCGAGTTGTGCCCTGACTGCCGTTGCTTCCTGTTCTGCCTTGAGTCGTGCCGCTTCCGCTGCCTGTTTCGCTCTCGCTTCCGCTTCGGCGCGAGCCTTGGCTTCGGCTTCTGCCTTGGCCCTGGCAGCTTCGAGTTGCGCCCTGGCTGCCGCCGCTTCCTGTTCTGCCTTGATGCGCACGGCTTCCGCTTCGGCACGTGCTTTGGCAGCCTCTTGCTCGGCCTTGAGCCGTGCCGCTTCCATTGCCTGTTTTGCTCTCGCTTCCGCTTCGGCGCGAGCCTTGGCTTCGGCTTCCGCCTTGGCCCTGGCAGCTTCGAGCTGCGCCCTGGCTGCCGCCGCTTCCTGTTCTGCCTTGATGCGCACGGCTTCCGCTTCGGCACGCGCTTTGGCAGCCTCCTGCTCGGCCTTGAGTCGTGCCGCTTCCGCTGCCTGCTTCGCTCTCGCTTCCGCCTCGGTGCGGGCTTCGGCTTCCGCCTGAACTTTTGCCTTGGCTGCCTCAGCCGCCAGGATTTCCGGGGTGGGCGCACGCATGACGGTGGTAAAGTCGAGCTCCTCTCCCGCGTCTTCTACCTTCCTGGCCGGAATGGACATTTTTGGCGTAGCCATCCTCGGCATGTTGCCTGCCTTAACTTTGTCTTTGTCCTGAATGAATCCGCCGTCCGCCAGTTTCTGCAATATATCAAGCAGCCCCGCACGCAAGCTGGGCGCAGCCCGCTTCAACAATTCGCCGACCGTAGATTCGTCATCCACCAGCGTCAAGGCGCGCTTGACCTCATCGGACAAATGACGGGTGTGATTTTTTATTTCACCTTCCCCCTTGAGGGTCACGACGAAAATAGTTTTGTTATCCATGCCGAAATTGTTTTACCGCGGGTTAATTAAGCGCATTTTTCTAAGCATACCAATATCGAACACCCCATTATTTTTTGGGTATGGCTTCTTTTTTATCGTCCGTTTTCCCATTCTTTTTCCCGAACAGTTTGTTAAACAAGTTACCCGCCTTGATACCAAGCGCTGTTCCAAACCCCGGCCCCAGAATAGCTGTGCCCACCGCAGCACCCGCCAGCGCCGACCCGGTGGGGCGCACAATCGGTTCACGCAATGTACCGGAAACCATGAGCGGCATACTGATCAGGGTTGCGGTTCCCTTCAGGTTGGTATCCAGCAATCCATTCAATTGCTGTTGCGGAGAAACGTCCAGCCTGCCTTCCGCATTTATGGCGCCGGACGATACCTTCAGCTTCTCGAGATGATAGCCATTGGCATCCACTAAAAGCAAGCTGGAAAACTCATTAAAATGCGTTGATCCGCCCTTGTTTCCCTCTTTCAACGGATTGCTCACCGCTTGCTCCAGATCGACTTTGCCCAGCACACCGTTTTTGATGTGAAACGCGCCGTCGAGCTGCAAATTTTGTGGGAAATTTTCGAACTCTTTCAACTTGACGGAAAACTTTGCCTTCCCGTCCACTGTGCCGGTCAGAGACAACTCGTTGTTGAATACCTCCACCACCGGCTGGATTGCTATATTACCGAACGCCACATCTGCACGCACTACCGCATCGGCGGTACGTATTACGGCAGAACCATCCATGGCGCCACCATACAATTTAATTTTCAAATTGGACAGGGTGCACTCAACCGGCGTTCCAGACAGATGCGCCTTGATTGCATCCAATGCCAATGCGCGCTGCAAGCCGGCGGGCGGGCGCACCATTGCATCTTTTATTTCCACTTCAGCATCAAATTTAAGATTGCCGGGCAATGCCTGCATCTCTTTGCCATGCGTACTCAACTGCCCCTTGCCATACAACCTGCCGCTCGCCGCAATACGGTTTCCCAGTAGCGGCAGCAAGCGTCCCATCTGCCCATCCACGGCATCCAACCGAACCGCCAGCTTCCACTCCGGTTGCCATTCCAACAGCGCACCGCCCTCCAGGCGCATGCCATAAACCTCGGCAGAGATCTTCTTCGCATTAAACTGCGTGTCTGTCAGTACACCATTCAAATCCAGTTTATCGAACATGATGGCGGGATAATTCGGCGGCGACCATGTATTGGCCTGCACCTCGATAGCGAATGCATTGCCCGGCTGCGGACGCATGGTGACGGTGATTTTTTGCCCATGCATGGAAAACCAGGCGCGCGCAAAACTGCCATCCGGCGCGAATTCCAGCTTGCCTTCCAGCGACTCCAGGATGAATTTTGGTGCAACTAGGCGGATGCCGTTAAACTGCAACACCTCCACACGAAACAAGCGCGGTGCCGCACTATCGCCTTGCAGCAGAGCAGGAATTTCCTCCAGTTTGGCTTGAGTAATACTGCCATTTTCCAGCGTAATGCGGTGAATCACCCGTTGCGGCTCAAACAGCGAACGAGTATCAAACACTATACTCACGGACTGCAATGTGATGTCCGCCTGCTCACCTACCTGCAAGCCTTCCAGCACCAGGTGAGGAATGGGTATCACACCGATCTTCAGGTGCCGGATTTTCACCGGTTCGTGCAAATTCGCACTCAACACCCGCTCCACTTCCGGCACATACACGTCCAGCGGCGTGAAGTAAATTGCCGTTGTCGCCAGCAGCACCAGCAACATCACGGCAACCAAAAAACGCCTGAACCACTTCATCATCACAGTAATTTGGTATTGACCAAAAAGCCCATCGCCGCTAGTATAGCGGCCTTGTCAATTCCCTGATAGCTCAGTTGGTAGAGCGACGGACTGTTAATCCGCAGGTCCCTGGTTCGAGTCCAGGTCGGGGAGCCAAAGGATTTTTAAAGTAACTTCTTGCACTTAGAATTTACATAGGCCATCTTCCGGGGTGGCTTTTTGCTTTTTCGGGGACCGTTATACGAAAAATCCATGGGTCGGGATAGAACACTGTGGGTCTGTATGTACTACGGGTCTGTATAGGGGCTTCTGGGGCAGGTGTTTGCTGCCGAGTTATCAGTACGGCCTTGGTTTAACGTTTTGATTTAAATTACTTGGAAGGACCTCAATATGATGTTGCTCAACTCCCGTATTCTGATTGTCAGCGCAGTATCCATGATGACTCTATGCGCATGCAATCCCACCGACCACTCTAAAACCACCGATTCCTCGAAAGCCGCAGCCCCCAGCAAGTCTGGCGTTGCAGCCACTGTGAACGGCACCGCCATCAGCGAAAGCCGCGTAGATTTGTTGGCCAAAAAGAATGCTGCGCAAGGGCAACCAGATACTCCTGAATCGCGCAAAGAAAATATCGAGCAACTGTCGATGCAACTCCTCCTCTCCCAAGAAGCCATTAAGCAAGGCTTGGATAAGACACCTGAAGTATCGGATCAGATTGATTTGACCAAGCAAGCAATCTTGGCCAACGCTTTCATTCAGTACTACTTGAAGAACACTCTCGTCAGCGATGATATGCTGAAAGCCGAGTACGAAAAAGTCAAAGCTGAGATGGCTGGCAGCGAATACAAGGCGCATCATATTCTGGTGGAGAAAGAAGCTGAAGCCAAGGACATCATCGCCAAGCTGACGAAAAATCCTAAAGCCTTTGAGTCGTTGGCAAAGGAAAAGTCCATAGACCCAGGCTCCAAAGCCAACGGCGGTGATCTAGGCTGGTTCGATCCGCATAGCATGGTGCCGGAATTCGGTGCGGCATTGGCAAAACTGGCAAAAGGCAAATTCAATGCAGAACCGGTCAAATCGCAGTTCGGTTATCACGTCATCTTGCTGGAAGACTCCCGTCCGAAAATGATTCCACCCTTCGAGCAAGTCAAGTCAGCACTGCAACAGCAAGTACAACAGCAGA
The DNA here is from genome assembly GCA_903892645.1 of uncultured Nitrosomonadales bacterium. GTDB lineage: Bacteria > Pseudomonadota > Gammaproteobacteria > Burkholderiales > Gallionellaceae > CAITJF01. Next base: position 21,062 of record CAITJF010000037.1, on the reverse strand, counting down.
ACGTGAAAAAACTGTTTGACGACCTGAAAGCGAAAGCGAAGATTGAAATCACCCAAGCTGCAGCCCCGGCAATTTCACAACATAAGGAAGGCAAACCCGCTGAGTCGGGCAAATAATCTCGCCATAAAGGCATAACCCACAGGTCCCTGGTTCGAGTCCAGGTCGGAGCCAGAGATACCAAAGGGTTAGCATTTTGTGCTAGCCCTTTTACTTTTTCCGGTATGCCAGAAGTATTGGTAACAGGGCAGTTTTGACAAACTCCGTCGCCCACTTCTCAAACAAAAGGGGGTATCTCTTTGCCACAAACCATGTTGCGTCCACTTTCTTTCGCGTGATACATCATCTCGTCAGCTACTCCAACCAGATAATATGGAACCAGATCCCTTGTGGGAACCAAGGTAGCGTACCCCACGCTTATCGTCACATGGTCTGCCACGGCGGAAACCGCATGGGGTAAGCGCAACCCCTCTACTCCGGTACGCCAATTTTCTGCAAGAAGCGATGCCCCTTTTATATCCGTTACCGGAATAATTGCGACAAATTCTTCGCCGCCATAGCGCGCCACCATGTCGGTAGGCCGTTGCAACAAGGACGACAAACACTGCGCTACCGAACACAGGCACTGATCTCCCTCTATGTGCCCGTAATGGTCGTTATATCCCTTGAAATAATCGATGTCTGCAACGATGATGGAAAGCGATGTCTTATTTCGCAATGCCAGGCTCCACTCAACTTCCAGCATCTTGTCGAAGTGCCGCCGATTTGAGATGCCGGTAAGGCTATCCAGATGGGCAATTCTTTCCAGTAAATCGGTTTGGGCTTTCAGTTCCTGGTTTTGTTTTTTAAGTTTTTTTCTTACATCATGCAACTCCAGATGGGTGCTGACTCTTGTCCTTACAATAGCCGGGCTAAAAGGCTTGGTAATGTAATCGACCGCACCCAATTCAAATCCCTTCAGTTCACTTTCGATATCCGAAACAGCCGTGACAAATATGACAGGTATCTCGCGCGTATTGTCATCCGCCTGCAAGCGCCGTATTACCTCATACCCATCCATTCCCGGCATCATAATATCCAGCAGAATCAGATCCGGCTTTGGATCAGACAAGGCAATTTTCAGCGCCGTCGCACCATCCAGTGCGGGACGAACGGTGTAATCTCTTTTAAGCGCTTCTTTCAGAACATCGATATTATCCGGCGTGTCATCCACGACAAGGATTGACGGTTTTGCATGTGCTGAATTTAACATGAGCTAAAGAGTTTTATTCTTCGCTTTTGTCGAGAATATCCGCATGATCTTTTCCCCCTTTTGTTTACGCAAAGTTTTTGGCTGCAAAACCCCAATTTACCAGGCTGTTCAGGAAAGTCTCGACATACTTGGCGCGCAAGTTGCGGTAATCGATATAGTAGGCGTGTTCCCACACATCCACGCACAGTAGCGCCTTGTCGCCGGTGGTCAGCGGCGTGCCCGCAGCACCCATGTTGACGATATCCAACCCACCATCTGGCTTCTTCACCAGCCAGGTCCAACCCGAGCCGAAGTTACCCACGGCGGAAGCCTGAAAGGCTTTCTTGAAATCGTCGAAGCTGCCCCATTTTTTGTTGATTGCATCGAGCAACGCGCCGCCTGGAGCGCCGCCGCCGCTTGGCTTCATACAGTTCCAGAAAAAAGTGTGGTTCCACACCTGGGCCGAGTTGTTGTAAATGCCGCCGGAAGATTTCTTGATTATGTCTTCCAGCGAGGCCTTTTCAAATTCGGTGCCCTTGATCAGGTTGTTCAGGTTGGTGACGTAAGCCTGATGGTGCTTGCCATAGTGATATTCGAAAGTTTCCTTGGACATGCCCGGCACGAGTGCGTCCATTGCATAGGGTAACGCAGGCAAAGTGTGTTCCATGTTCATATCCTCCTTTGAAGTGACGTTAGATTTCTGTAATGTTTACAGCCCTCGACTTGCACAATATACACTTCTTAAAGCCTGAGGGACATACAGGCCAAACCTTACCAGCACAGCTGGGCAGCCGCAAAAGTTAACACAAGCCAGCTTGCGGGAAATTGGACTTATTGGGCACTCATAGCACCAACCGGTTATTCAGACAGGTCTTGGCTTGCGCGAGCTGTGTCAGCGTCGGCAGCAAATTCAGCCCGGTTTCTTCTTTCAGGGCCAGCGCGTTTTCTTTCAGGTCATCGAAGGAGATTTCTATCGGGTTGCCCGCTGCCGCGAAGGCGATGGCATTGCCGCTTTCGCATGAGGGAAACACCAGCGCGCGATCTTCGAATGCCGCACTGATACGCGCCAAGCTGCTTTTGAAGCCACGGCTGCGCCCGAGCAAATTTACCGCCAGCACACCATCATCGCTCAAACGTGCGCGGCACGCTTGATAAAATGGCAAAGTATCCAACGCGCCGGGGCGAGCATTTTCGTCGAAACCATCTACCAGAATCAGGTCGAACTTCTTAGTGCAGTTCAGCATGTATTCCACGCCATCACCGATGACGAGGTTGATACGCTTGGTGTCCTCCGGCAGCTTGAAGAATTGCCGCGCGGCAGCGACTACGGCTGGCTCTATTTCCACCACGGTGAGGTGGGCGAGCAGGCGATGGCGATACAGGAATTTGGTCAGCGAGGCTGCGCCCAGCCCTATCAGCAAAACTTTTCGGGGCCAATGGTTGGCATCTCTTAACAGCAAACTGGCCATCATCTCGCGGGTGTATTCCAGTTCCAGCGACCACGGGCGTGCAATGCGCATCGCGCCTTGTATCCACGACGAACCGAAGTGCAGGAAGCGCACGCCGGATTGCTCGGAGATGTCGATGGGTGTCGTCATTTCAGGTACATATCCATTGATTCAGCACATTCATAATTATCACACTTCACTCAACGCTCCATCCGCAAACAGCAACGCGCAACGCACCGTCTTGCCTGCATACACGGCTTGCATGGCAGTGCGGTACTCCTGCATCTGCGCGCGATACGGCGCTGGGTCGGCTGCTTCGCCAGTCTTGTAATCCAGCACCCACACCTCGTCGTCGAATTCCACCAGGCGGTCTATGCGTTTCAACTCGCCTTGCGCATTGGCGTAGGGCATTTCGTTGCAGGCGCTGCGGTAATGTTGCGGATCGAAAAAGCGTTGTAGCGGCGCTTGTGCAAGCAGTGCCCGCGCCTGTAGCCATAACGACTCCATTTCGCCGGGTGGGATGCCGCAACGTTGCTGCAATATTGCCTTGTCAGCAATCGCATTGGGTGGGGCCAAGTGTTGCAGCAGCGCGTGCAGCCAGGTGCCACGGCGCTGTTCTGCCGTCGTGCGCGGCACATGTTGCCCGGTCAGCAGCGGGTGCAGCAATGCCGCATCCACTTTTGCATATGGTTCTTTCCGCACAGACGCGGCACTGTGCGCCGATGCCAGCAAGGGGTTGCCACCCGCCCCCGCAACTTGCGCCACCCGTCCATACCAGGATGTCTCCGCCAGCTCGCCATTGCCGCTCACCAGCAGCGCCTGCTTGGCGCGCGTCATGGCAACGTACAGCAGGTTCATTTCCTCGCGCCGCGCATAAGCTTCATCCGCATCGAAGTAAGGCGCACGCTGAACACCGCGCCCACGCTTATCGGTGAACAAGGAGAAATGCGCTGGGCGCGGTGCGTTTGGCTGCCAGTCGAGCAGCACGCCGTAGCTGTCGGGCTTGCGCTGCGTGTCGTTAGCATCCAGCAGCCAGACAATGGACGCTTCCAGCCCTTTGGCCTCGTGCACGGTGTAGATGCGTAATGCGTTGCCGACCTCGCCCACCTTACCCTCGTCCGGCGCTTCGTTTTCCGCCGCACGCAATTCGCGCAGCTCGGCGAGAAAACGCGGCAGGCTGGGGTAGCGCCCGGCATCCACGTTGAGCGCGAGTTCCATGAAGGCTTGCAAATTGGCGCGCACTGTCTCGTGCAGCTCTGTAGGCAACGCCGCCGCGTAGCGATGCACCAGATCGCCCTCGAAATAAATGCGGTCGAGCAGGTCATGCACCGGCAGCTTGTCGGCGAGTGCCAGCCAGCCGTGCAACAGGCGGTGGGCACGCGACAAGTTAGGGGAAGCCGTGTTGCTTTGTGCGATGCGTTGCAACCGTGACCACCAGCTACCCTCTGCATCTGCTGCAAGCTGCATCAAATTATCATCGCTACAAGAAAAAATCGGCGAACGTAGCGCCTGTGCCAGTTCGAGATCGGCGAATGGGGTAATCAGGAAAGTCAGCAGCACCTGAATGTCTTCTGCTTCCAGCGTGTCGAGCAGGCCACCGCGCCGCGAGGTTAAAAACGGAATGTGGCGCGCGCGCAAAGCGTGTTCGTACACGCGCAGATGCGTGCGCTTGCGCACCAGCACCATGATGTCGCGGTATGTAGCGCGGCGCACCACGCCGCCCTCACCCTGTACGCTCCAATGCGCCACGATGCCGGCGATATGCGCGGCGAATTGTTCCGCCTCGAATTCGCGTGCGCCACTTTGTTCTTCGGCACGCGGTGTGATGAGGGGGTTGCGTAGGTACAGCGAAGCCTCCGCAGCTTCTATCTGCTCCAACTTCTCCATGACAGCGAGTGGCAATATCTCGACATAGCCGGGCAAACCCTGATGATGGGCAATGTGTTGCTCAAAATCCACGAAGCCATCCGGCAATGATGCGAACACGCCGTTCACCGTATCCAGCACCGCCGGGGCGTTGCGCCGCGTCTCGTTCTGCGTGAGGTAATGCGCGCCGAATGTATGTTGCAGAAATTCGCGCACCACGCCGAACAGGCGCGCATCGGCGCGGCGGAAACGGTAGATGGATTGTTTGGGATCGCCCACCACAAACACGGTTGGCCTGGAGTCCACTGCGGCGGCGGCGGAAAACCACGCTTGCAGAATCTGCCACTGCAAGGGGTTGGTGTCCTGAAATTCGTCCAGCAGCACATGCCGGTAGCGGCTATCCAGCTTGTATTGCATGTACTCGGCGCAATCGCCCTGGTTGAGCATGCGGCACACCTGCCATTCCAGATCGGTGAAATCCATCTGCTGCTGACGCAGCTTCAATTCCTGGTAGTGTTCCAGCAGCGCCGCGCCGCAATGCAGCGCGGCCTGGTTCATGCGCAAGGCTGCACGTTCGGTCAGTTCATCGCGCACGGCTTGCATCTGGCCAAACAACGCATCGCGCGCGAGCAGGAAGGCTTCCGCATCCTGTTTCTTGGTCGGCTTGAAACTGCGCGGTTCGTCGGCCTGGGTATACAGCGCCAGCGACAACGCCGCAAAGCGCTGCTGGGGATCGGCTACTTCCCAGGCGATTTGCAGTTTGTCGGCGTTGTTACACTGCACCTCCGTGCCTGTCGCCAGCTCCCGCGAAAAAGCTTGAATAGCGGAGTAAAGCGATGCATCGGCGCAGGCATCGGCAATCGGGTCGGTATCGCTATCCACGCCGAGTTCCGCGCGCAATTTGTCTACTGCCCACGCCACGGCATCATCCCGGCCTTGCGAGTAAGTCCACCACTCGGCGCGTTTATGCACAAAATTTTCCAGCAACGCACGCGTGCCATGCAGGCCATATTCGGTGAACAGCCATTGCATGAACTGCGCGGTTTCGCCATCGGGTGCGGCGCGCAAACTGTCGGCAAATGCCTGCCACGCTTCCTCGCGCAACGCCGCAGTGCGCTCCAGCAATTGCATGCCGACCGGCACGCCGGCATTCAGCGGTGCGCGCTGAATGATCTGCATGAACCAGCCGTGGAAGGTGCTGATGGTGATGGCGGGTTGCGCCAGCAGAAAATCGCGGTACAGACCGCGTGCTTTTGCCATTAACGCATCATCAATGTCATTGAGGGCGCGTTCGCGCAGGAATTCACGCACGGTGTCGTCGTCCTGCACCGCCAGCAGATGCAGCCACTCATGCAGCCGCGCCTGCATCTCCTGTGCAGCCTTGCGCGTAAAGGTGATGGCAAGTATCTCGCTTGGTTTCACGCCATCCAGCAGCAGGCGCATGATGCGCGACACCAGCAGCCAGGTCTTGCCGCTGCCTGCGCAGGCTTCCACTACGACGCTGTTTTGCGGATCGAGCGCAATGCGGTTATCCATAAAAACACTCCGCCCCATGCTCCGTCATTCCCGCGCATGCGGAAATCCAGCAAACTAATGAACCCGCGTAGCGGACAAAACCAAGGCGTTGTCCCGCCATGCGGGAATTGTTCAATCGCCTGGATTCCCGCCTGCGCGGGAATGACGAAATAATAGTCATGCCGCACTCCATTCCGCCTTGCGGCACAAGCCGCGCATCTCGCAATACGCACAAGCCTCATCCACGCCGTGTGCAGGCATGGCAGCGCCTTCGCGCATCTGCGCGAACACCGCCAGCAAGCGCGCAATATTGGCCTGCGCCAGCTCCGGCAAATCCTGCGGCGGCGCAACTAAAACCACCTTATCCTGTTCGATGCTGATGAAAGCTACCTCATCGGCCTCATATACGTGGGCATAGCAGGGCAGTTGCACGTCTTCCCCCGCCTCCTTGAGCTTGTTGCGCAGCCTGGTCGCCTCCATCATCTTGTAATCCAGTACACGCGCAGCACCTTCTGACTGCACGTCCACACGGTCTATGCGCCCGTGCAGGGCCAACGCGTCGGTCAACGGCAATTCAAACGGCACTTCGCCATTTTGATAACGCCAGCCTTCCGCTTCGCTTTTCAACTGCGCATCCAGATAGGCCGAGATTGCCTGCTGCCAGCGCAACAGCCAGGCGCGCGCCAGATAGTCGCGCTCCAGCGCAGGGGCAAACACCTCCGCGCTGATGTGCTGTAGAGCCGCATCCAAATCTTCACGCGCATGCTGTGAGAGCACCGGATACTGTGCGTGGAAGCGATGCAGGATGTCATGTACCCACTCGCCGTAATCGCGCTTCTCCACGCCCTCGCGCACCTCGTCCAGTTCGTTGAGGCGCAGCATATGGCGCGCATAATACTGGTACGGGCAGGCCACCAGGCTGTTGTAGCCGCTGGCTGAAATGCGGCGCGGAATCAGGCTTTGCGGCACGCTCGGCGCAGGCATGGCAGCCGCTTCCGGCAAGGAGAAATCCGCGCCGCGCACTTGTGCATCTTCCAGCAGCGCGCCCAGTTCGCGCTCCGCCAGATCGTCGCCGTAAGCCAGCTCATGCAGCGCGCGCAGCATTTCCAAGTAAGGACTCAACAGTTTTTTTTCGCCGCTTTTGCTGGCCTGCCAAGTGACCAGCACGGTGCCGTTCATGGCCAGCAGTGCCAGCAGATCATCGCGCTGCCGTGCCAGTTGGCACTCGCGCGTCGGCAGGCCGAGCGTGCTGCGCACCGCATCGTTGAACCACATGCTGCCGTTATCTGTGCCGGGCAGGTGTGACGCATCGGCACCCAACAACAGCACCGCGTCGAAACTGCGCCAGCGCGTGGCGGCGAGATGAGTGAGCAGCACCGGACTGTCTATCGTGGAGTCACGGAAGGTGTGCGCATCGAGTTGTTGCGCCAGCCAGTGCCGCCATTCGGCGCGGCTGAAGCGCGTGCTGTCCGCCGCCAGTTCCTGCTGCCAGGTTTGCAGCATTTGCAACAACTGCGTGCCCGCCGCATCCGCCGCCAAACCTTGCAACACGCCCAAAATAGACAGGCTGTCATCCAGTGCATGCAGCCAGCCGCCCAGAGTGTCGCTGTTTTTACGCAATACCTCCGCCGCCTGACGCAGCCGCGCCAGCGCCACTTGCACCTCACTCTCCCCGTGCGCCAGCGCGAAGAAGGCATCAAGGTGCGAAGCCACGCCGTGTTTGCGCACCAATTGCTCGAGCTGATACACCGCCTGCTTGCGTTCTTGTGCGGACTGATCGGCAAAAATGAATGGTGACTTGAGCAGGTCGAGCAAATCCTGATAATAAAAATCGCTTTGCAGCGCATCCAGCCAGCGCATCAGCACCGTGCTTACCGCCAGCGTGGAAAACGTCCAGCCGGTTTCGTCGCGCACCAGCACACCGGCGCGCTCCAGCAAGGCGCGCACGCGCCGCGCCACCAGGCGATCCTGCGCGACAAGGGCGATGTTCTGCTTGCCCGCCAGCAGCCAGCGCCGCACCTGCACCTCGGCGGCGCGCGCCTCCTGTTCCAGACTATGTGCGCCGAACAGACGCAGGCGCTGAGTCAGCGCGGCATGGGGGAAATGCTCGCGCAAGTGGGCGGCTTGTTCGCGCAAAGACAAACCCACCCTCTCCCCTTGCCCCTCTCCCGCAAGCAGGAGAGGGGAGGATGTTGGCTCCCTCTCCCGCAAGCGGGAGAGGGTTGGGGAGAGGGAGCACAGCACGGCACAACTCGCCTCCTGCGCCGCCATTTCACGCAAATCGAAAATCTTAACCGGCGCATGCTCCGCATACGCCTCAAGAAAACGCGCTTCCGGCGCAGCAAAATCTGAAGCCCGCAACACAACCACCGGTGCATCCGCCTGCTGCGCAAGCTGCGCCAAGCGTTGCTGGTAGACGCGCGCGGCATCCAGTTCAGCGCCGGCGCTCATCGCGTACCACAGCTCGTGCACCACGCGCGCCTCGAACTGCATCGCGGCGTTATGCCTGGCCTGATAGGCGTGTTCCAACTGTACGAGAAAATCTTCTTCGTTGTGCGGTAGCGTGACGTGGTGTTGCGTCAGCTCGTCCAGCAGGCTGAGCAGCTCGCTGGCAATGCCCCACAGATCGGCATCGGCAAACCAGCGGCGCGTGCGTAATGCCTGATACAAGGCGGTGGCGCGGCAGGTATCGGGAACAATGGCAGCAGTGATGGGAACTGATTGCGCCCAGTCGTTGAACGTAACCATGCGCGGCAACAACAATGCGGGCCGTTGTGCCGCTCGGGCAAGAGCCTGCGCCAGGGGTTGCGCAGCATAATAGTTGGGCAGCAGCACAACAGCGCGGCACAGGTCGGGGATTTCGTTTTTGTGCTGCGCCAGAATATGGCGCGCAACGCTATCAAAAAAAACAGCGGACGCTGTTTGCGTGCCACTGTCCTTGATTGGTTCCATGTTCAATGCGGTCTAACGTTCCAGCAGATGCAGTTTGTCCTTCACCCCGTTCCATGTATCCGCATCGGCGGGTGCATCTTTTTTTGCCACTATGGGCTTCCACTGCTTCGCCAGTTCGGCATTCAGCGCAATGAACTGGCGCTGATCCAGCGGCAAATCATCCTCGGCAAAGATTGCCTCCGCCGGGCATTCCGCCACGCACAGAGTGCAGTCTATGCACTCGTCCGGTTCGATCACCAGAAAGTTTGGCCCTTCGCGGAAACAGTCCACCGGGCAGACATCGACGCAATCGGTGTACTTGCACTTGATGCAGTTTTCGGTGACAACGTAAGTCATGATGTATTCCTCCCGGCACAAATGCTTTCTAAATAAATGCGGCTTGGTGCAGCGGCCTAATGAATCAACCCGGCAATCCAGCGCTGATATAACTGCCGCGCAACGGCGTGCAGTTGCGGCAGCCTGTCCGCCATTTGCGCCTGCATGGTCTGGGCGGACTGCACCGCCGTGCTGCTGGAACTGGCGGCGATTTCATCCGCGCCAACTTCGCACCAACTCCTGATCATTTCCCCGGTCATTTCCACATGGCATTGCAGGGCGAGATGCTTGCCCATTGCAAAGGCCTGATTGGCGCAGTATGCACTGGACAATAGATGCACCGCGCCTTGCGGCAGGCTGAAGGTTTCGCCGTGCCAATGAAAAGCCTCAAATGAATGTGTATCGCCGAACCATGTGCGCGCCGGTTCGCTGCCGGATACCGTTACTTCACCCCAGCCGATTTCCTTGACCGGATTGCGCGTCACCACTCCGCCCAATGCCCTGGATATGAGCTGCCCGCCCAGGCAATGGCCGAGTACGGAAATGTTCTGCGCCACCGCTTGACGGACAAGCGCCAGCACCTGTGGTATCCACGGCAGATCGTCGTTCACGCTCATCGGCCCGCCCATGAGCACCAGGCCGGAATAAATACTTGCATCTTGCGGTACAGCATCACCGGCATCAATGCGAATAAGCTGCCACGGAATGGCACGCTCATGGAGAAATTCGGTAAAGTAACCGGGGCCTTCGGTGGCGGCATGGCGGAAAATGGCGATGGGTTTCATATCATTCTGAAAAGGATGCAGGGGCGGGCCAGAACAAAGTCAGGCAATCCACTAAGGGCTGAAGCCCTTGTTGAGTTGACACTGGCCCGCTCCTACAAATCCTTCGTCTTATCTCTTTCAATTAAAGCATATGCCGAATGATTATGAATGGATTCGAAATTTTCCGATTCCACCACATACGCATCAATACGCCCGTCGAGGCTCAGCGCCGCCGCGACATCGCGCACCATATCCTCGACGAATTTGGGGTTGTCATAGGCGCGCTCGGTGACAAATTTTTCATCCGGACGCTTGAGCAAGCCGTATAGTTCGCAGGATGCCTGCTCTTCAGCATAGCGCACCACCTCCTCTATCCACACAGAGCGGTTGGTGCGCACGGTGAGGGTGACATGCGAACGCTGGTTGTGCGCGCCGCGCTCGGAAATTTTCTTGGAGCAGGGGCACAGGCTGGTGACCGGCACCAGCACCTTCATGGTGAAATGATATTCCCCGTTAACGATTTCGCCGATGAAAGTGACGTCATAGTCCAGCAGGCTCTGCACACCGGACACCGGCGCGGTCTTGTTGACGAAATAGGGGAAGCTCATTTCGATGTAGCCGGACTGCGCTTCCAGTTTCTCGACCATCTCGCGCAGGATGCTTTCGAACGACTCCACCGAGATCTCGCGCCCGTGCTGGTTGAGTATCTCGACAAAGCGCGACATGTGCGTGCCCTTGAAATTATGCGGCAGGTGCACATACATGTTGAAGCTGGCGACAGTGTGCTGCACACCCACGCTCTTGTCCCTGACGACGACCGGGTGACGAATCCCCTTGATGCCGACCTTGTTGATTGCCAGATGGCGCGTGTCCGCCAGGTTCTGCACATCCGCAATGGTATTGGGCTGGGAAGAATTCATATTTGCGCCCTCTCATTCAGAAAATTCGGGAATCGGCCAGTTTCGCCAGCCCGGAATTATAGCCAATACCTGCGCTTTCACCCCGGCATTTTGCGCCGTATCGAAGCGGCAATTCCGGCTGCATCCAGGCCGCAAGCGGCAAGCATCTGCACCGGCTCGCCATGTTCCAGAAAGGCATCCGGCAAACCGAGTTGCAGCAGCGGAACCACCGCACCATGCTGTTGCAGACACTCCGCCACGGCGCTGCCCGCCCCGCCCTGCACGGTATTTTCTTCCACCGTCACCAGCAAGCTGTGTTCCCGCGCCAGGCTCAGTATCAACTCTTCATCCAGCGGCTTGACGAAGCGCATATTGGCGACCGTGGCATCGAGCTGTTGCGCCGCACCCAGTGCGGGGGCAAGCATGGAACCGAAAGCCAGGATGGCGATTTTTTTACCTGCACGGCGCAACTCACCGCGGCCTATGGGCAGCGCCCGCATTTCCTTCTCCGGCGCAATACCCGGCCCGCAGCCGCGCGGATAGCGCACCGCACTCGGGGTGTCGAGGTGAAACGCGGTGAATAGCATCTGGCGGCATTCGTTCTCATCGCTCGGTGCCATCACCGTCATATTGGGTATGCAGCGCAAATAACTCAGGTCAAAGCTGCCGGCGTGCGTCGCACCATCGGCACCGACCAGCCCGCCGCGGTCTATCGCCAGCATGACCGGCAAGTTCTGGATGGCGATGTCGTGGATCAGCTGGTCATACGCGCGCTGCAAGAAAGTGGAGTAGATCGCCACCACCGGTTTCAGCCCTTCGCAGGCCAGCCCGGCGGCGAAGGTCAGCGCATGCTGCTCGGCGATACCCACATCGAAATAACGTTGCGGAAATTTCTGCGCGAATTCAACCATACCGGAGCCTTCGCACATTGCCGGGGTGATGCCGACCAGCCGTTCATCCTGCTTCGCCATATCGCACAGCCATGCGCCGAATACCTCCGTGTAGATTGGTTTGGCGGCTTCTTTGGCAACGATGCCATGGGCCGGATCGAATTTGCCGACGCCGTGGTACAGCACACAATCCTCTTCCGCATGCGTGTAGCCCTTGCCCTTCTGCGTAACCACATGCAGGAACTGCGGCCCATCGAGGTTGCGGATATTGCCCAGCGTGGTGGTCAGCACATTCAGGTCGTGACCGTCTATGGGGCCGATGTAATTGAAGCCAAATTCCTCGAACAGCGTGCCGGGTATCACCATGCCCTTGACGTGTTCCTCGGTGCGCTTGGCGAATTCCAGCACCGGGGGCACCACGCCCAGCACCTTTTCGCCGCCGCGCCGCATGGCCGCATAGAAGCGCCCGGACATCAGCTTGGCCAGATAATTATTGAGCGCGCCCACCGGTGACGAGATGGACATATCGTTGTCGTTGAGGATGACCAGCAGGTTGGCGTTCATCGCTCCCGCATTGTTGAGCGCCTCGAACGCCATGCCGCCGGTCATCGCACCGTCGCCGATGATAGCCACGGCGCGGCTGTCTGAACCGGCCAGCTTGGCCGCTATCGCCATGCCCAGCGCCGCCGAAATCGAGGTGCTGGAATGCCCGGTGCCGAAGGCATCGTAAGGACTCTCGTTGCGCTTCGGGAAACCGGAAATGCCACCTGCCATGCGCAGCGATTTCATCGCCTCGCGCCGCCCGGTGAGTATCTTGTGCGCATAGGTCTGGTGACCCACATCCCATACCAGCCGGTCATGCGGCGTGTTGAATACATAGTGCAGCGCAACGGTCAATTCCACCGTGCCGAGGTTAGAAGATAAGTGGCCGCCGGTTTTGCTCACTGATTCGATCAGGAACTGGCGCAGCTCATCCGTCAGCTGCGGCAACTGCTTGCGCTCCAGACGGCGCAAGTCGTCGGGGGTGTTGATGGTGTTGAGCAGGGAATGCACAAAGAGCCTCAAAAAATACCGTCATTCCCGCGAAAGCGGGAATCCAGTGATTTTATTAACTGGACTCCCGCTTTCGCGGGAGTGACGAATAATTTGGAAGTCGCAGGAATTTTCATCAGAATTTTCTCAGCACGATAAAGTCGGCAAGTTCGCGCAGACGGCGCGCCCCTTCGCCGAACCCGGACAGCGCATCCAGCGCTTCGCGATGCAGTTCCGCCGCCATTTTTCTGGCGGCCTGCACACCAAGCAGGGTGACATAAGTAGGCTTGTCATGTTCGGCATCCTTGCCCGCAGTCTTGCCCAGGGTTGCGGTATCCGCCTCGCTGTCGAGCACATCATCCACCACCTGAAAGGCCAGCCCGACACATTTGCCGAAATGATCCAGCCGGTCCAGTTGCGCCTGATCCAGCGCATTACCGCAGTGTGCGCCGAGCAGAACAGCGGCACGGATCAGCGCGCCGGTCTTGTGGATATGCATGAATTCGAGTTCGGGTACGGTGAGCTGCTTGCCTACGCTGGCCAAATCTATCGCCTGCCCGCCCGCCATGCCGCGCGAACCGGAAGCCGTCGCCAGCAGTTTGATCATGGCCAATTGGCATGCCGGATCATCATTGAGCCGATGCTCCGCCATTAGTTGAAACGCCAAACATTGCAGGCTGTCGCCGACCAGCAGCGCGGTGGCCTCGTCGTACTCAACATGGCAGGTCGGCTTGCCGCGGCGCAACACATCGTTGTCCATGCACGGCATGTCGTCGTGCACCAGCGAATAGGCGTGGATCAGTTCGACGGCGGCGGCGGCGATGTTGACGCGCGCGATATCCGCATTAACCAGCTCGCCTGCGGCGAAGGCAAGCAGCGGGCGCACACGCTTGCCGCCATCCAGCACGGCATAGCGCATGGCGGCGTGCAGGCGTTGCGGCGCCATATCGGGTTGCGGCAGCAGGCGGCGCAGCACATCCTCGAAACGGCGCTGTTGGGCATTTGCCCAAGTCTGAAAATCAGGCATCTTCACGCTTGGCGGTATTGCCCGCACCGGAAGAATTGTCAGCAAAATTAGAAGCAAAAATTTTCAGTGTACCTTCTTCTAGAATGCGTACCTGCTGCTGTGCATCTTCCAAGCGCCCACGGCAATGCTGCAACAGTTCGGCGCCGCGTTTGTAGGCCGCCAATGCGTCTTCCAACGGCAGCTGTCCTGCTTCCATCTCCGCCACCACTTGTTCCAACTCGGCCAGCGCCGCCTCGAAACTGGATGTTTTCTGGGTTTTGCCCGCCATGTACGCTTCCATTTGTGAAGGGAGGTGCATTCTACCCAAAGGCCCACTCATCGGACAATTTTTTGTACTTGGTGCAGCGTTAGGCACCGACTGGAGTATCGGGTGAACCACACGCACATCGGCTTCCTGCAAGCATGCCAACCCGGCATTCCGGGTAACCCAGTAATGAATATACTGGAACTTAACCTTGCGCTGGATACTGTAACCGCTACACACTAACGTTTATACTCCGCATGCCCATAAACCAACCGTAAACTGCCATGCTGATCAATTGCGTTGCCTACCAGAACGGTGTCAAGCTCGCTGACCTTCCCACCGAAGAAATCAGTGATTACTTAAAACGTACGGACTGCTTCATCTGGGTCGCCCTGCGCGATGCCACTAATGCCGAGCTTGCAGAAATGCAGGAAGAATTCGGGCTGCACGATCTGGCGATCGAGGATGCGCAGCACGGCCACCAGCGCCCCAAGATCGAGGAATACGGCGATACACTATTCGTGGTGATGCACATGATAGGGGCAATACATTCCGAGCTGACCGTCGGCGAAGTCAGCGTTTTCGTGGGGCGCAACTTCATCCTTTCCGTGCGCAACCGCAGCGACCAGGATTTTATCGGGGTGCGCGAACGCTGTGAACGCGAGCCGGAACTGCTGCGGCTGGGTGCAGGCTTCGTGCTCTATGCGCTGATGGATACGGTGGTGGATCGCTATTTCCCGGTGATAGACGATCTGGAGACGCAACTGGAATCCATCGAAGAGCACCTCTTCGACCAAGGGGCCGCCCGCGCCAATATTGAGCAGTTGTATAAACTCAAGCGCAAGGTTATGGTGCTCAAACATGCTGTCATGCCGCTGATGGAAGCCGCCGGCAAATTACATGGCGGGCGTGTGCCACCTGTTTGCGCCACCAGCCATGAATATTTCCGCGATGTCTATGACCACCTGACCCGCATCAACGCCGCGATAGACGCCGTACGCGACACCATCGGCACCGCAATCCTGGTCTGCCAATCCACGGTATCCATCGAACAGAATGAGATCAACAAACGCTTGTCTGCCTGGGCGGGTATCTTCGCCGTTGCCACAATATTTACCGGTATGTGGGGCATGAATTTTCAGCACATGCCGGAACTGAAGCTGGAATACGGCTACCCGCTGGCGCTGCTGGTAATTGCGGCAACATGCGGGTTTCTCTACTACCGTTTCAAGCGTTCCGGCTGGCTATAACCCTGGAAACGGCAGTTGACCGCCTGTTGCACAGGATATGATTTTGAACATGTTTGGATTTTCATGAGATTTACGTTCAACTTTCCGGTGAGTGCGCTTTAAGTGGGCGCACTGTGGATGCTCGCTGCCGGATTTCTGTTCGGCTGCATGGGCGTATTCGTCAAACTCGGCGCACACTATTTCTCCAACATCGAACTGGTGTTCTACCGCTCCTTCATCGGACTGCTGATGGTCTACGCCCTCATCCGGCAACAGGGCGGAGCCATTGCCACCGCGCACTGGGGCGGACACCTGTGGCGCGGCATTTCCGGCTCCATCGCGCTGATGCTGTTCTTCTACTGCATCACCGTGCTGCCGCTGGCCACCGCCGTCAGCTTGAACTACACCTCGCCGCTATTTCTCACCCTGCTGACCATGCTGGTGTTCAAGGAGCGTTTCCACGCTCCGCTTGTATTCGCTATTGCACTGGGCTTTGCCGGCATGGTGCTGTTGCTGCACCCCACGCTGGAGCGCGACCAGATCATCCCCGGCCTGCTCGGGCTGATCTCCGGTTTCTTCGCCGGCATTGCCATGCTTAATGTGCGCCAGCTCGGGCTGCAGGGCGAGCCGGAATGGCGCGTAGTGTTCTATTTCAGCCTGATTGCCTCGCTCATCAGCGGCAGCGCCATGCTGCTCGGCACCATCCACCCGGTCAGTGCACCCAGCCTGCTCATCCTGATTGGGTTGGGCAGCAGCGCCACACTGGCACAACTCGCCATGACGCGCGCCTACCGCACCGGAAGAACCCAGGTGGTAGGCAGCCTGTCCTACAGCACGGTGGTATTCGCCAGCCTGTTCGGCATTATTTTATGGGGCGAGGCATTGCCGTTGACAGGATGGTTAGGCATGGCACTCATCATCACGGGCGGTATGTTAAGCTTGAAACTGGCGCCCAAACACGACGCATAACCAACGAAAAGAGAACCCTGATGATTACCATTGAACAAACCGACACCCTGCTCAACGTAGCCGTACTGGGCGAATTTACCCTGGCTGATTTCAAGCAATTCGAAGAACATGCACTATACAAACTCAAATCGCCCGGCGCGGTCAACCTGCTGTTCGACTTGCGCGACATGATCAGTTACACGGTGGACGTGGCATGGGAAGAAATCAAATTCTTCAGCCGCGAACACCCGCATGACTTCAGCAAGATCGCTGTGGTCACCGATGACCAGTGGCTCACCTGGCAGGCGTGGCTGTCGCGCCTGTTCGTGGATGCCGACATCCGCGCTTTTGCCGATTATGGGCAAGCCAGGGATTGGATCGCGGCCTGATTAACCCCCATTCCGGTGGAATGATCCGCTCAACTTGTTGATTGTTGCTGACACGATGCTCCCTCCTGACACCCAACGCCGCCTGATAGACCTGCTGAAACAACTCGGCGTGGCTGCGCTCTACGCGTTGCTCATCCATTTGGATCATCGCTATTTCGAGAGCGGCACTACGGTCAGTGCTTTTGAAGCGGCGAGCGGATTTGCCTTGGCTGTGCTGCTGCTTGGCGGGAAGCGGTATGCCTGGGGCGTGTTTCTCGGGGCTATCCTGATAAATGTAATGACAGCTCAATTTTTGGTGGCTGTCGTCATCTCATCGGGCCATACACTGGAGGCACTTTGTGGCGCCTGGTTGCTCACGCACGACAACAAGTTTGACCCGACCCTTCAATCCTTGCGCGACTATCTGCGCCTGATCCTCCTGGGTGGTGGCGTTGGCATCGGCATCGCTGCCAACATCGGGGTCACGGTATTACTTGCTTCCGGCCTCATTCCCTCCGGAACATATTCCCTTGAACTACTCCATTGGTGGACGGGTGACACGCTCGGGGTCATCCTGGTTACACCCCTGATACTGGTCTGTTGGCAGACAAAAAATGACTGGCTCGGAGCAAAGCGGGTGGCTGAAGCCGCATTGCTGCTTGGCCTGACGTTCTTGGCGGGACAAATCGTTTTTCTTGGCTGGTTCCACGATAGCCTCGGCAATATAGCTCGAGGCTACGTGATATTCCTGTTCATCACCTGGATAGCGGTGCGCCTCGGAACCCGTGGCACCGTGATCACCCTGACCGTGACGGCAATTCAGGCCCTGATGGGCGCATATCATGGGGTCGGTTTCTTCGCCAATGACATCGCCCAAACCCATCTGGTCAATTACTGGCTTTATACGGTGATTTTGTCCGTGACTGGCATGGCACTGGCCACGTTCCTCGCCGAGCGCAAGCAGGCTGAAGCTGAAAAAGAAATTGCAGCAAGTCAAATCAAGCGCGCACAGGCGATGCTCCAGACGGTACTCGATTCGACACCGGACTGGATTTTTGCCAAGGACACGAGTTATCACTTCTTGTTCGTTAATCGAGCGTTTGCAGCGAGTCAGGGCTGCACACCGCAGGACATGGCTGGGCGGTCGGACACGGAGTTCTGGCCGGACGATCTGTGCAACGGCGATCCAGCCCGTGGCATTCGCGGTTTTCATACCGATGACGATGTGGCAATGGCGGGCAACACGATTCACAACCCGTATGATCCGGCCACGCACGTCGATGGAAAATTGCACATCTTTGACACACTTAAACTGCCGTTACTCGATGCAGATGGACATTGTTACGGTGTGCTCGGTTATGCACGCGACATCACCGAACGCAAAGCGATTGAAAAAGAATTACTGGAAAGCAAAAATAAATTACAAGCCACGCTTGATGCTGTTCCCGACCTTCTGTTTGAGGTTGGATTGGATGGGCGAATTTATAACTATCATTCCCCTCGTACCGATTTGCTGGCCGCGCCTGCAGATGTATTTCTTGGCAAAAAGTTCTCCGATGTTCTTCCTCCAAGTGTGGCGGAAGTGTGTATGTCAGCATTGCGGGATGCGCATAAAAGCGGTGTATCAACTGGCAAGCATTATGAATTGCCCCTTCCGCAGGGCAAGTTCTGGTTTGAACTTTCCGTTTCCAGGAAGCACGTCAACCCTGGACAAGAACCTCGCTTCATTTTCCTCGCGCGCGACATCACCGAACGCAAAACCGCCGAGCAGCAACTGCGCAGCCTCTCCGCGCATATGCTGAACGTGCGCGAGGAAGAAAAGGCCAGCATCGCGCGCGAAATCCACGACGATATGGGCGGCACGCTGACCGCCCTTAAAATGGATGCTTACTGGCTGTCGCGCAAACTGCCCGCGAATGAGGAAACAGCACCGCTTCTCGAGCGCATCAGGTCGATGTCGCAATTGATTGATGACGCGGTGGGCGTCACGCGGCGCGTCATCTCCGACCTGCGTCCGACCATGCTCGACGATCTCGGCCTGCTGGCGGCACTCGAATGGCAGTGCACGCAATTCCATAAACGCACCGGCATCGAATGCCGGGTAAACTGCGTCGAGGACGAAGGCGATCTGGACAAGCAACGCTCGATTGCGCTGCTCCGTATTTTTCAGGAAGCCCTCACCAATGTGGCGAGGCATTCCGGTGCCTCGCGTGTGGAGGTGGAATTCCGCCACGACGAAGAAGAGGCTTTTCTGTCAATCAACGACAATGGCTGCGGTCTTCCGAAAGAGAGCTCCGTTGCCGCAAACTCCTATGGCATACTCGGCATGACCGAACGCACCGAACAACTGGGCGGCAAGATCAAATTCGACAGCCAGCCCGGCAGCGGGCTGCGTATAACGGTAGCATTTCCGCTACCTGCAGACAACAAAAAGGGAGAAGCATGATCCGCATCCTGATTGCCGACGACCACGCCGTGGTGCGCCAGGGATTGAAGCAAATTCTGGAAGACGACGACGAGATAAATGTCGTGGCGGAGTATGCTAACGGCACCGATGCCCTGAACTGGCTTCTCAAACATGACTGCGACATTGCGCTGATCGATATTGCCATGCCCGGCATGAACGGAATCGACTTGCTCAAGAAGCTTCATAAGGAAAAACCGCAATTGCCGGTACTGGTTCTCAGCATCTATGCGGAAGACCAATATGCCGTGCGCCTCATCAAGGCCGGTGCAGCCGGCTACCTGACCAAGGAGTGCGCACCGATAGCAGTCGTGGAGGCAGTGCGCCGGGTGGCTAGCGGCAAGAGGTACATCAGTCCGGCAGTGGTTGAAATGCTTGCCAACGAAGCAGGTGATTTGCATGAAGAATTTCCGCATAAAACCCTGTCGGATCGCGAATACCAGATTTTCCTGCTGCTCGCTTCGGCCAGAACCGCTACGGAAATTGCCAATGACCTTGGCTTGAGCGTAAAAACCGTCAGCACCTACCGCAGCCGCATTCTGGAAAAGATGCACTTACGCAATAACTCCGAACTAATGCACTACGCCATCGAAAATTATCTCGTACAACCCTCCCCCCCCCGCAGCACAGGGATAGATAACCCCAAACCGGGCGAGCAGGAACCAAGAAACGGAAAATTATTTTTCCGCAGGTTGAGCAAACACTGACAACCACGCTGCTCATCCTGTTACACCGCTGTAGGACAGACACCGATACCCAAGCTCCACGCAAACGAATACCATCGCCATTCATTTTGCAGACAAGATAAAGATTCTCGCGGATTTACCTCAGTTGGGGGATGTGGGAACAATGCAAACGCTTATAGCATCCACAGAAAACAAAGGCGATGGAGTTTTCCGAGTTATGCCAGAAGTGCCATTCGACTCATCCCTATAAAATTAAATCGCGGTCAATCTCCGGTTGGCTGCTGAAGGCGGCGGGATACCAGCCGCTTGGTTGCAGGGATTGTGGCTATCGCTGGCAAGCGTATTTGCCCATGCAGCCTCTGTTGAACATGATTTATCTGTTTCTGGCTGTGGAAATCATTTTTTTGATAACGAACTATTACAAGGATCAGACCCATTATTTACTCGGCATTTTTTCTTAGAAAACTGCCCAGCTTCAATGAATGACTCATATGCTGAAACCAACACCAAATGAAATAGAGCGGGGCTTAAACGAAAAACAGGCACCTTCTGCGAGCCATTATGCAAAGGCTTTGCAGGAATATCGCCCTCTTGCCGAGCAGGGTCATGCCTTCGCCCAATTCCGCCTTGGAATGATGTACAGAAAAGGACAAGGCGTTCTCCGGGATGACGCTGAAGCAGCGAAGTGGTACCGGCTGGCAGCGGAACAAGGTAATGCGGATGCCCAATTCCAACTTGGAATGATGTACAGAAAAGGGCAAGGTGTTCCCCAAGACGCCACTGAGGCGGCAAGGTGGTATCAACTGGCAGCAGAACAAGTGAACCCCACAACCCCGCAACTCAACAATTCCACAAAGGGCGCAAGCACCTGTCGGGCGCGGCTGCTTGGCAGTACTGGTCTGGTGGAGTGCCTGATGGAGGTAATCAGATGCCAGTGGGCAGTTCCTTTTGCAGAGGGCAAGGTTTGCAATCATCCCTCCGCGATACAGTTCGTTGACTCAGCTCAGCCATGACAGGCTATCTGGATGAAAATTGTCGACTCCCCTATGAGCACTGAACAAGTGGTTGCCGCCGATGTGCTGGCCGCGTTGGAAGCCGATCAGCTGGACTTGCCTGTCATGCCCGACATGGCGCTCAAGATCCGGAACCTGCTCGACAACCCCAATGTCTCGGCAGACCATCTCGTG
>CAITJF010000036.1 GCA_903892645.1 uncultured Nitrosomonadales bacterium | reverse complement strand
CCGATCTGATCTGGCGGCGCCACTTTCTGGTGTGGAAGAAAGTGGCCGCCACATCCATCATCGGCCACCTGGCCGACCCGATCATCTACTTGCTGGGGCTGGGCTACGGCTTGGGCAGCCTGTTGCCGCAGATGGGAGGCACTTCCTACATGGTATTCCTCGCCGCCGGGACGGTGTGCTACGGCACCATGAACAGCGCCAGTTTCGAGGCGCTGTATTCCGGTTTCTCGCGCATGCACGAGCAGCGCACCTGGGAGGCCATCCTCAACACGCCGGTCACGCTGGACGATGTCGTGCTGGC
Organism: uncultured Nitrosomonadales bacterium; assembly: GCA_903892645.1. Taxonomy (GTDB): domain Bacteria; phylum Pseudomonadota; class Gammaproteobacteria; order Burkholderiales; family Gallionellaceae; genus CAITJF01. Next base: position 28,985 of record CAITJF010000036.1, on the reverse strand, counting down.
GGAAATCCTGTGGGCGGCGAGCAAAAGCCTGTTATCCGGCACAGCGGTGCTGGCGGTGGCCTGGCTGCTGGGGCTGACGCATTTCGCGCTGTCGCTGTGGCTGATTCCGCTGGCGCTGCTGATCGGGCTGTGCTTCGCCGCAATCGGCCTGATCACAACCGCGCTGGCGCCGAGCTACGATTTTTTCATGTACTACTTCACGCTGGTGATCACCCCCATGATGTTATTATGCGGCGTGTTTTTTCCGGTCACGCAACTGCCGCCGATGTGGCAAACCGTGTCGGCCATGTTGCCGCTATCGCATGCGGTGGACATCGCCCGACCCTTGATGAATGGCGTGTTGCCGCCCGGTTTGTTGCTGCATGTCGGAGTGTTGGCTGGATATGCTGCATTCGGGTTTTATGTGTCGCTGGTATTGTTCCGGCGGCGGCTGTCGCAGTAACCCCGGATTTTTTATGTCTGTTGAGAGCTTGGTATTTCTACCCCCTCCCTAACCCTCCCCCTGCAAGGGTGAGGGGATGGGCTCCTTCCCCCTCCCAGGGGGAAGGGTAGGATGGGGGTATCGGCGGAGTAAATCGAGTTCATCATTCTGGCGCAGGCCGGCATAACAGATTTTTAGAGGTGGTTTATGTTGTGGGTTAAAGCCTTTCACATCATTTTCGTTACCAGCTGGTTTGCCGGCCTGTTCTATCTGCCGCGCATCTTTGTGAACCTGGCGATGGCCAGGGAAGATGCCGAACGCGAACGGTTGCTGCTGATGTCGCACAAGCTGTATCGTTTCGTGACGCCCATCGCGGCATTGGCGCTGCTGTTTGGCCTCTGGCTGTGGCTGGGCTACGGCATTACCGGCGTGTGGCTGCACATCAAGCTGCTGCTGGTGGTTATCCTTGTCGCCTACCATTTTTATTGCGGGCGCTTGCTCACCCTGTTCAAGCAGGGGCGCAACACCCACAGCCATGTGTGGTATCGCTGGTTCAACGAGATTCCCGTTTTGTTGTTGATGGCGGTGGTGATACTGGTTGTGGTCAAGCCGTTCTAATTCAGTGGCACCCCCCTTTGCAAAAGGGGAAGATTATTAACCAAGGCGTTCCATAAATGATTGCAAATTTTTTCGCACCCTGCCCGCGCGGCCTTGAAGCGGTCCTGGTCAACGAACTGGCCGCGCTGGGCGCACAAGAGGTGCGCGCCACCGACGGCGGCGTGCATTTTTCCGGTGACTGGTTGCTGGGCTACCGCATCAATCTGCACAGCCGCATTGCCAGCCGCATATTGTGGTGCGTGGCAATGGCCGATTACCGCAGCGAGCAGGATATCTACGACACCGTGCATGCCTTGCCGTGGGGCAACTGGTTCGACACCACGCGCACCATCCGTGTCAACGTGGCGGCGATCAAATGCCCGCTGAAAAGCCTGGATTTCGCCACGCTGAAAATCAAGGATGCGGTATGCGACAAATTCCGTGCCCTCTGCGGCGAACGTCCCAGCGTGGATACCCATGCGCCGGACATCCGCATTCATGCTTTCCTCGAGCACAACCGCATGACGCTGTATGTGGATACCTCCGGCGACGCGCTGTTCAAGCGCGGCGTGCGCCAGCACACCAACATCGCGCCGCTGCGCGAAAATCTGGCGGCAGGAATTCTGTCCCTGACGGGCTGGCAGCCGGGCACATCGCTGCTCGACCCGATGTGCGGCAGCGGCACCTTTCTGATCGAGGCGGTGCAAATGTCGCTCAACATCGCGCCCGGCATCGGTCGCAGTTTTGCCTTCGAGAAACTTAAAAATTTCGATGCCACCGCGTGGCAGAAAATCCGTGCAGAAGCGCAGGCGGCGCAGAAGCCGGTGACGGCGCTGCCGATTCACGGCAGCGATTTATACGGCGATGAACTCAAGGCGGCGCGCCTCAATCTGGAGCATGCCGGGCTGCTGGAAGCGGTATCGCTCAAGCAGGCTAACGTGCTGGAGATCACCGCGCCTGCCGAGCACGGCGTGCTGGTGGCGAATCTGCCCTACGGTGAACGCATGGGCGAACTGGATGAATTGGCCGAGCTGTACCCGAAACTGGGCGATGCGCTGAAGAAAAAATTCGGCGGCTGGACGGCTTATCTGCTCACCTCCGACAAGGCCATCCTGAAATTGATGCGCCTGTCCCCGTCCAGGCGCACCCCGTTGTTCAACGGCACCATCGAATGCCGCCTGCTGGAATACAAGATCGTGGCGGGGAGTAATCGGCCGAAGTGAGGCGGGTTGTCAATTAATTTGGGGGAAGAATAGCGTCCCGCTCGAACGACGGGTTATGCCTTATAGCCAGAGTACCTTCAAAACCGTGTGTTATTCGTTGAATGACACAAGTGCTTTCAATTTGGCTGGTATGGGCAATGAGTCTCTATACCAAAGAGCGCCAACCGCAAATAGCCCGACACAAGTAAGGAACAAATATTTTGTCGGGAGATATATGTGGTCACTGAACTGATTGCCCGGAATTTCCTCGTAGATAACGACACGTAAACAAAACAGAAACCATTTCACCAAGGATTCGTCGTTCACTGTACCGGGATAGCAGCCGCTTGTCGAAAAGACGAAGGAGGCCAGTGCCAGAACGATTGAAAGTGCCATTGCTATGGTGCCCAGTTTTTTGTGATGTTCCATACACTCTCCAATTCTTCAAAATTTACATGTTGATATTAACGACGATCCAGTTTTCAAAATTGTCTCGATTACGTATGGAAATGCCTAGCATGTCAGTGCTTGCAATACATCTCCTGAGCATCCAGTAGGCTTCATCGAAAAGATTTAATTTAACCGTCTCACTTTCCTTTTTCCCATGGTGTTTCAGCTTGTTTCGTGCGTCGTTCCATTGGTTGAATATTTCAGTATTCTTCTTGTCGCCCATGACAGGAAGCCCGATTTTGCCTCGAATACGCTGAATGGCTTCAAAAGATTCTTCAACAACTGATGGGTTGCCTTTCTGATTTAGCAAACCTGCGAATATGCCTTCGGCTGCTCCAGCGAGAGTGAGTGAGCACACGTAATCGCCCTTCAAAAAGAGCGTTACTGCCTCGTCCAACTGGCGCTGAGCGATTTCTAACTTGCTGATGATAGTGTCTGGCTCAAAGCCAAGTGTGACGGTTGTCATAAGGCATAACGTGGAGCTAAGGGGCGCGGCGCGCTAAACGTGGAAGAGAAAACCACGCCGTTCACCGCGTCCCGCTTGAGCGAAAGGTTATGCCAGCACAAATGGATAGCGCAACAGCAGACAAGAAACCTAGGATAGCACCAGGCAACGTAGCTGATATAGCTGCTTTCAGCGCCATTTTGAGCATAAAAGTATGGTCGTTCATTTGAGGCCAGTAGGCGTTATAAAAACTAAATGCAGCAAAGGCAACTGCGCCAGATAAGACACCAGCAACACCTAGACGTATTGCATTTAACTTGCCGCGCCGTTTAAGCCATAAGGTATATGGCAATGCAACACCGAACGTCACAATAAGCGAAACCGGCAATGCAACGATGATGACAACCAAGTCTGGAATCAACATCATGTTTTTCTCGGCAGAAAATTGAAACAATACTTCTAGAATCAGAGTCGGACATAAGGCGCACGCAAGCATGCCAATCCAGAGAGGTCTAGTATGTTGATCATTGGTCATAAGGCATAACGTAAAGTAGACACCCTAAAACGTACCGGCAAAGGCACCTTCGAGGGGTATAATCTGGCATCCGTCGTGCAATGCTTTGTTTTTATTTGAGGTGAAATTATGGCACCCCCTAATTTGCCGGACAAAAACGCCACTGCAAAACCTCCCAGATTATTCATGCGCCTCAAGTCATCTTCAGATTATCAATCCCCGACATCACGTCTCTATCTTTGGATTTCTGGCTATTCAGCTTGATGTTCAGGCGCAGGTCGTTGAGCGAGTCCGCATTCTTCAGCGCTTCCTCGTAACTGATCTGGTCTGCTTCGTACAAGTCGTATAGCGCCTGATCGAAAGTCTGCATGCCGATTTCGCGCGACTTCGACATGACTTCCTTGATTTGGTGCACCTCGCCTTTGAAGATCAGGTCGGCGATCAACGGTGAATTGAGCAGGATTTCAAACGCTGCCGCGCGACCGGTTCCGCTTTTGTTCGGGATCAGGCGCTGCGAAATAAGCGCCTTGGTGTTAAGCGACAAGTCCATCAGCAATTGCGCGCGGCGCTCCTCCGGGAAGAAGTTGATGATGCGATCCAGCGCCTGGTTGGCGCTGTTGGCGTGCAGGGTGGCCAGGCACAGGTGGCCGGTTTCGGCGAACGCCACGGCATGTTCCATGGTTTCACGGTCACGAATTTCGCCAATGAGAATAACGTCCGGCGCCTGGCGCAGGGTGTTCTTCAGCGCGGCTTCCCAAGTATCGGTATCCACCCCGACCTCACGATGGGTGACAATGCAGTTAATGTGCTCATGCACATACTCCACCGGGTCTTCGATGGTGATAATGTGGCCATAGCTGTTCTTGTTGCGATAGCCAAGCATGGCTGCCAAGGTGGTGGATTTGCCGGAGCCGGTGCCGCCGACCAGCAAGACCAGTCCGCGCTTGGTCATTACCACATCCTTCATGACGGGTGGCAATCCCATTTCATCGAAATCCGGAATCTTGGTGGTGATGGTGCGCAGCACCATGCCGACGCGCTGCTGCTGCATGAATACGTTGACGCGGAAGCGGCCGATGCCGGGCGGGCTGATGGCGAAGTTGCATTCGTGCGTGGCCTCGAATGCGGCTGCCTGCTTGTCGTTCATGATGCTGCGCGCCAGCTCCTGAGTGTGCTGCGCAGTCAGCGCCTGCGGGGAAACCGCCGTCATCTTGCCATCCACCTTGAATGCAGGCGGGAAACCGGTGGTGATAAACATGTCCGACGCCTTCTTGCTGAGCATTCCGCGCAGCAAGTTGTGTATCAGCTCGGTAGCTTGTGCTCTTTCCATAATAGACTCCTCTTAACCCGGAATTGATTAGTTGCCCGGGAATAAATCCTTGTTCATCGCTTTGCTGCGCGCTTCAGAAGCAGCTACCGCATTGGCCTTGACCAGATTTTGCAGGCACTGATCCAGTGTCTGCATCCCGATATTTCCACCGGTCTGGATAGCGGAATACATCTGCGGCACTTTGGCTTCGCGGATCAGGTTGCGGATGGCCGGGGTGCAGATCATGATTTCATGGGCTGCCACACGGCCGGTGCCGTCCTTGGTCTTGAGCAGGGTCTGCGAGATCACTGCGCGCAGTGATTCCGACAGCATGGCGCGCACCATTTCCTTTTCGTCGGCGGGGAACACGTCAATGATACGGTCGATGGTTTTGGCTGCCGAACTGGTGTGCAGTGTGCCGAACACCAGGTGGCCGGTTTCCGCCGCAGACATCGCCAGGCGTATGGTTTCCAGATCGCGCATTTCGCCCACCAAAATGATGTCCGGATCTTCGCGCAGGGCGCTGCGCAAGGCATTCTGGAACGACAGGGTGTGCGGGCCGACTTCACGCTGGTTGATCAGGCATTTCTTGCTTTCGTGCACGAATTCGATCGGGTCTTCCACCGTCAGGATGTGGCCCATTTCGTTTTCGTTGCGATGGTTGACCATCGCCGCCAGTGTGGTGGATTTGCCGGAGCCGGTAGGCCCCGTCACCAGCACCATGCCGCGCGGGAAATCGGCGATGGACTCGAAAATTTTCGGGCACTTCAGGTCTGTCAATGACATTATCTTGGATGGGATGGTGCGCATCACCGCACCCGCACCGCGGTTATGCACAAAGGCATTGACGCGGAAACGCGCGAGTCCGGGAACCTCGAAGGAGAAGTCGATCTCCTTGTTCTCTTCGTACATTTTGCGCTGCCCGTCGTTCATGATGTCATACACCAGGGCATGCACTTCTTTATGTTCCATCGCCGGCAGGTTGATCCTGCGTATGTCACCATGTACGCGAATCATCGGCGGCAAGCCGGCAGAAAGATGCAGGTCGGACGCCTTGTTTTTGACGCCAAAGGCAAGCAGTTCGGTAATATCCATTATAATCCTCGCTGATTCGCGAACCGCGCAATGGCGCGGCTACGTGGTATGGTCAACAACGCGCCGATTATGACCGTAATTGCTTCCAACTTGCAAGCCGTTAACCGTGCCATTGCACAAGCCGCGCACACGGCGCAACGGCGCGCGGAAGATGTTGCGTTGCTGGCGGTGAGCAAGACCTTTCCCGCTACCGCAGTGCGCGAGGCGTACCAGGCCGGACAGCGCGCCTTCGGCGAGAGTTATGTGCAGGAAGCACAGGGTAAAATCGAAGCGCTGCGCGACCTTCCGCTCGAGTGGCATTTTATCGGGCCCATCCAGAGCAACAAGACACGCGCCATCGCAGAAAATTTTGCCTGGGCGCATGGCGTGGACAGATTGAAAATTGCCGAGCGCCTGTCCGCACAGCGCCCGCAAAATCTGCCGCCGCTCAATGTGTGCCTGCAGGTGAATGTAAGCAGTGAAGACAGCAAGAGCGGTGTGGCTCCCGATGAGGTGGCCGGGTTGGCGCAAGCGGTGGCGCGGCTGCCGCATCTCAAGCTGCGCGGGCTGATGGCGATTCCCGCACCAGCAGAGGGAATGGAGGCGCAGCGTAAACCATTCGCCCAGCTGCGCGAACTCATATCGCAATTTAACGCGCAGGGATTGGCGCTCGATACTTTGTCCATGGGCATGTCGCACGACCTTGAAGCGGCAGTGCTGGAAGGAGCCACCATCGTGCGCGTTGGCACGGCAATTTTCGGCGAACGAGATTACGGAGAAAACAGCAAATGAATATTTGTTTTATTGGCGGCGGCAACATGGCTACCGCGCTTATCGGCGGCTTGCTCAAGCGCGACTTTGCGGCGGCGCAACTGCGTGTGGTGGAAATTGGCGCGGATAGCCGCGCGCGGCTGCAAAGTGAGTTCGGCGTGCAGGCCACGGCGGAATTGTCGGTGGGCGTGGCGGGCAGCGATACCATCGTGCTGGCGGTCAAGCCGCAGCAGTTGCGCGAAGTCGCAATACAGCTTGCGCCGCTGCTGTCAGGGCAATTGCTGATCTCCATCGCGGCAGGCATTCGCGCCGCCGATCTGGCGCGCTGGACGGGATCGCAAAACGTGGTGCGCGCCATGCCGAATACGCCCGCGCTGATTCAGAGCGGCATGACCGGCTTGTACGCCTTGCCTGCGGTAAGCAAGGCGCAATGCGGCATAGCACAAACCGTGCTCGCTGCCGTGGGCAGCACGCTATGGCTGGAAGATGAGGCGATGATGGATGCGGTCACCGCCGTCTCCGGCAGCGGCCCGGCCTATGTGTTCTATTTCATCGAGGCCATGCAGCAGGCTGCGCGCGAGCTGGGCTTTAACGATGACGATGCGCGCCGTCTGGTGCTGGATACTTTCCTCGGCGCGGCCAAGCTGGCCGACGCCAGTGAGGATGACGTGAGTGTATTGTGCACGCGCGTGACTTCCAAAAATGGCACCACCGAGCGTGCGCTGCTCAGCATGGAAGCCAATAATGTAAAACAGCACGTTGCTGCTGCGGTGCATGCCGCCGCCACACGCGCCAGAGAGATGGGCGACGAATTGGGCGGTGCAAACTGATATGTTGAACGAAGCTTTGTTGTTTTTGCTCGATGCCCTGTTGCAGCCATTTGCCGCCCTGCTGCTGTTGCGTTTTCACCTGCAATGGCTGCGTGCGCCGATGCGCAATCCGCTGGGTGAGTTAATCATGGCGCTCACCAATTTTTTGGTGCTGCGCGTGCGCCGGTTTATTCCTGCCATGCGGGGTTTCGATATCGCCACTCTCCTGCTGGCGTTCGCGGTGGAAGCGATATACCTTTCCGCCGTGCTGTGGGCGCAAGGCTTCCCGTTTATTACTTTCCCCTTGCCCGGGCTGCTTGTCTGGACCTTGGTCAAGCTGCTCAAGATCAGCGTGTACCTGCTGATTGGTGCACTGTTTGTCCAGGCAATATTGTCGTGGGTCAACCCGCACTCGCCGATAGCAGGACTGCTGAACGTCGTAACACACCCCTTCCTCGCTCCGCTGCGGCGGCGCATCCCGCCGTTTGGCAACATAGACCTTACCCTGCTGGTGTTGCTTATCGTGTGCCAGCTCATACTCATTGTGCCGCTGGCTTGGCTGGAAAACCTGGCCGTAAAATTACTCTGACATGGAATCATGGTATCGCCGCGAAGGAGACACCATCACGCTGGTGCTGCATGTGCAGCCCGGCGCCAAGCATAGCGAAGTGGCTGGATTGCATGGCGAAGCGCTGAAGATTCGTCTCGCTGCCCCACCCATCGAAGGGCGCGCCAACGAAGCGCTGCTGCGCTTCATTGCAGAGCGCTTTAATGTTCCTCTGCGCAACGTCGAACTCAAACAGGGTGCACAGTCGCGCCATAAGCGGGTGGAGGTACGCGGCAGTGCAGTGGAGCCGGGAAGCTTGTTGGGCTAGGCTTTTGCAGCATAACCCGCGTAAGGCGGATGAGCGTATCGTTATTTACTGAACGACTTGCAGCCGGATTTAACCCGGGTTTTTCAGCTAGAATGCACCGAGTTAATTTATTCGCAAGGCATTATGGTTCCCCATCTCGCTACTGCATTGAACGGCCCGCTGCTCAACCTTGAGCAGCGCATACTCAATGCACAACCTACCATCGAGCACTGGTTCCGCAAGCAATGGCTGGAGCACACCATTCCTTTTTATACTTCGGTGGATTTGCGCAACAGCGGCTTCAAGCTGGCTCCCGTTGATACCAATCTGTTTCCCGGCGGCTTCAACAACCTGAACCCGGATTTCCTGCCGCTGTGCGTGCAGGCCGCACAGAGCGCCATCGAGAAAATCTGCCCGGAAGCGCGCGGCGTGCTACTAATTCCGGAGAATCACACGCGCAACCAGTTTTATTTGCAGAATGTCGGGCAGCTCGCGCTGATCCTCAAACAGGCCGGACTGAAAGTGCGCATCGGCAGCCTGCTGCCGGAGATTACCGAACCCACCGCAATCCCGTTGCCCAGCGGCGGCGCACTGACGCTGGAACCGCTGGTGCGGCGCGGACGCCGGCTCGGCCTGGCAGATTTCGATCCGTGCGTGGTGCTGCTCAACAACGACCTCTCCGCCGGGGTGCCGGACATCCTGCAAAATCTGGAACAGGCCGTGCTGCCGCCGCTGATTGCGGGCTGGACCACGCGGCGCAAGTCGCACCACTTTGTCGCCTATGACCGCGTGGCCGGCGAGTTTGCCCGGCTGCTCGGCATTGATTCCTGGCTGATCAACCCTTACTTTGATACCTGCGGCAAGATTGATTTCCGCCAGCGCACCGGGGAAGAATGCCTGGCGGTGAAGGTGGACAGTATCCTGCAAAAAATTCGCGTGAAGTATGCCGAATACGGCGTGAAAGAGGAACCTTTCGTCATCGTCAAGGCCGATGCGGGAACCTATGGCATGGGCATCATGACGGTGAAAGATGCCAGCGAAGTGCGCGACTTGAACCGCAAGCAGCGCAACAAGATGGCGGTGGGCAAGGAAGGCTTGCAGGTGCATGACATACTGGTGCAGGAGGGTGTGTATACCTTCGAGAACATCAACGATGCGGTGGCCGAGCCGGTGGTGTACATGGTCGACCACTATGTGGTGGGCGGCTTCTATCGCGTGCATACCGAACGCGGGGTGGACGAGAATCTCAACGCACCCGGCATGAGCTTCGTGCCGCTGGCGTTCGAAAGCTGTTGCGCCTTCCCCAATCCGGATTGCGCGCCGGACGACACGCCCAACCGCTTCTATGCCTACGGCGTGGTGGCGCGGCTGGCCATGCTGGCGGCGGCGGTGGAGCTGGAGGAAATGGAAGCGTGATGCTGGTGGTTCACTGGGGTTTGCGCTTTGTTATTTTAAGTGCAGTCATTTCCCTTACCGCCTGCGGCGGCAAGGAACCGCCAGCCTATCAGGAACAAGGCTATGTGTTCGGCACGCTGGTGGAAGTCAGCGTGTATGGCGAAGATGGGGCGCGCGCCAGAAAGGCCGTCACGCAGGTGATGCAGGAATTCCAGCGCCTGCACGATTTGCTGCATGCCTGGAAGCCCAGTGCGCTGAGCGATTTGAATGCCGCCTTTGCCAAGGGCGAGAGCCGCGAGGTTGCACCCGAAATTACTGCCATGCTGAAGGATGCGGCGCAGCTTTCAGCACAATCAGATGGCTTGTTCAATCCCGCCATCGGCGGCTTGGTCAAGCTGTGGGGCTTTCACGCGGATGAATACAAGGCTGTGCTGCCGGATGAAAAACAAGTTGCGGTACTGGTCGCGGCACATCCGCAGATGAGTGACATCACCCTCTCCCCCAACCCCTCCCCCACGAGTGTGGGAGGGGAGCTGGCGCGTAGCAGTAACAAGGCCGTGCTGCTGGACCTCGGCGGCTACGCCAAGGGCTATGCGCTGGATCGTGCCGCCGAATTGCTGAAACAGCAAGGCATTCACAATGCACTGATCAACATCGGCGGCAATGTGCTGGCGCTCGGCACTCACGGCGAGCGCGCCTGGCGCGTCGGCATCCAGCATCCGCGCAAGCCGGGGCCGATTGCCACGCTGGAATTGCATGACGGCGAGGCTATCGGCACGTCGGGCGATTACCAGCGCTATTTTGAATTTGGCGGCAAACGCTATTGCCACCTGATTGATCCGCGCAACGGACGCCCGGTGCAGGATGTTCAGGCGGTCACCATCCTGACGCACGGCACGCATGCCGGTACGCTATCAGACGCCAGCTCCAAGCCGTTGTTCATTTCAGGCAGCGCGGGCTGGCGCAATGCCGCGCAAAGAATGAATCTCGCCGAGGCGCTGCTGATTGAGGGCGATGGCACGGTACATCTCACCGCCGCGATGCAGAAACGGCTAGAATTCACGGATAAAAAAACGGTTCAGAAAATCGAATAACCAAGAAGGAGTAGCGGAAGGTGATTGGGATTTTATTAGTGACCCATAACGGATTGGGTGACAGTCTGGTGGACTGCGTGCGGCATGTCATGGGCAGTGTGCCGCCTAACATCAAGGTGTTGTCGGTGCTGGCGGATGACGATCCGCAACAGAAGGAAGACGAGGGGCGCGCGCTTATCGCGCAACTGGATACGGGCGGCGGGGTGCTGCTACTGTCAGACCTGTTCGGCGCAACCCCGTGCAACATTGCGCGGCGGCTGTATCGGCCGGGCCGCGTGGAGGGTGTGTCCGGGGTGAACCTGCCGATGCTGCTGCGCGTGGTGTGCTACAGTCACAAGCCGCTGGCGGAAGTAGTACAAAAGGCACTGGAAAGCGGGTGCAACTGCATCCTTTCAATAAATTCGGATTTGGGAAGCTGCGATGTTGCAACAGGATGCGCTGATAATTAACAAGCTGGGGCTGCATGCGCGTGCCTCGGCCAAGTTGACCCAGGCTGCTTCGCGGTTTCCCTGCGAGGTGTGGCTGTCGCGCGTGGGCCGGCGCGTGAATGCGAAAAGCATCATGGGCGTAATGATGCTGGCCGCCGCCAAGGGCAGCACCGTCAGCATTGAGACTAGCGGCGAGAAAGAACAGGAAGCGATGGATGAAATTGTTGCCCTGATTAACAATTATTTTGGGGAAGGCGAATGAAGTCCCCCAATAGCCTACTGCGCAGCCAATCTGATGGAACTACTAGCCATTTCACTAGGTCGCCAAAAAACGGCAACCAAGTGGCTGGTTATGCTGCGTTGCGTGCTCACTCGCTCCTCGCCTACCAACCCGGTATGTGGTTACGACATAACCTGAAGGTTAGTCTCCGCCGCAACAAGCCACAATGTGGCGTGTTGTCTCGTCGCTCGTTCCGCGGCGCCTTGCATCTTGGCTTGCTCGCTACGGCTCTTGGGGGATTTCAATGAATTTCACCCTGCACGGCATTGCCGTTTCCAGCGGCATCGCCATCGGCCATGCCCACCTCGTTTCGCACACTTCGCTGGAAGTGGTGCATTACAAGCTGCCCAAGCGCCTGGTGGATGAGGAAGTGGCGCGCTTCGACGCCGCGCTGATGAGCACGCGCGAGGAGCTCGCCGCGTTGCGCGCCAACCGCCCGCAGCAGGCAGCAGCCGAGTTCGATGCTTTTCTCGACCTGCACCTGATGATTCTCGACGATGAACATATCAGCCGCGCGCCGCGCGAAATGATCGAGCGCGAGCAGTGCAACGCGGAATGGGCGCTCAAGGTACAGATGGATGACCTGGTCATGCATTTTGAAGCCTTCGAAGATGCCTACCTGCGCGAACGCAAGACCGATGTGGTGCAGGTGGTGGAGCGCGTGCTCAAGGCGCTCATCGGGCGATCCGGCCATGTGCCGCCCGCCGCAAGGCATGGCGTGAACATGATACTGGTGGCGCACGATGTCAGCCCGGCCGATCTGATCCAGCTCAAGCCGCATCAATTTTCTGCCATCCTTACTGATTTGGGCGGCGCCACTTCGCACACCGCCATCGTCGCGCGCGGCCTTAACACGCCATGTGTGGTCGGCCTGCACCATGCGCGCGAGCTGCTGCGCGAGAACGATCTGCTCATCGTGGATGGCGCGCAGGGCGTCATCATCGTCAACCCGGACCGGCATATCCTTGCCGAATACAAGCTGCGCCAGAGCCAGTTCGAGCAGGATCGCCAGAAGCTCAAACTGCTCAGGACCATGCGCGCTACCACGCTGGACGGCACGTCCATCGAGCTGCACGCCAACATCGAGCTGCCGCACGACCTGGCGGAGGTGAAAGAAAACGGTGCTACCGGAATTGGCTTGTTCCGCAGCGAATTTTTATTCCTCAACCGCGACGAGCTGCCGGATGAAGACGAACAATTTGAAGCCTACCGTGCCGTGGCGAAAGGAATGAAAGGGCTGCCGGTCACCATCCGTACCTTCGATCTGGGCGCGGACAAGCAGCTCAACGGCACCAAGCGTGTCGCCAGCAACCCGGCGCTGGGGCTGCGCGCCATCCGCTTGTGCCTGGCCGAACCGAAATTGTTCCGCACCCAGTTGCGCGCGCTGCTGCGCGCTTCGCACTACGGCAATGTAAAAATACTGGTGCCCATGTTATCCAGCGTATCGGAAATCAACATGACGCTGCAATTCGTCGTCGCCGTCAAGCAAAGCCTGGACAATGAAGGTATTCCCTATAACCGCGCGGTGCAGATCGGCGGCATGATAGAAATTCCCGCCGCGGCGCTGATGATTAACGTATTCACCAAAAAGCTGGATTTTCTTTCCATCGGCACCAACGACCTGATTCAGTACACCCTGGCAATTGACCGCACCGACGAGGAAGTGGCGCACCTGTATGACCCTCTGCACCCGGCTGTGCTGCACCTGCTGGCGCATGTCATAGGCGGCGCGAACAAGGCGGGTGTGCCAGTTTCGGTGTGCGGTGAAATGGCCGGTGAGCTGGCCTACACACGCCTGCTGCTCGGCCTCGGCCTGCGCCAGTTCTCCATGAACTCGGCACAACTGCCCGGCACCAAGCAGCGCGTGCTTACCACCAGCCTGCCGGATATCGCATCGCTTACACAGAAAATTCTACGCGCGGATGACCCGATGAAAATACGCGAGTTGCTGGGCAAGTTGAATGCGTAAGCAGCCGCTGATTGGGCTCTGCGCTATAATCGCGCAAAATCTTAATTTGCTTCGTGATGCCCAATAGTACACATTCCGTCGGCGTAGTCAGCGCACAGCGCGCACAGTTTGATACCCCGCTCTCATTCAGGAGTGGCGCGGTGCTGCCATGCTACGAGCTGGTGTACGAAACTTACGGTGCGCTGAACAGCGACAAGTCCAACGCCATCCTGGTGTGCCACGCGCTGTCCGGCCACCACCACGTGGCGGGCTATTACGCCGACGACACCAGCAATGTGGGCTGGTGGGACACCATGATCGGCCCCGGCAAGCCTATCGATACCAATAAGTTCTTTGTCATCGGTCTGAACAATCTCGGCGGCTGCCATGGTTCCACCGGACCCTCCAGCACCAATCCGGAAACCGGCAAACCTTATGGCGCAAGCTTTCCGGTAGTGACGGTAGAAGACTGGGTCGAGTCGCAGGCGCGACTGGCCGACCTGCTCGGCATCAAACAGTTCGCCGCCGTGATGGGTGGCAGCCTGGGCGGGATGCAGGCGTTGCAGTGGTCGCTGTCATACCCGGAACGCGTGCGCCATGTGCTGGCAATTGCCACCGCGCCGCGCCTGACCGCGCAGAACATCGCGTTCAACGATGTGGCGCGCAACGCGATCCTGACCGACCCGGATTTCCACGGCGGCAATTTTTACGAGCATGGGGTGGTTCCTACGCGCGGCCTGCGCCTGGCGCGCATGCTGGGGCATATCACTTATCTTTCGGATGATGCGATGGCGGACAAATTCGGGCGCGAGTTGCTTTCCGGCAAGCTTAGCTATGGCTACGGCATTGAATTCGAAATCGAGTCTTACCTGCGTTATCAGGGCGACAAATTCGCCGCCTATTTCGATGCCAACACTTATCTGTTAATGACCAAGGCGCTGGATTATTTCGACCCGGCGCGCGAATACAACGACGATCTGGACAAGGCGTTTGCCGTTGCCCGCGCAAATTTTCTGGTGTTGTCGTTCACCACCGACTGGCGTTTTTCACCGGAGCGTTCGCGCGCCATCGTCCATGCGCTGCTGCATAACCGCCTGAACGTGAGCTACGGCGAAATCACCTCGACGCACGGGCACGATTCGTTCCTGATGCAGCACACGCATTACCACGAGGTAATGCGCGCTTACCTCAATAATGTCAGCCGCGAGTTTGCCGCATGAGCACGTATGATCATTCCTCGCTTGCCGCCGTCCGCCCGGACTTTGCCGCCATCGCGGCGTGGATTCCGCAGGGCGCTTCGGTGCTCGATCTGGGTTGCGGCGACGGCAGCCTGTTGCGCTACCTGAAAGACACGCGCAAGGTGCGCGGCTACGGCGTGGAAATTGACGATCTCAACATCGTGGCGTGCATCCAGAACGGCGTGAATGTGATCCAGGGCGACCTGGAATCCGGGCTCTCCGGCTTCGAAAGCGACGCCTTTGATTTTGTCATCCTGTCGCAGACGCTACAGGCCACGCGCCACACCGAGCCGCTGATGCAGGAAATGCTGCGCGTGGGGCACGAGGGTATTGTGAGCTTCCCCAACTTTGGTTACTGGCAGAACCGCCTTAACGTGTTGCGCGGCAACATGCCGGTGTCCAAAGGCCTGCCCTATCAGTGGTATGACACGCCCAACGTGCATCTGTGTACGTTGCACGACTTCGAAACCTTCTGCAACGATCATCGCATATGTATCCTCGAACGTCGCGTAATGACGGGCGATAGCGAAATTCGCCTGTTGCCCAACCTGCTTGGCAGCACAGCGGTGTATCGTTTTCAGCGTGCGTTGTAAGCTTGCTCGCTCGTATGACGGGTTAACAAAATTTTCTTTGCGTACCCAATGACTCAATCAATATGAGCGTCTGGCAACAGCTCCTCACCCGGCGCATGCTGATCTGCGTATTCACCGGATTCTCTTCCGGCCTGCCGCTGTATCTGCTGTTCAACCTGATACCCGCATGGCTGCGCAGCGAACACGTTGACCTGAAGACCATCGGCCTGTTCGCGCTGATCCAGTTTCCCTACACATGGAAGTTTCTGTGGTCGCCGCTGCTCGACCGCTACGTCCTGCCCTTGCTCGGGCGGCGGCGCGGCTGGATGCTGCTCACCCAGCTTGGCCTGCTGGCGGTGATTGCCGCGATGGGAGCGTTCTCACCGCAAAGCGACCTGCGCACCATTGCCTGGATTGCCACGCTGCTCGCTTTCCTCAGTGCCACGCAGGACATTGTGCTGGATGCATACCGCCGCGAATTGCTGGCGGATAACGAACTGGGCCTAGGCAATGCGGTGCATGTGAATGCCTACCGCATCGCCGGTTTGGTGCCGGGTTCGCTGTCACTGATTCTCGCCGACTTCTTGCCGTGGAGCACAGTGTTCATCGCCACCGCCTTGTTCATGCTGCCCGGCGTGGCGATGACGCTGCTGGTGCAAGAACCGCACCGCGCCATCCCGCCCAAGACGTTGCGCGAAGCGGTAATCGAGCCGTTCCACGAATTCATCACCCGCCGGGGATGGAGCAGCGCGCTGCTGATCCTCGCCTTCCTGTTTTTCTACAAGCTCGGCGACAGCATGTGTACCGCGCTGGCCACGCCGTTCTATCTGGACATGGGCTTCTCCAAAACCCAGATCGGACTGGTCGCCAAGAATGCCGGGCTGTGGCCCGCCGTCATCGGCGGCTTGCTCGGCGGCCTGTGGATGGTGAAGATCGGCATCAACCGCGCGCTGTGGCTGTTCGGCGTGGTGCAGGTGGTTTCCATCTTCGGTTTCGCCTGGCTGGCGTCGGTGGGACATCACGTCGAAATCACCCCCGTGGAACTCGCCCAGCTCGCCATCGTGATCGGCCTCGAAGCCTTGGGTGTGGGGCTGGGCACCGCCGCCTTCGTCGCCTTCATCGCCCGTGCCACCCATCCGGCCTACACCGCCACCCAGTTTGCCATGTTTACCAGCCTTGCTGCTATGCCGCGCACCTTCGCTAACGCCGCCACCGGCTGGCTGGTGGAAGCAATCGGCTGGATGGGATTTTTCCTGCTGTGCGCGGTACTGGCCGTGCCGGGAATGCTGCTGTTGTTGAAGGTGGCGCCGTGGAACGAGCCACTTTCGAAGTCGCCCACTATTTAATATCAATACGACGCATACGCTTTGTTATAGTCCGAATTGCGAGTCTATTGCCTATTATAATGGCAGCATATTCAATCTTCCGGTGCACCTAACATGTTCCAGTTCCGCCAGGATTTCATTCGCTTCGCCATCCAGCACGGGGTGCTGCGCTTCGGCGAATTCCAGACCAAGGCGGGGCGCCTGTCGCCGTATTTTTTTA
This sequence comes from uncultured Nitrosomonadales bacterium, assembly GCA_903892645.1. Lineage (GTDB taxonomy): Bacteria > Pseudomonadota > Gammaproteobacteria > Burkholderiales > Gallionellaceae > CAITJF01. Next base: position 12,039 of record CAITJF010000036.1, on the reverse strand, counting down.
ACTCTGGTTTGTTCAATGACGGGGCTGCTCTGCGCGAACTGTGCCAGTTTTATGCGCAGGCGATACTCGCATCAAAAGTGGAATTTGACATGTTGTTCGGCCCGGCTTACAAGGGTATTCCGCTGGTTGCAGGAACGGCCATTGCGCTGGCGGAGCAGGGGCACAATGCGCCGTATTGCTTCAACCGCAAGGAGGCCAAGGATCACGGCGAGGGCGGCAACACGGTGGGTGCGGCGCTGCAGGGCAGGGTGCTGATCATTGATGACGTGATCTCTGCCGGAACTTCGGCGCGCGAATCCATCGAGTTGATACGTGCCGCAGGCGCAACACCGTGCGGCGTGGTAATTGCGCTGGACCGCATGGAGCGCGGTCAGGATGAACTTTCCGCAGTGCAGGAGGTGCAGCGCAACTATGGCATCCCGGTGGTGTCTATTGCCGCACTGGATGACTTGCTCGCTTATTTGCATGAGCATGCCGGGATGGTGCAGAATTTGCAGGCAGTGCAGTCTTATCGTGACCGTTACGGGGTAAAAAATGATTAACATAAAAACTCTTGGTGCAACTCTGGTGTTGTTCGCAGCCTTTAGCACAACTGCCGAAGCAAAACTATACAAGTGGGTGGACGACAAGGGCGAGACCCATTACGGCGAGGTTGTTCCCCCGGAATATGCCGATAAGGACAAGGTGCAATTTAACGAAAAAGGCCGCGAGATCAAGAAAAAAGAACCGGCGGGCGAGCCCGGCACAAGCAAGAAAAGTATCGAGGAGGAGCAGTCAGTCATTGATAAGCGCCGCAGAGACAAAGCATTGGTAAACACTTACAGCAATGAAAAGGAAATTGACCTGTCGCGTGATCGCAACCTGCAACAGGTGGAGGCGCGTATCAGCAGCACCCAGTTGTTATTGGAATCCGCACAGGGAAGCCTGAATCATTACCTCAAGGAAGCAGATGAATTAAAGCAGGGTGGCAAAAAGATACCGGACTCACTGCAGTCAGATATTACCGAGGGGGAGAAAAGGGTGGTGAAGCTTAAGCAGGACTTGGCCAAAGCCCAGGAAAAAGCGGCTTCTGTCAGGGCAAGTTTTGAAGCAGACAAGGTGCGCTATCGCGAACTGACAGGCGGCTCCAAAAAATAACCAAAATTACTTGAGGGGCAGCATCAGCCTTCTTTCGGGTTGAGCAACTTCATCAGGTTATCCCTGAGCGAGCGCATCAATGCCAGCTCGCTTTGTTCGACCAATTCCGTTGTACCTTTCCTCCAGTCCCCATACAACATGCCAATAGAGTGGCCATTGAAAGACATGGGAAGCATGACGAAAGCCCGGACATCAGGTAAGGCTTCGGTGAACCATGGCGGCATGCTCGATGCCGACCTTGGCGCCGCAGCATCCTCGATGAATACATCGGCGTTGTTGGCCAGCGACAAATGAAAGACATCCGTCACGTAGGCTTCTGGAAAGGAAAGGTACTGCAAGGCAGCAGGCATCATGGTGCCGAAACCCACCTTTCCCCTGAATGAATCGCCTTCACGCAGGAAGGCGACGACCCGGTTGAAACCCATGCTGCCGTACATGGTTTCAAGCACCAGATTCAATGCATTGCCGAAGTTCATGCCCTCTGCCAGCGCATCGATGGTTTCTTGAACCCCCGCCGCCAAGCGCTCCTTTGAATCGGCAGGCTTGCCATGGGGCTCGTCAACATTCTCCAGAATAGTAGATTCCTTTGCGGCGGTGATGGCTTGATTAACCGACTCCACGATGGAGTCGGCAGAAACCAGCAAGGCATCTCCGTAACGTGATGCGAGTTTTGCCAACTCATTGCGGCCATCGTTTTTTGCCACGATTGCTGCCGCTTCCCCGGCAAAACTTGCCATCAGCCGGAGCCATTCAGGAGAGCCTGGAATGCTTGTTCCGGAAGGAGAAACCGGACTCATCATGCTGTTGGCGATCTTCTTTGGCAGATGCCAGTTTCTGGCTACTTCCTGTGAAATTTCATCCAGTGTCACGCCGATAACCTGTAGGGTTGCTTCGTTTTCCGGCAATACACTATCCGTTGAAACCTGCTGTATTTTTGACCATTCATCAGGGAAATAGAACACCAAAAGCAAGCGGCCCAAATGGTGCATGAGCGCACAGACGACGGCTTCTTCGCCGTCACTCACCTTGGCCTTGCTCACAATATTTCTTGCGATGTCACCGGCAAGCAATGCCTTTGCCATTTCCGAGCGGGCTGCCACAGAATCTGGCGCGCTGGTGGAAAGAGTATCAATGAGCCGGACGCTAAGTGCGAGATGCAACACGGCATCAAGGCCGAGAACCATCGCCGCTCTGGATATGGTTGTAATTTCCCCGCCTATGCTTGAATACATGGCAGAGTTGGCAAGCCTGATCACCTTCTGGGTCAAGGTGAAATCGCTCAATATTGTTCCGGTAATATCCGCGATGCTATGATTTTCTTCCTGCATCGATTCGACGAGGGTATGTACCGACTTCGACAGGGAAGGAAAATCCCCTTTTTCTCCTATGCGTTTCCACAGTAGCTCGAAAAATTCGGGTGTTCCACGTTCAAGGGTCGAGATCAACGTCATGGTATGAATTTTTCATGGAAGGCATCCACGTTCATCGGCTTTCCGGTAAGGTACCCCTGAACCAGGTTGCACCCCTTCGATTTAAGAAACTCAAGCTGTTCTTCATGCTCGACGCCTTCAGCCACTACCACGAGGCCCATTCCGCCAGCCAGGCTCAATACCGCCGAAACAATGGCCATGTCCTCAGCGCATTTTACTACGTCGTCGATAAAAGATTTATCGATCTTCAAAACGGAGAGGGGAAATTTCTTGAGATAGGCAAGCGATGAATAGCCCGTGCCAAAATCATCAATGGCAATCTTCACCCCTGAAGCACGCAACTTGGTAAGGAGGTTCCCCGATCTTTCCGGATTGTTCATCAGCACGCCTTCCGTGATTTCAAGCATCAGGCTGGATGGGGCAAGCCCTGACTCGCTGAGCGCCTTGTCTATCAGCTCCGGAAAACCCTCCTGCATGAACTGGCGGGGCGATGCATTGACAGAAACGTAGAAGTCCGGAATCCCCGCTTCCTGCCAGAGTTTCGCCTGACGGCAGGCCATCCGCAGGGCCCATGCGCCCAGAATTTCTATCAGGCCGCTGCTCTCGGCAAGCGGAATAAATCTGGCCGGTGAAATCAGTCCTTGTCCGGGACGGTCCCAGCGCATCAATGCCTCTGCGCCCTTCAGCATTCCGGTTTTAACGCAAAAAATGGGCTGGTAATGGAGGAGAAACTCGCCGTTCCTTATCCCGTCATGCATGTCTGACTCCAGGGACAGCCTGCCCTTTCCACCACTGTCTATTCGCGGGCTATAAATTTCCGAGCGGTTCTTTCCATTAGCCTTTGCGCTGTACATGGCTACTTCGGCATGCCTCATCAAGATATCTGGGCTGTCTCCATGGTCAGGATAAGCTGCGGCACCAAGGCTCGTGCTGATATACAGGTTATGGCCTTCAATTTGAAAAGGCCGCTGTGCCGTGGCCAGTATTTTTTTGGCTACAAATTCGACATCCTTGTGCTGGCAAGGCCCCATCATAACCAATGCGAACTCGTCCCCCCCTAACCTGGCTATCGTATCGGTACTGCGGATGATGGCCTTAAGGCGATCTGCCATGGCCTTGATCAGCTTGTCACCGATCATGTGACTGAGCGAGTCGTTTATTTTCTTGAATTCGTCCAAGTCGAGAAGGAAAAGGGCGAGGCCTTTTTTCTCACGATGGGCGGTGTTGATGCCAACTCTGATCCGGTCATCAAGCAATACTCTGCCTGGAAGCCCGGTGAGCTGATCGTGTGTGGAAAGATGGGAAAGCTTGGCTTCATTTTCCTTCCAGTGTGAGGCATCGAAAGCCGCAAAGAAGTGTTCGTCCCGCCCTTCCAAACGCAAAATATGGCAATCCGCCCATACCGGCAAGACACGCTGGCGTAACAGGCGGCAAACAAAAGACTGCTTTTCTCCGGTAAGCGATGCCAGACTTTTCGCCTCAAGAAATACCGCCATGTCCTCGGGTTGGATAAAAAATTTGACCGGCTCGCCAACCGGGCTTGCGGATAATTCAAGGAATGTTTGGGATGATTCCAAAGCCTGCTGAATGATGCCATCCGCATCTATACGAACGGCAAAATCCGTCAAGCAAGAAAGCAAATTGAGAGAAACCGGATCATTCATGGTTGGCTGGCCTGCCGCACCTGTTCGATAATTTTTCAACTACAAAGGCTCGAATGCGTTGGTGGCCGCATTATAGCGTAGCAACTGGCCGTGCCCGATATCGAAATACCAGCCATGCAGGGTGAGCGTGCCGCCTTCGACACGCTCGCGTACCCACGGGAAAGTCATCAGGTTACTCAAGGAAACCATGATGGCGCGCTGCTCACAGGCGCGCGCCTGAGCTTCCATTGATGCCCCCGGCATTTCCTTTTGCACTTCTGCACGGGCGCTCTCAACCAGATGCATCCAGTCGTCGATAAAGGAATCCGGGTTGTTGGCACCGCCGGTTTCCACCAGTGTGCGTATGCCGCCACAATGTGCATGCCCCAGCACGATGATGTGCTGCACGCCGAGATTGCGCACCCCGTATTCCAGCGCGGAACTGGTGCCGTGATGGCCGGACAGGGTTCCCCACGGAGGAACCAGATTGGCGACATTGCGTATTACAAACAAATCGCCCGGCGTGCAATCCAGCACCAGTGAAGGATCTACTCGCGCATCGCAGCACGCCACTACCAGGGTGTTGGGGGTTTGTCCCTGTTCCACCAGTTGGCGGTACAAGGCATCATTGTGCACAAAATGCTGTTCGCGGAAACGCAGGAAACCCTGGATTAACTGCTGTGGGGAAGTCATGTACCAATCAACCGCCGCAGGGCTTCATGATATTTGTCCGAGGTTTTTTGCAGCACCTCGAAGGGTACATTAGGCGCAGGCGGCTGTTTGTTCCAGCCGGAAGCCTCCAGCCAGTCGCGCACGAATTGCTTGTCGAAACTGGGCGGATTGCTGCCGACACGGTATTCATCGGCGGGCCAGAAGCGCGAAGAATCCGGCGTCAGCGCCTCGTCAATCAGATACAGCTTGCCCGCCGCATCCACACCGAACTCAAACTTGGTATCAGCGATGATGATGCCCTTGGCGGCCGCGTATTCCGCAGCCTGGGTGTACAGCGCCAGCGTGGCATCGCGCACTTCGTTGGCGCGCGCCTCGCCTAACAACTGCTTGGCTTGCTCAAAGGAAATATTTTCGTCATGCTCGCCGATCTCAGCCTTGGTGGAAGGCGTGAACAGCGGCTGCGGCAATTGCTGTGCCTCCTGCAAACCGGCAGGCAGCTTGATGCCGCACACCGTCCCGGTTTTTTGATAATCCTTCCAACCGGAGCCGGCCAGATAGCCGCGCACAATCGCCTCTATCGGCAACGGTTTCAGGCGTTTCACTACGAAGGCGCGGCCAGCCACTTGTGTGCGATCAGCATCCGTCTTCACCACATCTTCCGGCGCAATGCCGGAAAGGTGGTTGGGAATAACGTGGCCCAATTTGGCAAACCAGAAGTTGGACAGGGCAGTGAGTATATGTCCCTTGCCCGGCACCGGTGTGGGCAGGATGACATCGAAAGCGGAGAGGCGGTCGGTCTGCACGATGAGCAGATGCTGGTCATCCACGCCGTAAATGTCGCGCACCTTGCCGCGGTGCAACAGCGGCAGGCTGGTGAGGTTTGATTGGTGCAGTGTGCTTGTCATCGCTCCCTCAGCCCAAGGCAGGCAGGGTAGTTGCGGCAATCGCATCGGCCTGCTTCTTGCGGTAGTTGGTAAGCTTGCCTGCCAGTGCCGTATCGTTCAACGCCAGTATCGCCACCGCGAACAGCCCGGCATTGGCCGCACCCGCTTCACCGATGGCGAAGGTGGCAACCGGGATGCCTTTCGGCATTTGCACGGTAGACAGCAACGAATCCATGCCATTGAGGTGTTTGGAGGGCATCGGCACGCCCAGCACTGGCAGTGTGGTCTTGCCCGCAATCACTCCGGCCAGGTGCGCCGCGCCGCCGGCGCCGGCTATAAAGCACTGCACCCCCTGCGCCGTCATCTCCTGGATGTAGTCGAACAGCAGGTCTGGGGAGCGATGCGCGGAAATCACGCGGGTATCGCAGGCCACCCCGAAATCCTGCAATTGCCGAGCGGCCTGCTGCATGACCTCCCAGTCGCTCGAACTGCCCATCACAATCGAAACCAGTGTTTTCTTCATGTTGTTACATCCCCTTGTGGTAGCTCACCACGCGTTCGACTTCGTTCTTGGAGCCAAGTATCACTGGCACACGCTGGTGCAAGCCGGAAGGCTTGACCCCCATGATGCGTTCGCGTCCGGTAGAGCTCATGCCGCCGGCTTGCTCCACGATGAAAGACATCGGGTTGGCTTCATACAGCAGGCGCAGTTTGCCCTCCTTGCCGGGCTCTTTGGTGTCAAACGGATACATGAAAATACCGCCGCGCGTCAGAATGCGGTGCACTTCCGCAACCATGGAAGCTACCCAGCGCATGTTGAAGTTTTTCTCGCGCCCCCCTGCAGTCTTGCCTTTCATACATTCGTCCACATAGCGTTGCACCGGTGCTTCCCAGAAGCGCTGGTTGGACATGTTGATGGCGAATTCGTGGGTGTCGTCCGGGATGGTCATCTTCGGGTGCGTCAGCATGAATTCGCCGATATCGTTATCCAGCGTGAAACCATTCACGCCATTCCCGGAGGTAATTACCAGCATGGTGGAAGGGCCGTACAACGCATAGCCGGCACAAAGTTGCTTGGTTCCCGGCTGCAAAAAATCTTCTACCGTCGGATTGGTCACGCCTTCCTTGCAACGCAGAATGGAGAAAATCGTCCCTACGGAAATGTTCACGTCAATGTTGGACGAGCCATCCAGCGGATCAAACGTCAGCAGGTATTTGCCTTTCGGATACCGGGCGGGAATGTGATAGATGTCATCCATCTCTTCCGATGCCATCGCCGCAAGGTGGCCGCTCCATTCATTGGCGTGGATAAAAATATCGTTGGTAATGATATCCAGCTTTTTCTGCGTCTCGCCCTGGATGTTTTCGCTGTCGGCACTGCCCAGCACGCCGATCAGGGCACCCTTGTTTACGCTATGGGCAATCTGTTTGCAGGCGGTAATGATGTCGCTCAGCAGGCCGGTAAAGTCGCCGGTCGCACCCGGAATATGCCTTTGTTCTTCAATGATGAATTGCACTAAATTCTTGCCCATATATTTCCCGGTTGATTGATTTTGAAGTTTGTGGATTTTACATGCTTTCGCGCGCACTCTCCATTCATGCGTGCATACAGGCTTATCTGGTCAATGCCAAAAACAGTTGCGGCAAACGCTCCGGCAGGCGTTGAATGTTATCAATCACGGTGTAATGGTTGCCGAAAATGTCGGCTACATATTCGTCGGCTTTCGGATCGAGGTTAATGCAGTAGGTGTAAATGCCTTTCCGGTCGAGTTCGCGCACGGCGATGCGCGCGTCTTCGATCAAGTGGCGCGGGTCTTTGACGTCAATATCGGAGGGCTCCCCGTCGGTCAGCACCAGCAATAATTTCTTGTCGGCTTCCTGGTGCGCGAGGTAATGTCCGGCGTGGCGCATGGCCGCTCCCATGCGGGTGGAATATCCAGCTTCCATCGCAGCCAGCCGCGCCTTGACCTTGAAGTCCCAGTGTTCCTTGTAGCCCTTGAAGTGCAGATAGCGCACTTCGTGGCGGGTGTTGGAATGGAAACCGCCGATGGCAAACGGATCGCCCATTTGTTCAATGGCCCAGGCCAGCAGCGAAACGGCTTCCTGGCCCAGCTCCAGCTTGCTTTGCGCGCAGCCATCCGGCACGTCGCCCAATGAAGCGGAGAGATCAATCAGCAACGAGACTGCGATGCTGCGCCCGTCATGGCGGTGGCTCATGTTGATGCGCGGATCTGGCGTGATGCCGCACTTGAGGTCGATCAGGGAACGGATGGCGATATCGAGGTCGAGCTCAGAGCCTTCTTCCTGATAGCGCACGCGCACCTTGTGCTGCGGCTTCAGCAAGTCGATAATTTTTTTCAGCCGCTTGGCCAGCGCGTGGTGCTTGGCCAACAGCTTGTCGATGTAAGCCGCGTCACCGCTACTGTGCAGGTGTTCGTATACGCTCACCCAGTCCGGGCGGTAGTGCTGGCCGCTGTAGTCCCATTCCGGGTAGAGCTTGGGCGGTAATTTCTCATCGTCAACTTCTTCCACGCGCTGAACCTTGGTCGTTCTGGTTGCAGACTCCTCTTCATCGCCCTCCTCAAAAAATTTCCACATCAGGCGGTTGTCATCGCGATAGCCAACTTCAGTGTCAGCAAAATAGATATCAGCGCTGGAGTCGCTCGCCACACGGGTTTCGGCGATGAATTGCACGCCGAGCGCGATCATCGAATCCGTGCTGTCATTCCCGGCTTCCATCACGGCATGAAAGCGTTTGACATATTTGAGTATGGCTGCATTGCCGTAGCCATGCTGCGGGTCGAGCAGTGCGCGGGACAGCATGGCCAAACGGTGGCGGATGCAGGATTGCCCTTCCGGGCAAGCGCCTTCTCTGGGAGCTGGGTGCAGCGCACGCCACAGCCTGCGCATGCCGGGATATTCGCGCAGGGTGAGGTATTCCACACGCGAGTCCTCAAATACCTCGATGGCGATACGCTGAAACGGGCTGAGGTTGTCGGCCTGAACCGGCGTGGTCCAGCGCCGGTGCGCATGGACATGCGCCAGCAAGGCGCGGTAACGGTCCAATCCAGATATGACTATTTTTCCCGAAGGGAATCGTTCGCCCTCTCTCCCGCTTTGCGGGGGATAACCAGCGACTTGGCTGCTGTTGTTGGGCAGCCTAGTCGAATGGCTAGTAGTTACATCAGAGTTGGAGAGGGGGCTGCCGCGAACTTGCTGCCGCTCGTTACCCTCTCCCCCAGCCCCTCTCCCGCTAGCGGGAGAGGGGAGAATGAAATCGTCATACACATCCGGCAGATGGATGCCCAGATGGTCGAGATAAGGCATCGGTTTGCGCAGCGTGTCGAACGCCAGCGAGTAGGGGACGTAATTGGCTCCGGTAGCCCACAGTCCGCGCAGGTAAAGATCCAGCTTGCGCTCATGATCCGCCAGCAAAGTGCCGTGGCGTTCGCGCTGAAGCACCGCGCGGCTATCCGCCGATTGCAGCGCGAAATAATCGCGCTGCCGCTCGGGGTCGTTGGCATAACTCCTGATGCCGTAATCCACCCAGCTCCTGAGGCCGCCGAGCGAAAGCTGCCCGAGCAGGAACGGCACGCTCTTGAGGAAATCCGGCAGGCAGGGGCTGTCATACATGGAATCTATGCCATGCACCTTGGGCATGGTGCGCTCCATGGTTTCGATCACCAGATTCAGGTATTCGGTAAACAGGTTTCGGCTTTCCAGCGCGCGGGCAGCGGCGGCCAAGCTTTGCAGGAACGGTGCGATGGACTGGCTGTTGGGCGAACGCGCCAGCTTGCGGGTGAATTCGACCACCTCGGCAATGACTTCCTTACCCACCTGCGCCGCCACCTGCGGCATTTCCTCGAGAAACAACAGCACCGGTTCCGCGCCGCGCCCCAGCTTGCAGATGGTGTGTGCGCCCTCGATGTAGGCCGTTATACCCGCAGCAGAAAGTTTGCCGCGCGCATAAGACAGGCAGTCGTCGAAAACACCCTGGACCTGGGCAAAGCCGCAATCCAGTGCTTCCCGCTCATCCGGAGTGGCTGTCATTTTGCCTTGCTGCCGTCAGGCAAATACAGCGTCAATGGCGTGATCGAGCGTGTCGCGAATATCCGCATCGTCGGTAATCGGGCGCACCAGCGCCATGCGGCAAGCGGCACGCGGGGCAATGCCCTTGTTGATGAGGGTGGCCGCATACACCAGCAGGCGCGTGGAGATGCCTTCATCCAGGCCGTGCCCCTTGAGGTTGCGCGCCACCTCGCCGATGCGTACCAGACGGCCCGCCGTATCGGCATCAATACCGGCTTCTTTGCTGACAATGCCGGCCTCCGTTTCCGCCGATGCATAGTCGAATTCCATCGCGGCAAAACGCTGCTTGGTGGATTGCTTGAGGTCTTTCATCAAACTTTGATAGCCGGGATTGTAGGAAATGACCAATTGAAAATCCGGATGTGCCCGAACCAGCTCTCCCTTCTTGTCCAGCGGCAAAGTGCGGCGGTGGTCGGTAAGCGGATGGATTACCACCGTGGTGTCCTGACGGGCTTCGACGATTTCATCCAGATAGCAAATCGCACCGTGCCGCGCGGCGAGCGTCAGCGGGCCGTCCAGCCAGCGCGTTCCGTCGGCATCGAGCAGATAGCGCCCGACCAGGTCGGATGCGGTCATATCCTCATTGCACGCCACGGTGATGAGCGGCTTGCCAAGCTTCCACGCCATATACTCGACAAAGCGGGATTTGCCGCAACCGGTCGGGCCTTTCAGCATCATCGGCAAACGCGCGGCATAAGCGGCCTCGTAAAGCCAGACCTCACTGCCTTGCGGCTGATAGAAAGGTTCTTCGCTGATCAAATATTGCTTGATGTCAAACTGCATACCCATGGCGATTTCAGGAAGTTGTCAGGGTACGGATTGTACCAATTTGCACTCGGTTTACCGAGTAGCAAATTGCCTACACCCTTCGGATGCGAGAACCCCTGCGGGGCTTTTAGTGAATCCACTATCCGCTAAAGCGGGTGTGATTGACACTATCAAAGGCAGGCAATTGATGGAACAACTGATAAGACTGCTAGCCATCTGACTAACCCAGCAAAATACGCTGGGTAAATTATTGGTTATATCCAGCAAGCTGAACGTGGAATTGACACAACTCAAATCTGTTTTTGCCAAGACTGGTGCGCGCAGCCAATCCGAATTGCTCACGTTGCTGGCAACGGGCGTGCTTGCAAACTGCGCGATGGATTTGTTGACGGTGCAAGCATTTAAAAATTTCAATTTACCCCATTTGGGGGATGTGGAAGTAAAGCACGACAGTTATAACATTCGCGCAAGCATCAGGATGCGCTCAAAGAAATTGCCTATGTATATCTAGATAATTCGGCATATTGACGCCTGTTAGCAGAGGTGTATCTTGCCCTCTCGGTTTTAGGAGGATAACAAAATTGAATCAGTCGCCAGTGAATGCACAACATGTACTCTCTGCGAGCGATTATGCAAAAGTTTTGCGGGAGTATCGCCTGCTTGCCGAGCAGGGTCATGCCTTCGCCCAACTTGCTCTTGGGATTATGTATGACCAAGGACAAGGTGTTTCCCAAGATGCCACTGAAGCAGCAAAGTGGTACCGGCTGGCAGCGGAACAAGGTAATGCTGATGCCCAATTCCACCTTGGGATGGTGTACAGGAAAGGACAAGGCGTTCCCCAAGATACCACTGAAGCAGCAAAGTGGTACCGGCTGGCAGCGGAACAAGGTAATGCTGATGCCCAATTCCACCTTGGGATAATGTATAGAAAAGGACAAGGCGTTCCCCAGGATAAAAGTGAAGCAGCAAAGTGGTATCAACTGGCAGCGGAACAAGTGAACCCGGAAAACCCCACAACCCCACATAAGGACATCAGCACCTGTCGGACGCGGCTGCTTGGCGGCACTGATCTGGTGGAGTGCCTGATAGGAGAATTTTCCTGTCAATGGGCAGTTCCTTTTGGATATACAAATTTTTGCAAGCATCCATCTGCGGGGCAGTTCGTTAATTCAACTCAGCCATGATGGATTTTAGAGGCTCACTGAGCCTTATACGCTGTCTGATCTATCACTTATCCGGATTCTCCTCTTGGATATGAATATTGACGACGCCCACATGAGCACTGAACAAGTGGTTGCCGCCGATGTGCTGGCCGCGTTGGAAGCCGATCAGCTGGACTTGCCTGTCATGCCCGACATGGCGCTCAAGATCCGGAACCTGCTCGACAACCCCAATGTCTCGGCAGACCATCTCGTG